>CAZWDB010000047.1:26430-32379 GCA_964632885.1 uncultured Acidimicrobiales bacterium | reverse complement strand
TTAGGACTTGTAATAGGCGACCGAGAACGCCTTTCGGCTGTTGCGCTAACGTTGCTAGCGTCCGGTAGGGCGCAAACCGGCAAGGCGGGATGGGAATGGTCAATCCGGCAAAACCGGCAAAGCCGGTGCCCCGGGCGAGGATCAAGGCACCACGGGTGCGGGCGCATAGTCGTTCGCGACTCGGTGCGATCGGCGCTCGGCTGCATGAGCAGCGCCTCGTCCTCGTCGTGGCCCCGGCCGGCTCCGGGAAGACGACGGTGCTGGCCCAGTTCGCGTCGGCATGCGAGGGCCCGGTCGCGTGGTACCGCGCCGACTCGGGTGACACGACACCACTCGCCGTCCTCGCCCACCTGGAGCGCGCCCTGCTCGATGTAGTTCCGGTCGCCGCCGACAGCGGCGGTTGGGCCACCGTCGACGATGCTTGCGCCGCGCTCGACACCTACGAGGGGCCCAACGCCCTCCTGGCCATCGACGACTTGCACGCTCTGTACGAGACGCCGGCCGAGGCCATCCTCGAGCGGCTCGTCGACAATCTGCCGTCGAGCATCACCGTCGTGGCCGCGAGCCGGCGAGTGCCCGCCTTCAACCTGTCACGCCTACGGGTCATGGGAGAGGTGCTCGAGCTCGGCACCGAGGACTTGCGGTTCCGTCCTTGGGAAGTGGAGGCGTTGTTCCGCGACTTCTACGGAGAGCCCCTTTTCCCAGAGGAACTTGCGGCACTGGCGCGCCGCACGGAAGGTTGGGCGGCCGGCCTTCAGCTGTTCCATCTGGCGACGAAGGGGAAGACGCCCCAGGAGCGACGGCGGACTCTCGAGGCCATGGCGACTCGTGCGCGGCTCGTCCGCGACTACCTGACCGCGAACGTGATCGACGACCTGCCACGCGAGCTCCGGCGGTTCTTGCTCGAGACGTGTGTCTCCGGTCGTCTGACCCCCGAGCTGTGCGATCTCCTGCGAGGCACCAACGACAGCGCATCGTTTCTCGAGGAGCTTGACGAGCGCCAGATCTTCACTCAGGCCCTGGACGACGACGGGTCGTACCGCTACCACGAGGTCCTTCGTTCGCACCTCGAAACCATCCTCGTGGAGGAGCTCGGCGACGCGGCGGTTCGGGAGCGGTATCTGCATGCCGGCCAGCTCCTCGAAGAGGCCGGTGCACTCTCGGAAGCAATGCGCGCTTACTGCCGCGGCGAGGACTGGAGCGCAGTGAGGCGGCTGCTAGTCGACAGCGGGGAGCGCCCGATCGCCGACCGAGGGGGCTGGCTGGAACTGCTGCCCGCGAACCTTGTCGATCAGGATCCTTGGCTCATGCTCGCCTCGGCTCGCCGTCTACTGGCTGACGGCGACTGGACGGGCGCCGCCCAGCGCTACGCGCAGGCCGAGGCGGCCTTCGGCGCAGGATCCGGTTCCGAGGCTGCCCAACGCGAGCGTCAGGCCCTGGCCGCATGGCTCCAGGCGGTGCCCGTGCCGCCGGCTGACTGGACGGGCACTCTCAGGGTCGCCACGATCCGCGAGCCCCAGGCCGCCCGGCACCGTGCGGCGGGGATCGATGGTGCCGCGGGACTCCTCGCGACTGGACTTGCGGCTCTCCTCGCGGGCTCGGCGCGGGATGCGCGCCTCTGTCTCGACGCGGTGGCGGCTCGCTCGGACGCGTCCGAGGTCGTGGCGGTGGGCGCGGAGATCGGGTCCGCCGTCGCCGCGCTCCTCGGGGGCGCGCCGGTGGCCGAAACCGCGATCGAAGCGGCCTGCGATCGGGCGGACCGGCTCGGCTTCGGCGCGCTGGCATGGGCGGGGCGTACTGCCGCCCGGTTCGACCCCACGATGGTCGACGCGGACGCCGGTGCCATGCCCGTCGGTGAGGGTTGGGGTGCCGCGCTTGAAGGACTCATGACGTCGTTCGGTCAGCTCAGGGCGGGCGCGGCTCCTGTTGCCCCGCTGGAGGAGACAGTCGCTGCTTGCCGGCGGCTCGGCGCCGGCGTGCTCGAGGCGTGGGCGAGGGCAGCCCATGCCGTGGCGGCCGTCCGCGCGGGCGAGCCGGAGGCCCGCGACCTGGCGAGAGGTGCCGAGAGCTTCGCTCG
This sequence comes from uncultured Acidimicrobiales bacterium, assembly GCA_964632885.1. GTDB lineage: Bacteria > Actinomycetota > Acidimicrobiia > Acidimicrobiales > CAZWDB01 > CAZWDB01. The sequence goes on along the minus strand of CAZWDB010000047.1, from coordinate 30,302 downwards.
TAACACAGGAGTCCACGGCGCACTGGGCGTGGCCTACGTCGCGCTCGCGGCGGCCGACCCCGACCGCAGCGGGGAGTACCACGCCTTGCGGAGGGGGATCGAGGACGAGTGCGGACTCGACCTCGCCACGCTCGCGCCCCGGACAGGCGACATTCCTCCGTACGACGCGCTGGCGGCAAACGGATCGGGCGCGCGGCCACTCGTCGGGCGCGCACGCGAGTTGATGGAGCTGCGTGCGCGGGTCGACGCCGCCTTCGAGGGTGCGGGCGGCGTGGTCGACATCGACGGCGAGTCTGGGATCGGCAAGACGCGTTTGGCTGAGGAAGTCGCGATCTACGCTGCCGACCGAGGCGCCACTGTGCTCTGGGGACGCGGCATGGAAGGCGGACCGGCCTTCTGGCCGTGGGCGCAAGTCCTCCGCAGCCACATGTTGGGCCGTGACCTCGACGACCTCATCGCAGAGGTGAACGGCGACCTCGACGCCCTCCAGCTGGTCGTACCGGAACTGGCCGAACTCGTCGCGGCGCCGCCCGCCGCACCGGACGACGGTAGGAACATCTCGCGGTTCACGGTATTTCGCGCCATGACCGGGGTGATCGAACGCGCTGCGGCGCGCGGTCCGCTCGTCCTCGTCCTCGATGACATTCACTGGGCCGACGCATCGTCTGCTGCCCTGTTCCAATACCTCGCCAAAGTCGTACCCGAGCTGCCCGTGCTGCTGGTGGACACGAGGCGGGGTGCGGCGACGGCGGTTGGCGGGTCGACCGGTGCCCTGCACCTGCCGCTCGTAGGCCTCGGTCCGAACGAGGTCGGCGAACTGCTCCAGAACATGGCTGGCCGGCCGGCACCCGCGGCTCTCGCGCGTGCGGTGTGGGAAAAGACCGCCGGCAACCCGTTCTTCGTGGAGGAAACCGCGAAACTTCTGCTGGCCGAAGACCGCTTCGACGACGCGAGCGTCGTAGCTACCGAGCAGGTGCACGTGGCGGGCGGTGTGCATGATCTCGCCATCCGGCGGACGCAGTCGTTGTCGCCCAAGGCCGCCGAGTTGCTCCGCGCCGCGGCCGTCATCGGCCGAACGTTCTCGCTATCGCTGCTCGAACGGGTCACCGATATGGATGCCGGCATGGTGCTCACGGCGGTGAGTGAAGCGGTCGCCGCCGGTGTCGTCGCCGAAAGTTGGGCCGACGCGGGCCAGTACACGTTTGGCCACGCGCTGATCCACGAGGCGATCTACGACCAGCTCGACCCCGCCCTGCGTGTGAGGCTCCACCGCAGGGTGGGCAACGCGATCGAAACGGCCGCGGGCGCGCTCGTCGAGCCCCGACTCGCAGAGCTGGCGCATCACTTTCTCCGCGCCGCGGGCGACGGTGATGTGGAGAAGGCGATCTCCTACGCGGTGCGAGCAGGCGAGTGGGCGATCGTCAGCGGCGCGTACGACGAGGCGGTGCGCCAGTGCGAGGCCGGGCTGGCGCTGCTGGACTCGGCCGGTTGGAGCGACGAACGCCGGGCCGAGCTCCTGGTCACCCTCGCCAGCCTCCGGGCTCGGCGAGCTTCCCCCCACGACGAGGCCTCCGCCACCCGGCTCGCGGAAGAGGCCGCCTTGCTCGGCCGGCGCCTCGGACGCGGTGACATCACCGATCGAGCTGAAGCCGTCGTTCCCTCCAGCCTGACAATCGAGGAGTCCGGGCGTCCTCAGCCACAGGGTGCGTCGCCGAAACCGCACGAGCGTGCGGGGACGCCGTCGCTCATGATCCGTTGCTTCGGTCGGTTCCAGGTGGTGGTCGCCGGTGAACCGGTCGACTTGGCGGCGCTCAAGCCTCGTCACCGGTCATTGCTGCGCTTCCTCGCCTCGCGCGCCGGGCGAGGTGTGCATCGGGAGCAACTCATCGAAGCGCTGTGGCCAGGCGAGTCTGACCCGAAGGCGGGCACCCGCAACCTGCAAGTGGCCGTTTCGAGTCTGCGCCGGCTGTTGGAGCCTGACGCGCTCAGGGGCCAGTCGTCGCTGCTGGTTCGTGAGGGCGACGCCTACCGGTTGGCCCTTGCCGACGACGCCGACGTCGACGTGCTCGAGGTCGAGCGCGCCGTTGAGCGGGGACGAGCCGCGGCCGGCCGCGACGATGCCGAGGCCGCTCAGTGGTTGTCGCACGCGCTGGCTACCTACGGGGGAGACCTCCTTCCCGAAGAAGGTCCCGCCGAGTGGGTGGTGAAGGCCAGGGAGCGGCTGCGACTCGAGGTAGCCGAGGCGGCCCAGGCTCTGGCCGAGATCGAGCTGGCTCAGGGCAATGCCACCGCGGCGGCAACGGTCGGCGAACGCGGACTGCAGATCGATCGCTACCGAGACGGCCTGTGGCGACTTGTGATCCAAGCCTACGAGCGCGCCGGCGACGCGGCCGCAGCCGCCCGCAGCCTCCGAGACTACGAGGAGGTTCTCGACGACCTCGGCCTCCGGACTTGAGGCAATAACGAACGGACTCCGTGCGTTATTGCCTCAAGTCCGGTTGGTCAGGCGCGTCGGCGGCTACGGAACTCGAGTTCGGAGATGGCGGTGTTGTCGCCGCCCTGCGCGGAGGGGTACACCGCGGCGATCTGGATCTGCACGGTCGTGACCTGAGTGGCGTCCTCGAGGTCGTAGGTGCCCGGATCTGACTCATCGCGCACCTCGATGTCCATACCACCGCCGGTGTCGTAGACGATGTGGAGTACCCGCGGCCGTGGCTGCGACAGGAACGGGTCGTCCCCGGATGCGCCCGACGTCACGATGATCTTGTCGAGGTCTCGTGGCTCGGGGAAGTGGACCGTGACGATCTGGTCTACACCGTCTCCGGGGACGCCTTCGGCCCAGTAGGTGTTCGAGGCACCATCGATCAGCTTGTCGGCTTCATGACCCGGCGCGGCGGAGGTCGCCTCGGCTGCTACGGGGTTGACCGCGACGAACTCCGGCGCCACCGCCAGCTTGGCCTTGGTGAACCAGGTGCTCACGGTGTCGGTGATCGCGCCTCTCGGGCCGGGGAGCGCCACCGCCCCAACGATGCCGATCAGCGCGAGCAGCATGATTGCTCGGCGGACCATGTACATGGCGCGGTTCGCCTGCCAGCCGGCGGACTTGGCAGCCCGGCCGGCACCACGCGCCCCCTGACCGGCACCCTTCCGTTTGCTGCCGCGCTTGTCGCGGGGATCGCGAGACCGGCTCTTGTCACGAGAGAAGAGGCGGCGCCACCACGGCGGGCGGGTTGCGGCGACGGCTTCGGCGAGGGAATGCCCGCACTTGCGGCAGAAGCGGCGCTGTGGGTCGTTGCCTTCGCCGCACTCGCCGCAGATGAGATCTCCGGGCTTCACCTGACGCGTGGGAGCGACCTTCTTCGGTTCGGGTCGCGGCGGCAAGGTCTGTTCGCCCGGCACGTGCGCGATCGGCTGGTGGGCGGTCGGTTGCCGCTCGGCGGTCTCTTCGTGCTCTCGCTGGGGTTCGGGCTCCGGGGGTTGGGACTCCGCTTGCGGCCTAACGCCCGGTGGTGGCGTCGGAGGGGGCGGGGTCGGGGTCTGGCCTCGAGGTCTGGCGAGCATTGCCGCTGCTCGTCGATCGGCCGCCTCCTTGGCTGCCCGCGCCGCTTCCTCAGCCTGGCGTTCCCGCTCCGCCTCAGCGTCGGCTCGGGCGGCTTCGGCCTCACGTTCGGCTTCGGCTTGGCGTTCGCGTTCGGCTTCGGCCGCGGCGGCCTTGCGCTCGGCTTCGGCCGCCTGCGCTTCCCGCTCTCGTTCCGCTGCCTCGGCCTGGCGTTCGAGCTCGGCCTCCGCCTGGGCTTGCCGTTCGGCTTCCCGCTCGCGTTCGGCTTCCCGCTCGCGTTCGGCTTCCCGCTCGCGTTCGGCTTCCCGCTCGC
>CAZWDB010000047.1:0-26330 GCA_964632885.1 uncultured Acidimicrobiales bacterium | reverse complement strand
CGTTCGGCTTCCCGCTCGCGTTCGGCTTCCCGCTCGCGTTCGGCTTCCCGCTCGCGTTCGGCTTCGGCGGCCGCGGCCGCGGCGGCCTGAGCCTCGCGTTCACGTTCAGCGGCTGCAGCTGCCGCCGCGGCGTCGGCTTGGGCTTGCCGTTCGGCTTCGGCCGCCTCGGCTTCGCGTTCTGAAGCCGCCGCCTCGGCTTCGGCCTGTTGGCGGCGGGCCTCTTCCGTCGCCACCTGACGAGCGGCTTCGTCCGCCAACCGTTGCGCCTCAGCCTCGGCCTGCAGGCGATCCTCCTCGGCACGTGCAGCCGCGGCCGAAGCGTCGTCCGGCGCGGCCTCGTCGGTGCTCTGATCGTCTCGCGCCGGCGGATCGCTTGCGACGGGATCGTCTGCGGGGTCGTCGTCTTCGAGACCGACCGCGGAGCGGACGCGATCGACGATCCCTCTCCGTTCAGGTTCCTCCTCGACCTCGGGTTCAGGAGGCGGAGGCGGTGGGGCGGGTTCCTCGATCTTCTCTCCGACCCACTCGAGGAACTTCCCACAGGAGCCGCAGAATTCGTCGTCGTCCTGGTTGTGGTTTCCGCACTGCGTGCAGACAATCATTCAGCGACGACCTCGACCTCGTGTACGACATGGGCCGGCTTGGCCGCGGCGACGATCCGGCCGATGCGCGCCACGTCGACGGCGGCCGGGTCGGGCACGCGCAGAGTCACCTTCACGTGCGCGTTCGCGGTTCCGGGCAGGTCGCTGCCAGGTGATGGGGCCCACGACGTCCCGCCGCTTTCGGTGATCTCAGGTGCGACCCCGGCGTAGATCTCGATGATGCGGGCGAGCCCGCGCGCCGTGCCTTGCCACTCATACAGCCCCACAGCGTTGGCGACGAGGTCGCGCTGGCGCTCGAGCGGCCAGTTCTCGTCGAGTTCGATTCCGACCCATTCGGCGAGCCACTCGACGAAGTCGGGCGGAGCCAGGTTGGGATCGACATAGGCCTCGACGCAGTCGAGCGTTGTGAGGATCGGCGCCATTACCGCGTCCAGAGCGGAGGTGAACTGCTGTGCGAAGGCGTCGTCCTGGTAGAGCGCGGGCAGCAAGAATCCGATGGGATGGCGCGTTTGTAGACCCTCGACCATGCCCCTCATGGCCCGCCTCCTTCCATGCACGTGGGCTTGGCGGCCATCCTACAAGTCGCGGCATTCACGTCGACTGCACCATCACTTGGTTATCCCAGGAAAAGACGAGGTCGTTCGGTCCGAGTTCGATCCGATCCTGACGCGCCTCCCGTTGACGGGTGAAGGGGTCGGCTGGATACAACCGCACATCCTCGACGAACTCGAGGCCCCGTAGCGACTGGAGCACCGAGTACACCTCACCGGCATGCACGGGGCGTCCGAAGGGCCACCCCTCGCCATCGGGGCCTCCGTGGACCGGATGGAAGTATCGGTACAACGCCTCAAGGGCACTGGTCTCGAGGCGGCGCGCCTCATACCGCGGCTTGGCCCGTAGCGCCGCGACCACACTCACTGTCACGTAGCTCGGGGTCTCGATGACGACCCGGGCGCCGATCGTGCGGCGGGCGTCGAGATACTCGGTGACCCGCTGGTATGTCTCGTCTGTCGGCACCAACTGGCTGAACTCGAGGGCGCCGAAGGTCCCGTCCTCTACGCGGGGGATGAGGAGCACTCGGATGCCACCGGCTTGATCGGCCTCGGTTCCCGCGGGCACGCACCGGACGCGTGCGATGTCACGCGCGGCGCGCAAGGTGAGCTGCTCGTAATCCTCTGCCGTCACGGCACGCTCGCGGGTGCGAAGCAGGATCGGGCCCCTTCGCTTGGCGTTCTCGATTGTCTCCCCGTCGGTGCCGCCCTGGGCTGCCCGCCGATTCGAGACCCGGGCTACGTAGGGAATGGTCGACTTCATGGCCGCGATGGTGTGGCGCGCGACGTTGCCGTGACGACCACCGCCGGCCCGGTACTCCCGGATGCGAATTGGCCATGGCTGTTCGGGAACCTTGCCGTACTGGGTCATGGATCCGTCCGCTTCCCTCACGGCTGGACCGAAGACGATCTCGCCCGCGGCCTCATCGATCATGAAGTGGCGGTCCTGTTCTCCGCTCGACGCAAAGTCGTCGACGAGCGTCCACTCCTGCCATCCCTCCATGGCCGAGACCTCTACGACGTAGGGCTCGTCGCCCTGCACCACTGGTCGGTGCTGGAGCGGGAAGCGCTGGCCTGGGACGCCCTCGGACATGCCGACGATCTCGTCAGTGATGATCTCGGCGTTCACCGCATCGGACGTGCCTCCGATCGTGAACGCTGAGACGCGCGTGATCCTGGGTGAAGCGCTGTAGGCGGGCTGCCACTCGGCGCTCTCCGTAACACGGCAGCGCAACCAGCCGGCGGCAGTCCGCACGATGCCTGCATGGGCACGGTGGGTGGTCGGCACATGGAGCACCACGTCGCCGTCGCGGTTGAGGCCTCCGGTCTCGTCCTCGTCGACCTCGCAGCCGACCCAGCTATCGCCGTCCCATGCTTCCCACGCCAGGGGGGGATACCGAGGGTCGACGCCAACGCCTTCGATCTCGCACCCGAATCGGAGTGTTACGGCGCACGACGGGACAGGGTTGGACAGCCCGACATAGAGGCAGTTGCCTACCTCGGGCACCTCGGCGAAGGCGAAGAAGTCCTGGTTGGCGAGCAGCGTCTCGGTCCTATCGACCTGGTCGCCGGCGTCGGTGGCAACCGTTTGGAGCGAACACGGCACGATGGCGAGTTCGCCGGCGGTCTGGAACACCACCGGCTCCTCCTCACCGCGCCGGGTTGCCACCTCGGTGCCGACCGGCACCGTGATCGTCTCTTCCTGAGGCGCCGAAAGCCAGAATGTCACCGGCGCGCGCGCCGCGCTGGGCGGTGCGAGGCGCAAGCCGATCAACTCGAGGAACTTGATGTAGGTGCGATCCGGCACCTTGTTGAGCCGCCACACGAGCTGATCGACCATGTACGCGAACGTCTCGATAAGGGTCACGCCTGGATCTGAGACGTTGTGGTCTGTCCACTCCGGACAGCGCTGCTGCACCATCCGCTTGGCTTCGTTGACGAGGGACTGGAAGTCGCGGTCGTCGAGGTTGGGAGCGGGAAGCGACATCGCTTATTCCTCCATCGGGATCGTATAGAAGGGGAAGACGAGGTTGCGGGGGTCGTTGGTGCCCCGCACCGCGTAGCTGACGGCGATGTACATCACCGCAGTGTCCTCAGAGTCGAAGGTGACCCGGACGTCGTCGACTGCGATGCGCGGTTCCCAGCGTTCGAGGGACTGCCGGACTTCGTAGGCCACGCGGCCGGCCGTGGTGGCGTTGGACGGCGAGAAAACGAAGTCATGGATCCCGCATCCATACTCAGGTCGCATCGGACGTTCCCCGTACGCCGTGCCGAGAACGAGCCGGATGCTCTCGCGGATCTCGTCGTCGTCGGTCACTGTGGCGAGACCGCCGGTCGTGCTGACGCGCATCGGGAAAGCGATGCCCCGACCTACCAGCTCCTGTGCCATTCCATCTCCTCGCTCAGTTGATCTTCACGAGGCCACCCTTGACCTCGAGTAGTGCGCCACCGTTCACGGCTCCCTTCGCGCTGCCCTTCAGGTCGAACGTGGTGGCCTCCATGTTCAGCCCCGCTTGACCGGCGACCTTCACGTTTACTCCCTCGAGCATGGCGTCGCCGCCTTGGGCCTGGATCGTCACCTTCTGACTCTTGAGAAGTAGCTCGGTCGCCGACTCGATCGTGAGCTTGGTATCGCTCTTGATGGCGAGATCGCTCTTCGAGCTGAGGGAGATCTTGTTGTCGCTCTCGAGTAGGATCGTCCCACCGTCCGCGTCCTGCGCGAGCGTGAGTGAGAACCGCCCATCCTTGGTGGCGAGTTGGACGAGCTCGTCCCCGTCCTTGTCCTGAAACACGAGGAAATGGCCCTTCGACGACGTGAACGAGCGTTTGTCGACCGCCGATGACACCGCACCGCCGCTGGATGGCTGGTTGGGCTGGTCGACCCCGTTCCATACGCCGCCGATCACATAGCCGCGCCGCACATCGCCGTGTTCGAACGCGATGACCACCTCGTCGTTGACCTCGGGCATTACAAACAGCCCGCGGCCGGCGCCTGCACCAGGCTGGATCACACGGAGCCAGCCGGTCTCCTCTTGTTCGCTAAGAGCCGGGAGCTTCGCCTTGACCCGACCGAGCTCCTCGGGATCCTGGTTGTTCGTTACGACACCCACCATGACGCCCGCGATGGGCGCCGATACGCGGTCGGCGCCGGGTTCGGCCACCCCGTTGCCGCCGCCGGTGAGCGCGTTCAGTGAGAGCTCGCGCCGGCCGGTGCACTCGAAGTGGGTCTGGTATTCCCCACCGTCGTAGACGTGAGTGCTCTTGGTCACCCGATGCATGCCGAGGAAGGCGGTGTCGATCTTGTTGAGCTTCACGACCGCGCCGGCCTTGATCTTCGGGTTCCCGCGCGCGACGCCGGCGACCTGCGCGTACGAACTGCCGAAGAGCTGGGCCAGAGCCTTCGCGGCTTCATCGGCCTGCTCCTGAGTCGAGTACGGAATGGCATGCGCGGCATAGGAGCCACTGCCGACCGCGTCAGCCACCGAAGCGGGCCGGGAGCTCGCGTCGTCGAGCTTCGCGGTGACGCTCTCGGCGTCGGCCGTCCCGGTGATCGCCTGCTTGTTCTTAACGTCCCACCCCGAGACCGTCACGGACGTGACCTGGCCGTCGGCTGTGATCGATGCGTTGTACTTGAGGAGTTGGTCGTCGAGCTCCAACTCGACGTCTGGAGTCGAGATCGCTACCGGTCGCTTGAAGAGGATTTCGCCGCGTGCGACTTCGAAGTCGTAGCCCACTTCGGACGCCAGCTGGGCGATGAAGGCGGCGTCGGTCTGGTTGTGCTGGAAGACGTGCTCATGGGCCTCGGCCGTAGTGTCGACGTCGGCGGTGAGCTGCGCGCGACGCGCGATCGCTGTGACCACGTCCGAGTAGGTCACATCGAGGTAGGTGTGCACCTTGGGGTTGCGGAAGAGGCGGCTGCCTTTGTCGAATCCCCTCACGACCAGTTGGTGCTTGCCCGCGTCGTACTCGGTCTCGATCGCGGTCACCTCGCCGTCGAAGATCTCCTCTCCGTCGGTCGCGTCCTCGGAAGCGATGAGGACCTTGAGAGCCTGGCCGATCTTGAACCCGGCGCGGTCGAGGAGGCTGTCCTCTCCGGGGATCATGGTGTCGTGGAACGCGAGGAGCACCATGTCGGGCAACGACGTGCAGTCCTCGATCACCGCGTAGCCCATCGTCTGCATGACGTCGTCGGCGACCTTCGAACCGTCGAGTTCAACGGTGAAGGTTGCCGATGCGAGCTGGGCGATGGTGCGGTCGGGCATGGGATCAGGCCGGCGGGATGAGGAGGACGGTGCCGTCGGGGATGCGGAGCGGGTCTTCGACGGCGGGATTGAAGTTGGCTATCGCGCGCCACATGGCGGCCTTCCCATACTCCTGGTACGCGATCGACGCGAGGGTGTCGCCGGCGACGACTCGGTGGCTCCGGGTGCCCGGCTCGCCGCCCGAGGTCGGGTTCTGGGCGCCCGGCGCGGAAGGGAACTCCTTCAGCGTCAGGGTCGCGGTGCCTCGCACGGGGGTGCCGGTACCCCGGAAGAGGCTGTATTTCACCGCCACCTGTTCGATGTAGCCCTTGAACGTGATCTCGCCCCACTGGAAGAGGACGTGAGGGGCGGAAGGCTTGTTCGACGACACACTGGACTCTTCCGGCCTCACACACGCGAAGAGGCGCTCCACCGTCTTGGATATGTCGCCCCCGTCCTCCTCGGTCTCGTCGAGAAACATCTCGACGGTCACCGACGCGGGCTTCGGCCCCTTGAACTCGGGTGGAGGCGTGCTCTTCTTCGTCGTTTCCGCCTTCCAGTCGGCCGCTCGGGTGATCGACCACTCCTTCGGATTGAAGGTGAAGTCGATCCGGTCGAGTTCGGAGGCGTTGCCACCCTTCTTGGGCTCGAGAATGATCAGGGTCGCCTTGGTGAGGTTGTCCTGTGCGGTGGAGGCCATGTCAGCCCTTCTCCGCCGGATTGATGAAGCCCTGGTGAGCCAGTTCGAGCGTCTCGGTGGCGATCTTCGTGGTCTCCACATTGAACGAGGGACCGGTCCACCTAACGGGGACGACGCCGTCGAGGCCCCACTGGCACACCTCCTCGCCGTCGCCGCCCAACGCGACGATCTGCGCAGTGGTGCGCTTGACGCCGGTAGCCATGCTCGTGAACCACTTGGCCACCTTGTTGCTGTCCGCGTTCAGCGGGCGGCTGATTTTGACATTGGGGTACTTGAGTCGCCCCGGGAGTTGGTGCACGAAGAAGTTGTTGCCGCCTTCCTCGCGCTGTTCCATCGTGACTTCCCAGCCGAGCCCTTCGAAGCTGTTCCACAAGCCGAGGTCGTGGTTGTCCTCGATCGTCACTTTGAACTGCCAGACGACGGCCGGTTCGATGATCTTGTTGTTGTTGTCGGTCGCCATACGCGCTTGCCCCTTTCCTCGCTACCGCTGGCCCTTGCGCTCCCGCTCGATGCGGAGCTCGTTGCGCAGGCGCCACCGGATGTCGGGCCACATCTTCTTCACCAGTTCGGCGGTGTCGTCGTCGTTGCCGTCGCCTGGAGCCATGGCCGCGGCTGCGCTCGCGGCCGACTGGCCGAGCTCGGCGGCCTGCCCAGGTAGCTCGGAGGCCGACGCTGTCAAGTCCTCCTCAGACGCGTCCGAGGTGCTCGGCATGTCGGCAGTACTCGGCAGGTCGATCCGCTGAACGGGTGACCCGTCCGAGGCCTCATGAGATGCCCCATGACTGGCGGTGCTCGGGCTGTCGCCTGGGTGCCGCGTGGGTTCACGAGGCGTCGCCGGGCCACGGAGAGGGGGTGGTGAGAACACTACGGAGCCGTCCGGCATCCGCTGCGCGATCCCGGCTGCGACCGCAGCACTGCCGGCATCTGAGGTAGCCGGACTCATGCCGGGCAGACGGGATGAGTCCGGCCGGGATGGCGTCGGCGGTGTTGCCGGCAGACGTCCTCCGAGGGGAGATGCTGGCGGACCGGCCTGGCGTGCCGCGGGCTGAGGCAGTGGAGGCGAGGAGGCTGCAACCCGGTCTCTCCAGGCTGACCCTTGTGGGGCGGGAAGGGGTTGGCCGTCCGGCGCGGGCGCAAAGACGGTCGGCAGGCGCATCGCGGTCTCGCCGTTGGGTCCGGTCACGCCGCTGGGGTTCGCAGCACGGTCGGTAGGGGGATCGAGAGATGGGGCGCGCTGCACCGTCGGTTGCACTGGCCGGTGGGCGAGTATCGCGGTGGAGGAATGCGGGACCGCGAGGCCGCTGCCGGTGTCTCCTGCCGTGGTGCCTCGAGGCGCGGTGTCGCCGGGTGGGGCGTCGTGGTCCAAGCGAAGCGGCGGATCCGGCTGCTCGGGGCGGTCGTTGGGGCTGGCAGGTAGCCTGTCCGCGGGCTCCGAGACGAGGGGGCTCTCGCCTATCAGGGCGGCGGTCGATTGGTCCACCAAAGGCTCCTGCGCGGGCGGCTGCCAGGCCTCCGCCGTGGCGTCGATCGGTTGACGCACGGATTCGTGGTCCTCGGCAGTTGGCGGTGGCCCGAGAGGGAGCGGCTCTTCCCGGTTCGGTGCGAGCTCGGCCGGCGCCTCTTCGGAGCGCACCTTGCGCTGCACCGACCGTGGCTGAAGAGGAAGCTCCGTGTCGACCGGCACCTCGGCGGCGCCGGCGGGTTCACGTCGTGCCGTGTTCTGCGACGCCGCCCCAGGCGACCCCTCGCTGCTCGGCGACTCATCGGGGCCGAGGGACTCCTCCACGGAGGGCGGCGAGGTAGGAGCCGGCGCGGATGTGGCACTAACGGGGCGAACGAGCGCGACGGGGCTGGTGGCTTCACGTACCCCGGCGACCGGCACGGGCGCGTCTATCGAAGGAAGACGCGCGAGGGTCAGCTCCGGAAGATCCGGCGAGTCGGCCGGCGCCGCGGCGACCGGTTGCCGTTCGTCGGACAGCTCGGGCTGGAGTTCGGCATGGCCCGCCCGCGGCGCCGAGTGCCGCGGGGCTGAAGGCGCCTCCCTCGCGGCGGGGGCAGGTGCATCGAACTCCGCTCGTTCGTGAGGCGCTGTGCTGTGGAGTTCCGGTTCCGGTGCAGGTTCCGTCTGTGGTGTCGCCGTGGTGGCGGGTTCGGGCACGGAGTCAGGCTCGGGCACGGAGTCAGGCTCGGACGCGGCGCCGCCCGTTATCTTCGTCCAGAGGCGGCCCAGGGGGCTGGGAGACTTAGGGCTTCGCAGCGGCAACTCGTCCGTCGCGGCCAGTCGCTGCACGCTCGGTCCGGTTGGCGTTGTTGCGAGTCCCCGTACGAGTCCGGCTGGAGCGACTTCGCTGACACCGTGGCTCATCGGGGAGGAGAAGCGGATCGGGTCGAGGCTCACGAGATCTTCCTTGACCCTGTCACCGATCTTGAATGTCGACTCGAGGGGCGCGACGGTGCGCGGCAGGGGAGGGAGCGACTCCCATGCCGCCGGCGGTGGTTGGGGGATGGCTGCTTCGGCCCCGTCCGACGTTGTCTCGGCGGCGCTACTCCTGCGTCCGAACGGCCACATGGGGTGTCATGCGCTCCCCGCCGCTAGCTCCGTCAGCCGCTCGTTGATGCGGGCGATCTCGCCGACGAAGCGCTGGCGAGTCGGGTGCTCGAGGTTCAGGATCTCGTCAAGGGACCAGTGGAAGTGGTACGCGACGTAGGCGATCTCCTCGTGGAGACGGTCCGTCGCGTACCTCACGATCCCCCCGGGCGACCACCGGCCACGTCGACCGAGAACTCGTGGTTGCACGACGGACATTGGACCGCAGCTCGGGTGTGGCCTTCCTGATTGACGCGGCGGTATAGGTCTTGCAGAAATGCGAGGTCCGAGGCGAAGAGGTGCTCGATCACCCAATCGGTCACCTTCGGGAGCGTTCCCAACTCGGTCACCACCCGTGCCAGCAGCACGATGGTGAGCCACTCGGGGCGCTCGGTGACGCGGCCGTCGTATAGGGGGAGGAGCTCGTCGCGGGCGGTCGCCAGGCGCATGGTGCCCTCGCGATGAACGACCCCGTCTTCGTCGACATAGCCGCGTGGGAGCACGAAGTCGTACTCGGTGCGCAGCGGTGTCGCCTCAGGCGGCGGCGACGTCTCCGTCTCGTTGTGGGCGGCCTCCATGGGGCTGGCGAGGCCGACCGCTCCGGTGGGGCTACGTCGCATCAGGCTCAACCCTTCTCGATCTTGATGCCGACGTGATGGAGTGTCATCTTCTCGGTGACGACACTCGGATCTCCCGCCTTCAACGTGCCGATTTCTATCGACGACGGCTGACAATCCTGCAGCGTGAACCGCATGATCGGGCTGAGCATGGTGTCGTACACGACCACCTCAGCGTTCGCACGCGGCAGCTTGCCTTCGGCCGACTCGTTCACCCAATCGGCGAACGTCGTGTCCTCGGTGAGCGCCCGGCTTATCGTCACCGTCCCCGACTTGGGCTTCACCGGCACCTTCGTCTCGACGAACTTGCCGTCGGAGGTGTTGGACTTGAACGCGGCCATGTCGACCTCACCCTTCAGTCCGCTCACCTCCGTGATGGCCTTGACCTGGTGGCCGTCGAACTCGAAGCCGAACGAGGCACCGACGATGCCGTCAAACTTGTCGATCAAACCCACGACTGACTACCTCCGTGTTTTCAGGATCTGGTTGGCGGGCATGGGCGTCGTCACTCGCTCACGAGGCTGACGCCGCCCTGCATCTGCGAGAGCTGGAAGATCACGAACTCGGCGGGCTTCACGGGCGCGACGCCGATCTGGCAGACAAGCTGCCCGGCGTCGATCGCCTCGGCCGGGTTCGTCTCGTCGTCGCACTTGACGTAGAAGGCCTCCGCGGGCGTCGAACCGAACAGGGCGCCCTTGCGCCACTCGAGGACGAGGAAGGAGGCGATCGTCCGGCGCACCTTCGCCCAGAGCGTGCGATCGTTCGGCTCGAACACGACCCAGTCGGTCGCCATGAGGATCGACTTCTCGAGGTAGTTGAAGAGGCGGCGGACGTTCACGTACTTCCACGCCGGGTCACTCGACAGCGTGCGGGCGCCCCACACCCGGACACCCCGGCCCGGGAACGACCGGATGCAGTTGATGCCCTCGGGGTTGAGGAGGTCGTGTTCGTTCTTGGTGATGTTGAGCTCGATGCTCACCGCGCCTCGTACGACCTCGTTGGCGGGTGCCTTGTGGACGCCTCGGGTGTCGTCGTTCCGAGCCCAGATGCCTGCCATGTGGCCGCTGGGGGGCACGAAGACGTTCTGGCCGGAGTCGGGATCCATCACCTTGATCCGGGGCCAGTACAACGTGGCGTACTTGGAGTCGTAGCCGGCCTTCTCGACGCGCCACTCCTTGATCTGCTGGGCGTTGTATCCGGGAGGAGGGTCGAGGATCGCCATCCGGTCGCCCATGAGCTCGCAGTGCGTGATCATCCCGAGCTGCACGGCCTGGTACTGCTCGAGGTCGATCATGCCCTGCTCGTAGGCGGCGCTGAGGTCGGGGATGCTCAGCATCGTCACATCCTCGATGGCTTCGAGACCGCCGAGGCCGCTCCGGTTCGCAGAGTCGCCCACATAGTCCTCCGGGCCGAGCCGGGCCGGGGTGGGCGAGGCGCCGCCGCCCGATAGCGAGGTGCTCCCCTTGGCGGGGCGTTCGAGGTTGCTGCCCGTCGCCTCTTCCAGCCGGATCAGCTTCGAGGTCGCGTTGACAACCGAGGCAGCGTTCTGCTTGCCCTTCTTGGTCGTCAGGTCGGTGAACTCCTCCTCGACCTTGCCGCCCTTCTTGACGACGATGTTGAAGGTGTCGTCCGAGGCGCCTTCGCCGGTCGGGTGCGTGACCTCGACGCTGACGTCGTTGCCCGCCGAGCCGGGCTCAAGGGCGTGCGCGTTGTAGGGCACCGACTTCGAGGATCCCGAGCCGGCAGTGAGCTCCCCTCGTGCGGCGGGAGGAGCGGCGGCGCCGTCGCCGCCTACCCGGACGATGTAGGCGTTGCCCCCACCGTTCTGGAAGTAGCCGTACACCGAGTGCGCCAGGTACGAGCCATCGACGAACTCACCGAAGGTTCCGACGAACTGCGTCCAGTTGCTGACGAGCGTCGGTTCGTTGAACGGTCCCTTCTCGGCGAGACCGATGAAGGCGGCCACGGCAGTGCCGACGCCTTCGATCGGCCGGCTACCGCTATCGACTTCTTCGACGTATACGCCTGGCGACAGATACTGAGGCATCGAGCCCCTCCTCCTCGACCGGAATGATCACAGTCGACAGTGCCGCGGTTAAGCGGGCAGGGCAACGTCCGAGCGGACCGTCGCCGGGGAAGGGAACCGTGCCCCAAGGGGCACGGGGCCGAGCTTCAGGCTTCCTCTTCTTCTTTCTCCTCGGCGGGAGCCTCCGCCGCCGGCTCCTCCGCCGCCGGCTCCTCCGTGGCCTCTTCCTCCTCTTCGGCCCGCTGCAGCGCCATACCCTGCACCTGCTCGTCGTCGTCCTCTTCCTCTGTCTGGCGCTGCACCGATCCGCTCTCGGCCGGTGTCGCCGTGGGGCTGAGGGCGTCGCGGGCGTTCTGGTCGGCCTCGCGTTCGAAGCGGTCACCGGGATCGGAGATCTTGACGCCCCCGCCGGCCGGCGTGCCGTCGACCGGGCCGTTGCGCTGCTGCACGACGTGGGTCAGCTCATGGGCGATCATGTGGCGACCTTCGTCACTGTTGGGCTCGTACTTGCCTTCGCCGAACACGACGTGGTTGCCGACCGTGTAGGCCTGGGCCGAGACCGAGCGGGCCGACTCTGCGGCCTGCGCGCCCGTGTGGACTTCGACGTCGGAGAAGTCGGTGTCGAAACGGTTCTCCATGTCGTTTCTGGTGTCCTTGTCGAGCGGCTGGCCCGACGACGCCACGACATCCTTCACGGGCGACTCCTCTTCGTCGCCCCCATTGACGAGCGCGGCGGTGCCTGCGTTGCCGGCCGCACGTTGTAGATGCAACATCCCAGCTGTGCCCAGAGCATCGGGCCGGCCGTTCTCCAGCGCCCGGCTCACTTCGATGTGGCTGTGGTCGCCCGAACTGTCGGCTTCGTGCCGCTCCCGCTGGTGTGGGGAGCCGGCGCCGTCCAGGTCAATGTCGTAGTCCCGCACGCGAACCTCCCTGTGCCGGCGGTCCATGCCCGCGAGTGTATGACACAAGGCCTTGCCCGATCGGGCCAAACTCTGGAGTGGTTAGCCCCCGGATTCCGGGGGCTAACCACTCCAGAGTGGGTGGTCAGGTCGCGACGCGCTCGAGCCAGGGTCCGAACTCGGAGGGCACCGTCAGCCGCCCGAGCTTGCGGTACTCGCGTTGGGTGGCTCGCATCAACTCCAGCATCCCCACCGGCTGACCGCTGACGGCGGCGAAGTAGGCCGCGGTAACCGCGATGCTGCGGATGTTGCCGCCCGAGAGCTCGAATTGGCGGGCGCAGAATTCGAGGTCGACGTCGTCGCCGCGGGGCACGTGGGGCCCGAGGCACCGGTCCCAGAGCAGCCGGCGATCGTCGACGTCGGGCATCGGGAAGTCGATGACGGAGTCGAGGCGCCGAGCGAAGGCGTCGTCGAGGTTGGCTCGCAGGTTGGTGGCGAGGATCGCGAGGCCGTCGAACGTCTCCATGCGCTGGAGCAGGTAGGCGACTTCGATGTTGGCGTAGCGGTCATGCGCATCGCGGACCTCCGACCGCTTGCCGAAGATGGCGTCGGCCTCGTCGAAGAGCAGCACCGCGTTGACGCCGTCCGCCTCCGAGAAGATGCGCTCGAGATTCTTCTCGGTCTCTCCCACGTACTTGTCGACGACGGTGGCCAGGTTGATGGCATAGAGATCGAGCCCGAGCTCGCCGGCGATCACCTCGGCCGACATCGTCTTGCCCGTGCCCGAGTCGCCCGCGAACAGCGCGGTGATTCCGCGTCCTCGCCCTCCTCCGGGGCGCATGCCCCACTCGTCGATCACACGGTCACGGTGGCGGGCTCGAGCGGCAAGCTCCCGGAGGCCACTCTTGCACGGGGTCGGGAGGACGAGGTCGTCCCATGCCACGCCAGGCTCGATTCGCCTGGCCTGTCCTTCCAGCCCGGCCCCGTTCTGGGAGCGGGCGCCGGCCCGGAGGTGACTCGGCGTCAGAGGGTCATCGGCCAGCGCGGCTTGTTGCCGGGCGGCGAGCGTCGCGCGGTGGACCTGCTCAGGAGTGAGGCGGAAGTGACGGGTGCTCTCGAGGGCCTCGTCGGTGGCGTCGCCGGTGTCCTGCGCGCCCACTGCGAGCGAGCTGCCGTTGAGGTTGGCCCGCCACAGCTCGAGCCGCTCGGCCGCGTCCGGCGGCAGGGCATCGACGAGGACGGGGACGTCATGACTCCACCAGGGGTCCCAGCTTCCTCGTCCTACGAGCATCACGATGCCCGGCGCCTCGGCATAGGCGCGGACGGCGGCGCGGCCCCGCTCGACCAGGGCCTCTACCGGGCCCGCTACCAAGCCGGCGCCTTGGAGACGGGCCTCGCGGGCCGCGATCCTGGCGACGAGTGCGGGATCGTCGGACGGGCTCAGGCGCGCCAGGTCGACCACGACAGCCTTCATGCTGTGGGCGCGGAGGGAGGCCGCGGCAAGGCCCCGCCCGCTCGCACCTGCCAGCTCGCGCACGTAGAAGAGCCGAGCGCCGGTCGCGAGCGAGCGGGCGATCGCGCCGGGGTCGCCGCTCCCATCGGCCGCGACCGAACCGAGATGGGGCGCGAGATCCGGGTCGGGCTCATCGCTGCCGAGCAGGTGAGCAGCGACCCGGTCGGGGACATGAATCGTTCGCGTGAGGAACGGCCGGTCGACGTCGCCGATCTCGACGAGGCGCTCTGCGACGAGTGGCCCGCTCGCCATGAGCCTCTCGCGGGCCGGTCCGGAGGCGGCCGAGACGGCGCATAGCTCGAGGCCCAGACCGATACTCGGTCGCCGGCGCGTCACATCGTCGTGGAGGTAGCTGTAGAGCCGCTCGAATCGCACGTCGAGATCGGGAGCCAGGGCAACGAGCAGCAGCTCGAGGTCGATCGGCTCGAGCGCGAACGTGGCCGCCAAGCGGTGTAGCCGGATGTCTGCGCCGGCGACGCGTGCTTCGTCGGCCTCAGCCTCCAACCGGGCGAGTTGTTCCCCGGTGTCGGAGTCAGGTGGGGGAGGCGGGGAGGATGACGCGAGCAGGGCGTCGATCTGCTCGTCGCTGAGATAGAGCCCGCGGAACGGGTCGTCAGGCGACGGGTCGGTCGAGCGGCGGGAGGCGACGAGCGCACGGACGCGTGCTTCGATCACATTCATACGCCCCAGGAGGTGGGCGAGCGAAGGATCCGTCGTTGTCACGAGTCGCGCGGGCTCGGCGCACTGGGCTCGGTGGGGGCGCTGGGGTCGCTGCTGTTACGGACCCGGAAGATCCTGCCCCGCTCGTGGTCGCGGCTGGCTGCCACCGTCTCTTCGGCTACCGCGGGCTGGAAGTCGGGGTCGCGAGGCGTGCCGGGGAATCGGCGCCGCCGCTGGTCCCGTTCTCCATTGGGCCCGTCGAAATCGAAACGCGGCTCTTCCATGACAGGTGCCGCAGTGGGGGCGGTGCGGTCGAGATCGAGGGGTGCGATGACGACCAGGTCGAGCGAGGGTTTGAGCTCGCCGCCCAGCGCCGACCACACGTCCGACAAAGCCCGGTCCTCAGGCGGTGGGATGGCGATGTGCATGGGGAAGGGCACTTCCTCGTCGGCGATCGCACCGGCCAGAACGTCGGCCGGCACGTAGTCGTTGCGCAGGAAGCATGCGAGCAGCCCCGCGAGCAGACGATGCTCGTCCTCCGCTCGCTGTGTCCACGCGGTCACCAGGTACGAGAGCTTGAAGAAACGGGGTGCCTGACGCCGGGCGTAGGTGTGGCCGTCGTCGTCCTTCAGATCGACGATGCCGTAGTGACGTCGCCGCAGGTCCTCCCGGATGTCATAGAGGTAGATGTCGATCGTCGGCGTGTTCCGGCGGGCTGCCCAGTCCTTGGTTGGCGCCTCGAAAACCACTTCGATGTCGCCGCCCTGCACCACGTCGCGGCGCACCAGGTTGCGGAGGGATTCGTCGAGGTCGTGGATCACGACGACCCGTTGCCGTTCATTGGCTCCTGAACGACCCCTGTGGTGGACCCGTCGTCGTGGCGGGTGAAGGCAACGGGAACCGCCCCCTCGGAGCTGGGGTTGAAGAAGAAGCGTTGCTGGGTCCGGCTCTTCAGGAACTCCTCGTTGAGGATCATGTTCTCGAAATCGGCCCAGATGCGCTCGTCATTCGCGCAGCTGTACTCGCGACAGACCTGGGGCCGGTCCTCGTAGATGCCGCACCCCCCTGTGGCACGGTCGTTGTGCACGCAATAGCCGTGCTCACTCTGGCGGATCAGATACGGGTGGCCGACCTCGAACTTGACCTTGCCGCCTTCGACCTCGCTCGCGCCGAGCGGGAAGCGCAGGGAGCAACACACCGCTTTGCAGATGTGCATGCGCGCCGCGCAATCCACGGGAATCTCGGGTTCGGTCGGCTCGTCTGGCTTCTCGTCGCGTAGGACCACGAGGGGCCACGCGTCGAGGCCGGCGTTCTCGGCGAGTCTGTCTGCGTGTTCGCGTGCCTGCAACTCCCGGTTGCGGTTGACGATCTCACCCAACCGGTCGGTGTCGATCACGCCAGTGTCGACCAGCAGGTCGAGAAGTCCGGTGAGGTAGGCATCCAGCCGTTGAGCGAGCTGGCCGGTCTTCTCCAGTGACGCCTGCATGAAGAAGCTCGACTTGCGGAGCTGGGCGTCGAGTTCCTCGACCGGATTGGGGTTCAGGTCCGCGCTCAGTGGTGGCAGCACCTCGGTCTGGTCGGTTGTGGCTCGCGTCGCTTCAGTCGTGACGGGTGGGTTCATGGGTCCCCCTCGGATTCAGATGAGGCCCTGGCGCACCGCATAGGCCACTGCGTGGGAGCGGTTGCGCAGGTTCATACGGGCAGTGACGTCGTGGATGACGTTTTTGATCGTGCGTTCGGAATACGCCAGCTCGGAGGCGATCTCCGCGGTGTCGAGTCCGTCAGCGACAAGCCGGAGGACGTCGATCTCACGCTCTGTGAGCCCGGCGAGCGTCATGCCTTTCGGTGCGAGCACTTGCCGTTGGAGTTGTCCGACGTGCTCGAGTAGCCGGCCGAGAAGGTCCGACGGGACGGTGCCGTCGCCCGCAGATGCCGACTGGATCGCTTCCACAAGCCGTTCGGGGACGGCTTCGCCGCGGCGGAGGAGGCCACAGGCGCCCGCCTCGACACCGGCTACCAGTCCGCTGTCGTCGAGGCGGGTGATGACGAGGACCACGCGCGGACAGCCGTTGCGCTGGATAGCCCGCACCACCCTGACCGTGTCGTCGTCGACGTCGTCGGCGACGACGACGGCCACGGCCGCCTTGTCGACATCGGCTTCGGATACGACTGCGATCTCAGGCCGCAACCTCA
This sequence comes from uncultured Acidimicrobiales bacterium, assembly GCA_964632885.1. Lineage (GTDB taxonomy): Bacteria > Actinomycetota > Acidimicrobiia > Acidimicrobiales > CAZWDB01 > CAZWDB01. Next base: position 9,741 of record CAZWDB010000047.1, on the reverse strand, counting down.
GCTGACTCGCCATCCCTGCCTGCGATATGTGGTCGTGGGCGAAGACGAACACAGGGATGCGCTCGGTAACTGGCACTCCCGCCTCCTTGCTCTGTTGAGGTGGAAGGTGCCACGAGCGCGTTATCGGGCACTTCACCAGGACTCAACGGGCATCGGAAAGTTCCCGCGTCTGTTCCCTTTGATACGGGCGCGGGGCCACCGCGGGGGCTACCCTCTGCGGCCGTGGGTGTCATAGCTACTTTGCGTCCGTCGGCGGTGTCGGTTGTTCCCGGCCAGCAAGCCTCGTGTGAGGTGCGGCTCCGGAACACAGGGACAGTCGTCGACCAATTCACCGTCGAGGTGCTCGGCGACGCCGCCGCATGGACGAGCGCCGAGCCCGCTCAGACATCGCTTTTCCCGAATGACGAGGGAGTGGTGACGGTCACCTTCGCGCCACCTCGCACGGGTGAGGTGGTGGCTGGCACCGTGCCTTTCGGGGTGAAGGCGAGCTCCCAGCAAGATCCGGAGTCGTCGGTCGTGGAGGAGGGAACTGTCGAAGTCCTCCCCTTTGCCGAGATCTCGGCCGAGCTGGTGCCGCGCACCACCCGGGGCCGCAGAGGCGCGGTGCAGGAGGTGGCACTAGACAATCGGGGCAATTCGTCGATCACCGCGCACATCGTCGTGGCCGACGACGGCGACCAGCTCCTGTTCGACGTCGACCCCCCGACCGTGGTCGCCGAGGCCGACGCGGCGTCCTTCAGTCGCATCAAGTTGCGGCCCAAGAAGAGGTTCCGGAGCGGCCCGGCGCAATCGCGACCGTTCAACGTCACCGTGGAGCCCGAGGGCGGCGTCCCGATCGTGCTGCCGGCGACGTTCCTGCAGGAGCCGACCATGCCGAAGTGGTTGCCTCGGGCGCTCATGGGTGCGGCGGCGGTGCTCCTCCTGCTGGTGCTGCTCTGGTACGCCCTGCTGCGGCCCACGATCAAGTCGGCGGCCGAGGAGGCCGTCGCGGAGGAGCGCACCACACCGAGCACTCTCGTGCCACCCGACGGGGGCGGCGGGGACGGAGATGGCGACGGAGACGGTGGTGACGGCGATGGTGATGGTGGCGGCACCCAGGTGAGCGCGCTCGGCAACGCCGTGGATGGCCGCCTGTTCCTCACCGAGTCGGGAACGCGGACATTCGAGGTACCGCCCGATCGCATCCTGCAGGTAACCGACATCGTCCTCCAGAACCCCAACGGCGACAGCGGGCGCCTTCAGATCCGCCGAGGCGATAACGTTCTCCTTGTGGTCGAGCTATCGAACTTCCGTGATCTCGACTACCACTTCGTCGCCCCCATCGTCTTCACCGAGTCGCAGACGCTCGTGATGTCTGCTGAGTGCACCTCTGAGACCTGCACCCCGGGCATGTACTTCGCCGGCTTCTTCGTGGAGCCCTGACCGAGTCGGTGCACCGGGCAGGCGGGCCCAGCGAACCTGAGGCAAGAACCACACGAACCGGGGCGCGTCTGCCCCGGGTTCGCTGGCTGGCGGCCGCGGTCGCTCTGGCCGCCGTGCTGCTTGTCCCCGTTGGAGGCGCCACCGCCGCGCCGACGGTAATCACCTTCGACGACGTCCCGGCCGAGACGATCCTCACCAACGAGTACGCCGGCGTGTCCTTCATCGGCAGTGCCCGGGTAAAGCAGTATGCCTCCAGCTTCGTGCCTTCGGGCACGCAGGCTGCCCGATCCTGTCCTCACTACGAGAGCGAGGACCTGGCATGCAGTGAACCGATTCGGATGGAGTTCGCCGAGACGAAGTACCGGATCCGGTTGGTAGTGGGCCTTGAGTTCTGCCCCGGGGACCGGACCGTTGAGTTGCGCGCCTACAGCAGGGGTACGGTCTTTCGTCCGCCGTTCGTGCTCCGCCGAATCCAGCACACATTCCCGGCCAACAGCTGTCCGGCGCGGGCAGACGTCGTGATGGAGACGGCGCTTACGTACAACGGCATCGCCGCCGCCGAGCTAGACATTCCCAACAACGCCAACTACTCGATCGTCATGGACAACCTCGAGTTCGAGCGGGGGCAGGCGAGGTTTTCGTTCAATCCAGATCCGGTCGACTTCGGTGAGGCGGGCGTCGCCGCTGGATCGGTGGCTAAGACTGTGACTGTCACCAACACAGGGCAGGTCGGCGCGTCCGCGAGTGACGTCTTCACCGATGGTGCCGACTCGGGTGACTTCGTCGTCGTCGATCAGGCTTGCAAGGGTCGAATCCTCGCGCCCGGTGATCAGTGCCTGGTCGACCTTCGGTTCGATCCTTCCGCGTCGGGCGTTAGGACGGCTCGGCTAGTCGTCCCACGGCCGGGTGCCGACCCGCCCGAGTCTGTGCGGTTGTTCGGGTCTGGGACAGTCGCGACGACCACGACGGAAGGATTCGGCGCGACGACGACGTCCGGTCCCGGCGGCGAGGACACGCGCACGACCGGCGGCACGGGCACGACGCTACCGCCTGTTCCGACGCCGACCACGATCGTCATTCCGTCCACGACGCCTGGAGCGACCCTGTCGGTGAGCCCAGCGATCGGGGTGCCAGGTTTCGTCGCCGTCGCCCGCGGGAGCGGTTTCTCGCCGGGGCCGGCGGAGTTATCGTGGTTGCCAGGCCAAGGACTGACACAGGTCGAGGTGGGACCGGATGGCTCGTTTGTCGTGCAGGTGCTGATCATGCCCAACGACCGCTTGGGCCGCCGGACGCTGGTAGCGACCGGCCAAGCCACGACGGCAACGACGGATTTCCTCGTCGTCGCTCGTTCTGTGAAGCCTTCGGGAACCGATGTGACCCAGACAAACAGGAGCCGCCGGTATAACAACCGCTGAGCACCGTCGCCGTCTTGCGCTGATCGTCGCGGTCCTCGCGCTGATCGCGGCCCTTCTTCCCACCACGCCCGGCGCCGCCGCACCGACGGTGATCACCTTCGAAGACCTGAGCAAGGAGCGGACCGGAAACTCGTGGCACAAGATCACGACTCGCTACAAGGGCCAAGGACTCATTTTCTCGGACGAGGTCGCGGCGGTCGACTACAGCTCAGACGCTGACTTCTCCACCCACTCAGGAACGGTGGGTGTCGAGGAGTGCTTCGGCGCTGAGTTCACCTGCACCGACGAGATCGACTTCGCGTTCGATCGCGGCATGTACCGGGTGAAGGTCTGGGCGGGGTACACACAGTCGACGTCCGGGCGGCGCGTCTATCTCGAGGGCTTCAACAGCTTCGGCTCACTGGTGCGCCGAACCAGCGCCGTGCTCCGGTCTCCCAGCGGTGGCGGGCCGGTTGACGTTGACGTGCCCCTCGAGATCACCGCCAGCTCTAACGCCATCAGGCGTGCCCAGGTGCGCTTCCGCAACAGTGACGGCTCGACTGCCAGCATGTACAACCTCGTCGTCGACGACATCGAGTTCGAAGTGGGTTCGCGCGGCCTCACCGTGACCCCGAATCCTGTCGACTTCGGAGACGTGGTCGTCGACGGCGACACCGCGGATCGCACTGCCACCGCGACGGCGTCGGCTCAGCTGACCACCACCATCAAGGACGCCGTCGTGACGGGCACGCATGCAGAGGACTTCACGATCGTTGCCGATGGATGCGAAGGGTCGAACGTCCCGCCCGGCGGAAGCTGCACCGTCGACATCCGCTTTGACCCGTCCGAGTCGAACGAGAGAAGCGCGCTCCTGGAGGTCTGGAGCAACGCGCCCGATTCGCCGGATGTGGTGCGCCTCGTGGGTCGGGGCATTGAACCGCCACCTGTCACCGCTACGACCACGTCATCGAGTTCGACACCCTCGTCGTCGTCCACGACTACGACGGCGACCACCGCACCCCCAGGCGGGAGCTCGACCACGGTGACGACGGAGCCCGCGCCGGGTGAAGCGGAGCTCGCGGTGACCCCCACGGTCGGTCCGCCCGGACTCGTTGTTAGCGCTCGGGGTGCCGGCTTCCCGGAAGGTCCGGTGGCGCTGGCATGGGACCCTGGTATCGGCCGGGCTAACGCCGTCGTCGGGCCCGACGGCACATTCGAGGTGCGGGTGCTGGTGCTGCCGAACAGTGTTCTTGGCCCGCGCTCGCTTGTGGCTACCGGGGGCGAGACGTCCGCGGCGGCTGACTTCCTGGCCGTGCCGGGCACCATCAAGCCCTCGGCCGACGGTGTGACCCAGATCACCCGCGCCCTGCGTTACGTTCACCGCTAGCCCGAGTACCGTGTGCACATGTTGAGGCGCGGCGCGGCCGTCGCTCTAGCGGTCGTAGCCTTGGCACTGCTGATGCCGGCTCCGACGGCCGCGCAGGCAGACTCGCCAACGATCTCGCTGAGTCCTGACTGCGCGCCTGAAGGAGAGCGCGAGTCCGTCCAGGTCACCGGCCGGGGATGGTGGCCTGGCGACCTCGTCGACATCTACATGGACTCGACGAGCGGAAGTCGCATTGGAGGCGCCACCCCTGACAGCAGTGGCAACTTCAGCGCCTCGGTTGTCACGCCTGCGAGGGCCGGGGGATACCACCGCATAGTCGCCGCTAACGGGTACCCCAACTTCCAAACGGCCGATGCTGGCCTCCGGGTTCCGTGCACGCTGCAACCACGGGTGGGGCTTACCCCAACTTGTGCCGCCACCGGCGAGAGAGAGCTGACAGTGGAGGGGTTCGACTTCCCACCGAGGAACGACACCCGGATCACCTTCGACGCCGGCGGGTCGAGCGAGTTCGAGATCACCAGTGCCACCGACGAGAACGGCTACGCCATCGAGACCTTCGCCATCGCGACCAACGAGGAGCGTGAGTACGTCGTGGTCGTCGACGACTACGGCGTGTACGGGGCGACCGCCCGCGCCGTCTATCGGGTGCCGTGCCCGCCGCCCACGACGACATCGAGTTCGAGCTCCACCACCACGACGACACAACCAACGACGACGACCGCAGCCACCACAACGACCACCACGACCATCCCACCACCGACGCCAGGCGCGACGCTATCGATCGTTCCACCGCTCGGCAGGCCCGGGTTTGTCGCGATCGCCCGAGGCGAAGGGTTCACACCCGGTCCCGTCACACTCGAATGGGAACCCGGCACCGGCACCACCGCGGCCGTTGCCGGCGACGACGGCACGTTTGTGACGCAGGTCCTCATAATGCCGAACGACGTGCTCGGCCTCCGCACCCTGATCGCCACAGGCGCGGTCACCACGGCCTCCGCTCCGTTCCTCGTGGTTCCTAACAGCATGAAGCCAGCGGGACGCGACGTCGCTCAGATCGTGAGAGCGCACCGCTATTTGCACCGCTGACCGCAAGTCGGGCGCTTCCCGCCCGTTCCCAGGTCATGACAAAGCGACTGGCGGTTTGGCTGCTGCTCATTGGTTTGGTCGGAGGGGCCGCGGTTCCGGCCCACGCATCTAGTCGAACCCTTGATCTCGGCGGGGTCGAATGCAACCTCATCGAGGTACCCGCCGCGGCTCCTGTCGGCACCGGCTCCTGTCCCGGCGTCCGGCCCGGCGCACTCGTAGAAACTCCGGTCGGATTCTGCAGCTTCAACTTCCTGTTCCACGGGGGCGACGGCAGTCGCTACATGGGTACCGCCGGCCACTGCATCCTCGACGACGACGGCGAAGAGACATGGAGCTCCGGATCTGGTCCGGCTGCCCTCGACAGCGAGGGCGCTCGCGTGGGCGAGTTCGCCTACGCGGTACTGGGCGGCGAGAAGGACTTCGCGCTGATCCGGCTCGATGCCGGTGTCGAGGCGAGCGCACAGATGTGCCACTTCGGTGGGCCGACGTTCCTCAACGACGCCAACCCTGCGGACCCCATCGTGCTCAACCACTACGGCCAGGGTGTGGGTGTCAGCGTTGTCACGCCGGGCCGGACGGCCGTCGCCTTCGGCATGCCCGATGACGACCACGTGTTCGCGGAAGGGGCGGTTGCGCCCGGCGACTCCGGCAGCGGCATCTCCTCGGAGGATGGCGGCGCGGTCGGTGTGATCGTCACCGTCGGTGTCCACGTCGCGAGCCTGGGCACGAGTGGCATCGACGCCGGGACCGTCGGCGTCACGCGACTCTCGCCTCAGTTGGCGCGAGCGTCCGATCAGCTCGGCACGTCCTTCGAACTCCAGACGGCGCCTCTCCTTTGACTGCTTCAAGCCCGACTACTTCAAGTCCTGCTACTTGAAAATCGTGCTGCGGTAGTAGCGGAGCTCTTCGACGCTCTCCCGGATGTCGTCCATCGCCCGATGGCCGTGGCCCTTGTTGGGAGCACCCTTGAGTTCCTTGGGGTACCAGCGCCGGCAAAGTTCCTTTACCGTCGACACGTCGACGCACCGGTAGTGCAGGTACTCCTCGATCTCGGGCAGATGGGCGGTGAGGAATCGCCGATCGATCCCGATCGAGTTGCCGCATAGGGGGACCGAACGCGGCTCGGGCACGTGCTGCTTGATGAACTCGAGTGTCTGCGCACCCGCGTCGTCGAGGGAGAGGGTTGAGTCCCACATCTCCGCCAGGAGTCCGCTCTTGGCGTGCATGTCGTGCACGACCTGGTCCATCGCCGCCAACTCCTCGGCGGTGGGGCTCACAACGAGGTCGGGGCCCTCGGCGATGATCTGCAGGTCGTTGTCGGTGACCAGCGTGGCGATCTCGACGATCGTGTGTCGTGTCGGGTCGAGTCCCGTCATCTCGAGGTCCATCCACACCAGCACGGCAGGCATCGTAAGCCGGACCCAGGCCGAGCCGCGGCATAGGCTCGTCCAATGGACGTGGAGATCCAGCAGCTCGACCCCGATCTGCCGCTGCCTGCCTACGCCAAGGCAGGCGACGCCGGCGCCGACCTGGTAGCTCGGGAAGGCGCGATCCTCGAGGCAGGCGGGGGACGTGCGCTCGTTCCGACCGGCATCGCGGTCGCCCTTCCTGCCGGGTACGCGGGCTTCGTGCAACCTCGGAGCGGCCTCGCGCTCCGCCACGGCGTGACCTGTCTCAACACTCCCGGCTTGATCGACTCCGGTTATCGCGACGAAGTGCGGGTGCTGCTCGTCAACACCGACCCGACGACTCACTACAAGGTGCAGCGAGGTGATCGCATCGCCCAGCTCGTCATCCAGCGAGTAGAGGAGGCGACCTTCGTGCCGGTGGCCGAGTTGTCACCCTCCGATCGCGGCATGGGCGGCTTCGGCCACACCGGACGGTAGGACCGGCGTGCCCGAGCTCCCGGAAGTCGAGGCTCTCGTCGGGTTCCTTCGGGAGCGGGCGGTCGGCGATGTCGTTGTCCGGGCCGACCTCGGTGCCATCTCGGCGCTCAAGACCTACGACCCTCCTCTCGACGCGCTGGTCGACAGGGAGCTCACCGGCACCAGCCGTCGCGGCAAGTTCCTGGTGCTCGACGCCGGCGGCCTGTTCCTCGTGATCCACCTAGCACGGGCCGGGTGGGTGCGCTGGCGCGAGAAGGTGGCGACTACGCCGATAAAGCGGTCGAAGGGTTCCCCGCTCGCGCTGCGCATCGGCCTCGCGTCGGGTCGGGGCTTCGAGGTCACCGAGCACGGCAAGGAGAAGCGGCTCGCCGTCTACGTCGTGACGACGCCGGACAATGTCGATGGCATCACGCACCTTGGCCCTGACGCGCTCACCCTCGAACGAGCCAGCTTGGCGGCGCTCCTCGAGGGCCGGAGTAACCAGCTCAAAGGCGTGTTGACCGATCAGGCCACGCTCGCGGGGATCGGCAACGCCTACTCGGACGAGATCCTCCACCTCGCACGCTTGTCGCCGTTCAAACCGGCGGCCAAGCTAACCACGGAGGAAGTCGATCGGCTGTACCACGCCATGCATACGATCCTCACTGACGCGGTCGAGCGGTCAGCCGGGCTCCCCGCCAAGGATCTCAAGGACGAGAAGCGATCCGGGATGCGGGTTCACGGTCGTGCCGGCCTGCCGTGCCCAGAGTGCGGCGACGACGTGAGGGAGGTGTCGTTCGCGTCGAGCGCGCTCCAGTACTGCGCCACATGCCAGACCGGGGGAAGAGCCCTGGCAGACCGAAGGTTTTCGCGTCTCGTGAAGTGACCGCCTCAAGGCGGGCAGAATGGACCCATGCAACGGCTCACCGGCCTCGACGCCACGTTCCTCTATATGGAGACGCCGTCGATCCACATGCACGTTGCGTCGACAGCCGTCTTCGATCCGTCGACTGTGCCGGGCGGGTATCACTTCGAGAAGGTGAAGGCTCTCGTGCGGGAGCGGCTGCCGCTGCTGCCGCCCTTCCGTCGCCGGCTGCTCGAGGTTCCCTTCCAGCTTCACCACCCGCTCTGGATCGAGGATCCCGACTTCGACCTCGACTTTCACGTCCGCCGGGCGGCGCTGCCGTCACCGGGCGGACCGCAGGAGCTGGCCGACTTCGCCGCCGACGTGATGAGCCGTCCGCTCGAGCGCACCCGCCCGCTGTGGGAGATGTATGTGGTCGAGGGGCTCGAAGAGGGCCACATCGCCGCCATCACCAAGACCCACCACGCCGCCATCGACGGCGTGTCCGGGGCCGAGCTCACGGCCAACCTCCTCGACATGCAGCCCGAACCGGCACCGGCACCGCCCGACGACTGGAAGCCCGACCGCATCCCCACCGACATCGAGCTCGTCGGCTACGCGATGGCGTCGCTGTCCCGGCAACCGGTCTCGGCGGCCAAGGCCGCCCGCCGGACGTTCGAGGCAGCGGTGAACCTCCGCCGGCGCAACCGCCAACCTGGTCTGCATCCCCCGCCTTCCCCGTTCTCCGCGCCGAACACGTCGTTGAACACCGCGATCACACCGCACCGCAAGTTCGCCTTCAGCCAGGTTCCCCTCGATGACCTGAAGCGCGTGAAGAACGCTCTCGGCGGCACCGTGAACGATGTCGTGCTCGCCGTCTGCGCCGGCGCGTTGCGCTCTTATCTCGACGGCAGGGGCGAGCATCCCGGGGAGTCGCTGGTGGCCATGGTGCCGATCTCGGTGCGCAGTGAGGACCAGACGGGCGCCATGGGCAACCGGGTGTCGCCGATGCTCGTGTCGCTCGAGACCCTCGTCGACGACCCGGTCGGGCGCCTGAATGCCATCAGCGAGGCCACCCGCGGCGCCAAAGAGCAGGATGCCGCCATAGGCGCCGACACCCTCACGAACTGGGCGGAGTTCGCCGCGCCTGCCCTTGCGGCCCGGGCGGCGCGGCTCTACTCGAGCATGAAACTCGCCGACCGCCACCGGCCGATCTTCAACGTGACGATCTCGAACGTTCCCGGACCGCCCGTTCCGCTGTATTCGGCGGGAGCGAAGATGACCGCGATGTACCCGATGGGGCCGATCGCCGACGGGATGGGCCTCAATATCACGGCGATGAGCTACATGGGCACGATGAATTTCGGTCTGAACGCCTGCCGGGAGACCATCCCCGGGGTCTGGGACATCGCCCACAACCTCGAGCTCTCGCTCAACGAGCTCCTGAAGACCGCCGACGAGCGAACTTGAGGCAATAACGAACGAAATACGTTCGTTATTGCCTCAAGTTCGGCGGGTTGGCGCGCTGATAGAGTGGCTGTACACGCGGACGTGGCTCAGCTGGTAGAGCACAACCTTGCCAAGGTTGGGGTCGCGGGTTCGAATCCCGTCGTCCGCTCCAGGTCAGAAGGGGTTTCAGGTTTCGAGAACGGATCCCATTTCCCCTCCCCATTTCCCCCTGGCTTGCAAGAGACCCTCCGACCAGCCACTATGCGTATAGGCGCATAGTATGATCGGGAGGTA
>CAZWDB010000046.1:0-32423 GCA_964632885.1 uncultured Acidimicrobiales bacterium | reverse complement strand
GACTGTCAGGGATGTCCCGCGACATCAGTGTCAGACATGTCGCGCGACACAACAGATCGGAATTCGATCGTTATTGCCTCAAGTTCAGGCGGCCTCGTCTTCGGGCTCGGTCTCGCCGTTGGACTGGGCATCGCCTTCGAGGGCGGCGACGGCGTCACGCAGGAGGCCGAGTGCCTCGCGGTAGAGCCGCTCGAACTCAGCCAGCTCGCCTCGGGCGAGGGCTTCGTCGGCCTCCTCGAAGCGTTCGTTGGCCTGGTTGAACAGCGTCTCGAACCGCGAGCCGACGACCGCGCCGTCGCCGTCCTCGCCGTCATCGGGCGGCGGAATCTCTCCGTCGCTGGGTTGGTTTTCGCGGGTCTCGGGGGCGTCGCCGAAGATGGCGGCGAGCGCGTCCCGTAAGGTGGATCGCATTACGACGTCGTCGCCGTAGACGACGATCGCGAACTTGAACTCGGGGATCGGCGTCCCCTCGGCCTGCACATACATGGGACGCACGTAGAGGAGCGAGTCCTCGATCGGGATGACAAGGAGGTTGCCGAGCCTGACCTGCGAGCCCGCACGAGACAGCAGGGTGATCTGCTCGGAGATCCTCGGCTCCTGCTGGATGCGGGCGCCCACGATGGCGGGACCGTCGACTTGGCGATCGCGCGGCATCTCGTACGTCTCGATGTCGCCGTAGTTGCCGGGGTCGCTCTTGGCGATCATGAACGCGGTCAGTTCCTTGCGCGAGTCGTCAGGCGACGACGGCACGAAGGGTTGGAGGATCAGGAACTCCTCGCTCTCGGCACCGGGCGGACGCATCAGCAGGTAGTACGGGTCCATCCGGCGTTCCCGCGGCACGATGATCTCGCCTGTGACCGCGTCGACGCCGCCCTGGGTGCCGCCACCGTTGACACCGCTCACGAGGCCGGCGCCTGGGTCCTGGGAGATGTCCCAGGAGTCGGACTTGCTGTAGAAGCCGGCGGGGCTCGTGATGTGGTAGTCGCCGTACATCGTCGACTGCACGCGGAAGAGGTCCTCGGGGTAGCGCAGGTGAGCGCGCAGCTCGTCGGGCATCTCGTCGCCCGGGGTGAAGAGCTCGGGGAACGCGCCCGCGTACGCGGCGACGATCGGGTCGTCGTCGTCGATGATGTAGTAGGTCATCGTGCCGTCGTACGCGTCCATGACCAGCTTCACCGAACCGCGGACGTAGTTGAAGTTCTCGCCGCGCAGGCCGGAGGTTTGGTTCACCAGCCCGGTTTCCGCCCTGGTCGAGTACGGATAGCGATCGGTGATCGAGAACCCGTCGAGCACCCACTTGATCCGACCGTCGGTCACGACCGGGTAGGGGTCGGAGTCGAAGCGCAGGAAGGGCGCCGCCTTCGACGCCCGGTCGTGGATGTCGCGGATGTAGATCGCTCGTGAGCTCGAGGTGACCGAGTCGGAGATCACGAGGTTGATCTCACCGAACCGGAGCGCGAGCGCGATCCGCCGGAACATCGAGCTCATCTCGACACCGCCGAGCCCGTCATACTTGCTCGTCTGTTCCTCACCCTCGGTCGTGATGAAGTCGATCTCGGGCTGGTCGGTGTTGACAACCGCGTAGCTCCCCAAGTTCTCCCCGAAGTAGATCTGCGGCTGGGTGATCTCGGGGCCACCCGGGTCGGTCTCGGGCGGTACGTCCTTGACGATGAAGTCGGGCTGGCCGTCGCGGGTGACCGCGTTGGCGGGAGAGAGGACTGCGCCGTAGCCGTGGGTGAACTGCAGGTGCCGGTTGACCCAGGAGTTCCGCTGGGACGGTAGGCCCCCTTGGTCGAGCTCGCGAGCTGACAGCACGATCTGGGTCAGCTCTCCGTTGATGACGTAACGGTCGATGTCGACGTCGTTGAACTGGAAGAAGGCCCGGATCTCCTGGAGCCGCTGATAGGTGTCCTGCAGGATCGGGGGATCCCACAGGCGGATGTTTCGGATCGTCTCGACGTTCTCGACGAGGTCCTTGGCGTCGAGGTCCTGGCTGTGAGCGAAGTCACGCACCTCCACCTTGTCGAGCCCGTACGCGTCTCTAGTCGCTGCGATGTTCCGCTCGATGTAGGGGCGTTCCTTACGAGCCTCGTCCGGCTCCACCTGGAAGTTCTGCACGAACGCGGGATAGATCGTGCCCACCGCGGTGGCCACGAGGGCCCAGAGCGCGACCGCGATGATCGGCATCGTCCAGCCGCGGAGCCAGATGTTCACGACGAACAGCACGACCGCCGCGATCGAGATGATGATCAACAGGTTGATCGCCGGCAGCTGCGCGTTCACGTCGGTGTAGGTCGCGCCGGGCACCGCGCCGCGCGTACTGAAGTTCAGCTCGAAGCGGTTGTAGTAGTAGTCGACGGCTCGGATGAGGGCGAGCACGGCGAGAAGCACCGAGATGTGGGCCTTCACCTGAGGAGTGACCCGCGGCGGCGGTGCCTGCAACCTGATGCCGCCGCTCAGGTAGTGCCAGCCGGCGGTGAGCACCAGGATGATCACGATCGCGACGAAGGCCCAGTCGATGACGGCCGACAGGAACGGGAGCTCGAACACGTAGAAGGCGACGTCGCGCCCGAACTGGGGATCGGACTCGCCGAACGCGACCCGGTTGTTGAAGAGCAGCCACTCGTTCCAGAGGCCGCTCATCCCAACGCCCGCAATCAGGGCGAACAACGCGGCGACGGCCAGACGCACCTTGCCGGCGTGCGGCCCGATGACCTCGCGGTAGCGCTGGATCCACTCCTCTTCCGGGCCGAAGGCGCGGTTGATGGTGGGCGCCATGCGCTCGGCGATCGTGAGGTTCGCCCACAACGCGACGAAGAAGAACGCGGTGAAGATCACCGCCAGGGCGATCTGCGCACCGAGCACGGCACGCCACACCGACGTGAGGCCGAGCTCCTCGTACCAGAGGTAGTCGGTCCAGAATCCCGCGATCCCGCGCAGCGACGTGAGCAGAAGGAACAGCACGACGGCGACGACCACCAGGCCGATACGCCCGGCGGGGAGGCCGCGGCGACGCGGTGGTGACAAATCGGTCGGACGACGCATAGCGGCGAGCCTAGGTGAGTCGCGCCGTGTTCACTGGTTCGCGGCCGCCCTCGCTACCCGCCGGATGCCGGAACGAGGATGCAGCGGCACCCGACATGAGCGGGAGGGTGAGCCTGGCCCGTGGGGTACGAGTCGCCCTTCACGACCGCCCCGGCGAGGGCGTTGTCGTCGCAGTCGGGGCACGGCCCACCGTCGTCGACGACCCACCGCAGCGTGGTTCCGTTCGCTACCACGTCGAACGCACCGCGCGAGTGCGCCGCGGTTACGAAGTGGGCGCCGATCCTCTCGGCGCGTTGGCCCTTGAAGTCGCGATAGACGGCATTGAGCCGCTCGGCGACACTGGAGGGCTCCAACTCCTCCCCCTGGGCTTGGGCGAGGGCACGATGCAGCCGGTCCCGCAAAGTCGTGCTGACCTCGGTGGCGAACGCCTCGACGAGGTCATCTACGGCGGGCGCCGCCGCCGGGGACACCGACGCCCCCGCCGCCGCGGCTTGACCCAGGATCGGCCCGGCCAAACGGCGGAACCTCTGCTGCTGGGATTCGGGGGCCCCGAGGAGACCCTCGATCGTCACCGGACCACGGAGGGTCCGCAGCGCATCGAGCACCGCGTTCTGCTCGTCCTGCATGGCCCGCTTGAGCCGTCGCACCATGGTCGCCTCGGACTCCTCCACGGCGACATCTCGGCGCTGGAGCGCCAACTCGTCGCTGTCGCTAACGGGCGTCTCGGTTTCCCTGCGGTGGGTCTCGCCAGTGGCTTCGGCGACTGCATGTTCCCGCCCCGCACGCAGCCGGGCGAACAGCTCGTCGAGGGTCTCGCCGGGGCGAACCGGTTCCCGCGGCTCCTCTTCTTGCGGCCCGTCTTCTTCCTCGACGGCCTCACTGGCCGGCTCGCCTGCTTTGGCGGCCGGTTCGGAAGGCGCGTCATCGTCGTGGGTCTCCTCCGGTGCCACCCCATCTGGCCCTTCGGGCGGTTCGGCGACAGGTTCCGATGCTTCGAGCTCGTGGTCGAGTGGGCGCGCGGGCTCTGGTACGGCCTCCGCCTCGGACTGGGGCGCGGGCTCGGGCAGGGCCTCCGCGTCGGGCTCGGGCGCCGGCTCTGAGGCGTCGGGCGTTACCCGCGGAGGCGGACCGATCAGACGGACGCCCTCGACCGCGTCGCCGCGTTGGGCAGACGCCGCCGGCTCTGGCTGGGACCGGCCTCGCCTCAGGATCCGCAGTGCGGACGACTTCCGCTCTTCCCGAGTGGCCGGACGGACGTCGTCTTCGGTGCCGGCCGCTGAGGAGGCTTCGACCTCGACGGGCGCATCCGGGATGCCCGGCTCACCCGTCGAGCCTGCCGAGCCGGTGGAGGGCCCCGGCGACGGCGAGTCCTGCCGGGATGGCGCCGGGGGCTCGGGGCCAGGCGTCGTGGTGACAGCGTTCTGGGCCTGCACGGCGGTGATCTGCGCACGCTCCCCCGGGGGCGGCGGGGCGGCGGCCGGCTGGGCCGGTGAAAGCTGCTCCGCCGTCGTGCCCACGTCCCACCGCGCTTCCACCGGTTCGAACCGAGTGGTGATGTCGTCGACCGCCCGCCGGGCGAGACGGAGATGCTCCAGGACCCGATCTCGCGCTTCCTTCAGGTGCTCCAGCTGGGCTTGGGCGGATCGGCGCCGTTTGGCGAGATCCTTCAACATGCGTTCGCGGGCGGCTTGGGCCTCGGCGACCATCTCGCGACCGCGTTCCTTGGCGGCCTCGATGATCGCATCGGCTTCTTCGCGCGCCTTGACCCGGATCACCGCGGCGTCGCGCTCGGCGTCACGACGTTCCTCTATCCCGGCCGCGGCCGCGGCCTCCCTCGCGTCCGCCAGGACGCGATCGGCCTCGGAACCGAGACGGGCCGCCTCTTCGCGCGCATCACGAACGACCCTGGACGCCTCGTCCCTCGCCTGCGCCACAACCTGAGCGGCCTCCTCCTTGGCCGAGGCGAGCGCGCGTCCCGACTGCTCGGCCGCATCGGCGTCACGCAGCCGGGCTCGATCCTCGCGGTCAGCGACTCCTGCTTCGCGATCGGTCAGAGCCGCTTCACGATCGGCGAGCCGGGCTTCGGTCTCCTGCAGCTCTGCGGTGAGTCGCGCCGCCTCCCCGCGCGCCGCCTCCAGCTCGGCCCGCACCTCGGAACGAGCCTCCGCGCGGGCCTCCTCCGATGAAGGCGGTCCGGCCGACTCGAGTCCGGCCCTGAGCTCAGACTCGCGCTCAGCGGCGGCGCGGAGCTCGTCGGCGACGCGGGCGAGAAACGTCCTCACCTCGACCGGGTCGAACCCCCTGAAGGCAGTGGGGAACGTGCTGGACGCGACTTCCTCGGCGCTCAGAGGGCGATCGCCCGACTCCCATTGCGGCTCATCCGCCATACCCCGAGCCTACGGCTCGCAGCGGAGGCGATGACGGCAAACCTGCCGGCACCCCCCTTGAGGCTAGGATCACCGACCGCTTACAAACCGCCCGTGACGGTTCCCGTCGTGTCCTCGATGGGCGTGCCCGTGGGGTCAGAAACGGTCGAATCCGAGGTCGTCTCGTCGGCGGCGTCGAGGAGTACCTCGGTGCTGTCGGTGACGAAGTCGGTCAGCGGCTCGCTCTCCTCGATGATGGCTTCGGTCGTGTCCTCCACGACCTCCTCGACCGACTCGATCGGCGAAGTCCGCTCAGGTTCGGCGGGGTCCTCGGACGGCGACTCGGGCGTCGAGTCCGGCGCGGGTGGCGGAGTGCTGTCGCCGCGGGCAAGCTCGGTGGAGGTCGCCGCTGGTGCCGGCGCGGCAACGCTCGTCGCCAGGAGCGGCGCACCGTCGAGGGCAAGGCGAAGAAGTCCGAACAGACTGTCGGCGTCGCGGATTGCCTGGTCGAGCGCGACGAGCCCCCAAGTAGCGCCCTGATCGCGGAAGTCGAAGACCGGCGTTACCGATGCCTTCGCGGCGGTGGCGATGGCCGTGCCCACCAGGAGCTCACCCGGTCTGCGCTGACCAGACGCAACCGCATCGAACTCTCGGGTAGCGACGGCGCCGGGGACGGCGGTGAGCACAAGGTCGGGGACCGGACGGATGCTGGTGACCACGTTGGCGGTGAAGCCACTGCTCACCGCGTCGAGTTGCCGGGTGAGCTCGATCGCAGCCCCCAGATAGCGCCGGTCCCACACGTCGGTGTCGTCGACAAGAATCGGCAGCGGCTCCCGGGAGACCGCCCCGACGGCTGCGATAGTCGCGTGGCGGAAGGTGGGCACGTCGATGCTCCGCCCGACCGAGTGCAGCTCCACCCGGCCGCGGTACGCGGAAGCGCCGTAGGCGAGGGACCTCGTGAGCCGCACGACCGAGTCGGGCGCGATCACCGCAGCCGAGTCGGCAGACGCCATGACGCGGGATGAGGCATCGTCGGTACGGACCAAGGCCTCACCGGAGTGGAGGACCGGGGCGAGATCTACGGTGATGTCGCTGCCGGACCGCAACTCGATCTCGAGGCCACGGACCATTTCGAGGACCGCTCCGCCGTCGCTCAGTCGAGTGCGATCTCCCGCGGCGAGGTGACGGTCGCCCGCTACGGCGCGGAACGGGCCGCCGTTCTCGGACACCTCAGCGCGTGCGTCAGGCTGGAGCCTTAGCCAGGCCTCGCCTTCGGCGAGGTCACTGTGGTCCCACGCCGCGGTCAGCGCCGTCGTCAGAAGAACGGCGATAACCAGCGCGAGCGCGACGAGACGAACCTTCATCTTCACCATGTATCGGCACGGTCGGCAAAAAAATGGAGAACTTGGACCCTTGGCCGAGGCCCTGCGAGGACGCTTCGACCCGCCCGCCGTGGCGCTCCACGACTTCACGTACGAGCGCCAGACCGAGCCCGAGCCCGCCGAAATGCCGCGTATCGGACTCATCGCCCTGAGCAAACTCCGTGAAGGCTCGCTCGATCTCGTCACCGGTCATGCCCTTGCCGCGATCGGTCACCGAGATCTGGACGCCTACCTCGCCGTTCTCGGCCGGCTGGACGGTGACCCGCACCGGTCCGCCCTGCGGGGAGAACTTCACCGCGTTGTCGACGAGCTCGTCGAGTGAGATGTCGATCCACTTGGGATCGGCTTGGAGCGGGCCGACCTTCCGGCTGACGCGCCGGGTGATCTCGTGCTGGCTGGCGCGACCAGCCCATCGCTGCACGAGCCCGGCCACCAACTCCCGGAGGTCGACCTCCTCGGGACGGAGCACGTTTCGACCAGCCTGGCTCGACGCGAAGAACTCGAGCATCTGGACAATGCGGGCCAAGCGCTCCGCGGATGCGTGGATGTTCCTCGCCACCTCGCGAACCCGTTCTGGCTCGGCATCGCGCGTTGCCAGGATCGTCGAGTAGCCGACGATCGGGGCGAGGGGTGTGCGCAACTCGTGACCGACGCGGGAGAGGAACTCCGTCTTCATTCGCTCGACCTCCCGCTCGCGGCGCAGGTCACGAAAGACATAGACGCCACCCGCCAGCTCACCCTCACCCGAGCCGACGAGGATGCCGGCTGAGGCGGCAACCGGTATCTCTTCGCCCGAGCGGGACTGAACCACGCCCGTCGTCGACCACCGCCGGCTAGGAACCTGGAGGCGGCGCTCGAATGCGAGGCCGTCGTCGGTAGTGCCGGTGACGACCTCTTCTATTGGTCGGCCCTTGGCCTCGGAGGCCGCGCATCCGACCAACACCTCGGCCGCGTGGTTGAAGTCGGTGACGACACCGTCGACGTCGACCGCGATGAGGGCTTCACCCACGCCGGCCACGACCGCTTCGAGCCGGTTCCGGAGCCGGGTCTCGTCGTCGGCCGCCTGCCGGAGCGCGGCGGCCTTGTCCTCGTTGGCGGCGACCATCGAGTCGAACGCTCCCCCCAGTACGCCCACCTCGTCCTCAGCGACGATCCGCGCGCGAACACCTTCGTCCCCCCGCTGGACCGCCTCTGCTGCGGTCGTGAGCCGCCGCAGGTTGGCGCCGATCCGGTCGCCGACGAACGCGGCCAGAACGAGGGCGAGGACGGCGCCGCCCAACGCGATGAGAAACAGCGTTCGGAACAGCGACTCTCGCAGGTCGGTCACGACCGTCGTCGGGTCGGCCGCGATGAGGGCGAGCACCGGTGTGTCGTCCGAGGCCAGCACGGGCTGCGCCACGACGATCCAGTCACTCCCGACCTCGGAGTCAGGCTCTCCGGTTGCGAGCACGCTGGCAGCGAGGGCGCGCACGGTGCGCGCGTCCGGCATCTCGTCGTCGCCGGCGGCGACGATCCCTTGGCCGGTGGCGAATCCGAGGGTCGTCCCCTGACTGAGTCCAACCTGACGCAGCGCGAGGTAGTCGCTGTCGAGGGGCCGCGCTGCCACCAGGACACCAAGGCGCCGCGTCCCGCCTTCAGGGATGCGGCCCCGAACCGGCTTCGCAGCAATCGCCCACGGCTCGTCACCGAGCACGATCTCGACGGACACACGCGTGTCGTCGTCGCGAGCGTCGAGAACTCCAGCGACCACGGTCGAACCCGACAGGGCCGTGAACAGCGGAGGTTCGAGCGGGCGGGTCGCGGCGACGACCGTCCTATCGACGGTGAGGTAGGCAAGCCCGGTTCCCTCACGCCGCTGGGCCGAGTCGGAGACCTCGGCCAACTCGTTCTCGATGATCGGGCTCCGGGCGGGTTGGCTGTCGCGGGCGCGGAGCTCGTCGCCCAGCGTGGGATCCTGGTTGGCCCGAGTCAGCAAGTGGTCGTGGGCGTCCTCCACCGCCTGGAACAGCCCGGGCTCCACGACGAGGTCGACCTGACGTGTCTCACTCTGGCCGACCTGCTCGAGGTTGAGAACCGCCTGATCCTCGACCGTGGACGACAGGACAGCCGAGAGCGCAACCGAGATGACGAGGACGACTAGAAGCAGCGTGGTCGCGGCACTGACGGCAATCTTGGCGACGATCGAACGGCGTGCCGCGAGCACCAACGCCACTCCCACTCCTGCCGCCCCGAGAGCGCGCAGGATCGCGCCTGCGGTGTCGGCTTGGGCGACCGCCGCCATGGCGGCGGCGGCGAGAACGGCGGTGCCAACCCAAAGGGCTATTCGTGCATCGCGGCCTGCGCGCCACCGGGCGGAGCCGGCCGCGAGGAGGGCGAGTCCACCCACGCTGGCAGCCACCAGCCCAGGGTCGCTGGCATCGTCGACCAGACGGGACCCGTGCAGGAACGCGGTTGTCGCTAGAGCTGCGAAGCCGGCGACGAGAGCGGGTCGTCCCAGGCCCCGGACGATGGCGTCACCTCGCAGCACCATCATCGTGATGCCCGCCATGGCGACGAGAAAGAGGACGAATTCGGCCGCGAACTGGATCTGCGAGTCAGTGATGATCACGAGGGCCGGCCGCCTGGTACGGGCATCATCTTGCCGATTCGAAGGGTGGGCCCAGGGCGCTGAGGTCGCCCCCCAGGTCGGCCAGGGCGTCGAGGGCGTCTTCGAGGTTGCGCACCGCCACTATCTGGACGGCGTCTCCGACCCGCTCCCGTGCAGCGGCTTCCTCGCCGGCCGGCACAAGAAAGATGTCGATTCCCGCATCGCGCACCGTCGCGGCCTTCTGCGGCACGGCGCCGACCGCGCCGACCGAACTGTCGAGCTCGATCGTTCCGGTCACCGCCACCGTTCGACCGCCGGTGAGGTCACCCGGGGTCAGCAGGTCGATGACGCCGAGGGTGAAGGCCAGCCCCGCGGACGGTCCGCCGATCGCGCCGGCGTCGATCTTCACGTCGAACGGAACGTCGAAGTCTCGGTTTGCGGTCCGGACCTCGACGCCGAGAAACGCCGGCCCGTTGTCCGGGTGCGCCGCGAGCCGCACGTCGACGGTCCGGCTCGTGTCGTCGTTCAACCGGGAGACCTCCAAGGTGGCGGTGTCGCCTGGTTCGTGCGCCTGGATGGCCGCGACGACGTCTTGGCTCAACGGCGTCGGGTTCCCGCCGACCGACGTGATGACGTCGCCGGGTTCGAGGTTGCCGTCGGCCGGGGATCCCCGCACGACCCTCGCCACGAGACCGCCGTCGCCCCGCTCGGCGATGTCGTGGCCGAGCCGGCGCAAGGCGACGACCACAGCGGTCCTCTGTGAGTCCTCCATAAGGAGCCGGTTGAGTTCAAAGAACTCGTCGCCGGATGTGTCGGGAGGGACGATCGTGGCACGGGGCACGACGGCGATGTCGGGATCGAGCCAGCCGGCCAGCGCTTCGATGGCGCGGGTTTCGCCTAGAGAAACGGTGGTCAGCAGGACCGAGCCGTCGGGGGGAAAGCTCTCGGCGCCTTGGGCGACTTCGATGAGGTCGACAACCGTATGCGTCGCACCGGGGCCGATCGCGTAGTAGGGCACGGTCACGAGGAACGAAGCGATCAACGCGACCAGGACCGCGGTGACGAACACGACCGCGACCGCCCAGGGGTGCCGCCGACGCGGCGGAATGGACTCCCATGCCAGGGGGCTCCGCACTACGATCGGTTCGATTGTGTTCACCTGTGGAACCTGCCTCGGCGTGCTGACGGGGTTGCTTCCCTGCACGGCAGGTTCTTGCCCCGTTCCAGTCAAGCCTGCCATGCGAGGCGCTGTGACCGGGCGCGACGCGGCATGAGCGCCTTCGAGAGCCAGCCTGAGGACGACCACCGTGACGCGCCGGCCGCGTGGCCCGCGCCGGAACCTCTGTTCCCCGCATACGACCGAGCCGCGTTCCCTGTGGAGCCTCGCGTCGCGCCCACGGAGCCCACGGAGGCCGTGGCGCCCGTGTTGCCCCCAGAGCCGGTGGTGGCCGCGCGGCCGGCGCCACGGCGGAAGCGATCCTTCGCCCGTGGCGCCCTCGCGCTCGTGCAGCTGTTGTTCGTCGTGGTGTTCATGGCCGCGCTCGTCGCGGCCCTCGTCGGCGGAGCGCTACTCCTGTTGACGATGGCCCTGCGCGCGGCCGTCACGTGACGGCGGGCTGAGAAGCCCTCAGTTCTTGCCGAAGAGACCGAAACGTCCGGCGCCGTTGGCAACGCTGGCCGGTTCCTGCGGGCCGGCTTCTGCCACCTGCTCGGCCGGCTTCTCGACCGGCTTGTCGGCGGGCTTCTCCGCGGTGATGACGGGCGCGGGCGCGGGGGCCGGAGCCTGGACAGCGGCGGAGTCACCAGCGTGGACCTCGACCCGGTAGTAGGCCTTGATCTCGATCGGGACTTCCTGCATCGCGAAGATGCGAACATCGTTCGCCTCCCCGCTGTTCCGGAGGTGCTCCACGTGACGGACGGCCTCCTCAAGCGCCTCCGTCTGGTGGTACCCCGGCTGCCCGTCGGAGGACCTGTAGATGACCATGTGCGGCATGCCTGCTCCTTTCACCCTCAAGTGATCGGACACCAGGAGGGCGAGCTTGAGCAGGTCATCCGCGTCACCGTCACATCACCCCTCCCCGCATGGAACTATGCAGAGGATGATCCCCGTGCGACCCCGGCGCCGGATTCTGGGCGCGTCGGCCGTGTACCTGCCGTATTCCGACGACGGCGCTATCGACTGGGCCGCCTTTGAGGCGCACATCGGGAGGACGGGGGAGGCGGGATTGACACCTGCGGTGAACATGGACACCGGGTGGGTGCATCTCCTCACCGGCACCGACAGGCGGAAGGTCGTCGAACTGGCGGCCGCGGTGACCGGCGGTGAGTTCATGGCGGGCGCGTTCGTGGATGACCGCGACGGCGACGACTTCGACCTCGACTCGACCGTTCGCGCCGCCGCGGCGGTGCGGCTGCAAGGTGGGACGCCCGTCATCTTCCCGTCCCACGGCCTCGGCGCTCTGGGCGACGATGCTTGGGTCGAGGCGCTCTCAAAGGTCGGTGAGCGGATCGACCGGTTCGTCGCGTTCGAGCTCGGCTCGATGTTCCTGTCGTATGGCCGCATCGTCTCCCTCGATGCCTTTGCGCAGTTGATGGAGGTCGCATCGTGCATCGGCGTCAAGCACTCGTCCCTGCGACGACGCGAGGAGTGGGCCCGGCTCGCGGCGCGTGACGAGCGGCGTCCCGACTTCCACATCTTCACTGGGAACGACCGAGCCATCGACATGGTGATGTGGGGCTCCGACTACCTGCTCGGGCTGTCGACCTTCGCTCCTCACGCCTTTGCCCAGCGCGACCGCTACTGGGAATCCGGAGACGAACGGTTCTTCGAGCTCAACGACGTGCTGCAGTATCTCGGCCAGTTCGCGTTCCGCGACCCTGTTCCCGGCTACCGCCACGACGTGGCCATGTTCCTCCAACTCCGCGGATGGGCCGCCACGGACGTCACCCCACCCGGCGCCGTGCGCCGGCCCGAATCGGATCGGCCCGTGCTGGCCGAACTCGCGGACCGGCTGGATGCCCTCCAGTGAGGCGTCCCCAGGTTCGCAAGCTCGCCTCCGCGGAGGAGCTCCAGCGCTATCTGCACGACATCGGCGTCCAAGTCCCCTTCGATGCGACGGTCGACCCGCACGGTGTCCTATCGACGCCCCTAGAGATCCGCGATGCGGCCGCGGGCACTCGGACCGCCCCAAACCGTTTCGTGGTGCTGCCGATGGAAGGCTGGGACGGCACGACCGACGGGCAGCCAACCGATCTCGTGAGACGCCGCTGGCAACGCTTCGGGTCCGGCGGCTGTGGGCTCGTGTGGGGAGAGGCCACGGCAGTGCGGCCCGACGGACGCGCCAACCCACGCCAGCTCATGCTCACCGACCGGTCGGTGAGCGACTTCGCGGCGCTGCGAGAACTGCTCGCTCCGAACCAGCTCGCCGGTCTGCAACTCACCCACTCGGGCCGGTTCTCCCGCCCCGACGGGACGCCTGCTCCACGGACGGCGTATGAACACCCGTTCCTCGACGGCCGCGTCGGCGCCGCCGCGACGGACGTCCTGAGCGACGGCGAGCTCGACGAGCTGGCGGCCGACTTCATCGACGCGGCGGAACGGGCGCACCAAGCGGGCTTCGACTTCGTCGACATCAAGCACTGCCACGGCTACCTTCTTCACGAGTTGCTCAGCGCCCGCGACCGACCGGGCCGCTACGGCGGCGACATCGAGGGTCGCACCCGGTTCATGCGGACGGTGGTGGAGGGCATCCGTCAGCGTGTTCCCCATCTTCTGGTTGCGGTGCGGCTCTCGGTCTTCGATGTCGCCCCGTACCGGCGCGGCGACGACGGTGGAGCGGTGTCCGAAGCACGCGGGAATTATCGGTACGCGTTCGGGGGTGACGGCACAGGAACCGGCACCGACCTCACCGAGTCCCAGGAGGTCCTGGCCACGATCGAGGAACTCGGAATCGGCCTGGTCAGCACGACCGCAGGAAGCCCCTACTACAGCCCCCACATCCAACGGCCCGCCTACTTCCCCCCGTCGGACGGCTACGAGCCGCCCGAAGACCCCCTTGCCGGCGTGGCCCGTCAGCTCGCGGCGACTTCCGCCGTGAAGGAAGCCCACCCCGGCCTGACCATCGTGGGGTCGGGTTACTCCTACCTGCAGCAGTGGCTGCCCAACGTGGCCCAGGCGGTCGTGGCCTCGGGCGGTGCCGACGCCATCGGGCTGGGTCGGATGAGCCTGCCCTATCCGACGCTGGCGGCCGACGTCCTGGCCGGCCGCGCGCTGGAAGAGCGCCAGATCTGCCGGACCTTCAGTGACTGCACCACTGCGCCGCGTCACGGTCTCATCTCCGGTTGCTTCCCGCTCGACCCCTTCTACAAGTCGCATCCGCAGCGCACCGAGCTGGCCCGAGCCAAGAAGGAGGCGAAACGGTGATGAAGCCGCGAGCTGCCCTTGCCATGGCGCCCCGTCTCGCCGCCGCGGCGTTCACTGATGCCCAGCGCGCCCGACTGTCCGAGCTGGTCGAACTAGCCGACGGCCCGCCGCTCGCGACCTTCGAGGGAGCCGACGCGGCTGCAGTGCTCGCCGGCACCGAGGTCCTCATCGGCCACTGGGGATGCCCGACCGTCGACGCCGAAGCGCTCGCCCTCGCGCCGAACTTGCGACTGCTCGCCTACGGCGCCGGGTCGCTGAAAGAGCGGGCGACCATAACCCGAGACGTGTTCGAGCGCGGGGTCGTCGTGACCTCGGCCGCCGCCGGTAACGCCGTACCGGTGGCCGAGTACACGCTCGCGGCGATCCTGCTCGCCAACAAAGGGGCCTTCCTGTCTCGCGAGTGGCTGCGTGATCCGGAGCGGACCCGAGCTCGCCGGCCCAACCCGGTCGGGAACTACCGCAAGCGGGTCGGGATCGTAGGTGCATCGCATGTGGGCCGGAAGGTGATCGAACTGCTGAAGCCGTTCATGCTCGACGTCGTCGTCACCGATCCGTATCTCGACCCTGGCGACGCCTCTGCACTCGGTGTCGTGCCGGTGGATCTTGACGACCTCCTGTCGAGCAGCGACGTCGTAAGCGTGCACGCGCCGTTGTTGCCGTCAACCGTCGACATGATCGGCGCAGCCCAGCTGGCACGCATGAAAGACGGAGCGGTACTGATCAACACCGCGCGCGGCCGCCTCGTTGTGACCGAGGCCCTTACGACCGAGCTCGCGACCGGACGGCTCTCGGCGGTGCTCGACGTGACATGGCCGGAACCACTGCCACCGGAGTCACCCCTCCTGTCGTTGCCGAACGCCTTCGTTACCCCGCACCTCGCCGGCTCACAAGGCTCGGAGCTCGAGCGTCTCGGCGACCTGGTCCTCGAGGAGATCGAGCGGTTCGTCCGCGGCGACCCGCCTCTGCACGCCGTGACCGAATCCGATCTGGACCGGCTCGCATGATCACGCCCGGCCTCTGCTCCGTGACGTTCCGGTCCCTCACGCCCACCGAGGTGGTGGAGCAGGCCGGCCGAGCGGGGCTCAAGGCGATCGAGTGGGGTGGCGACGTCCATGTGCCGGAAGGTGACCTTCGCATCGCTCGCGAGGTGGCGGCGCGAAGCCACGATGCGGGTCTCGCCGTCGCGTCGTACGGCTCCTACCTCCGGGCAGGCCGCATCGACGACCCGAGCGCGATCGATCGCACCCTCGAAACCGCGGTCGAGTTGGGCGCGCCCAACGTGCGGGTCTGGGCGAAGGGCGCTCGCGCCGCCGACGACCTGGCGGTGATCTGCTCGGCGGCGGCGGCGCGCGAGCTCACAGTCTCGCTCGAGTTCCATCCCGGCACCTCGACCGAGACGGCGGCGGGCACGAACGCGCTCCTTGAGGCGCTCGACGCCCTCGGTGCCGGCAACCTATTCACGTACTGGCAACCCGACCCTGCACTTACCGGGCCGGAACAACTCGATGAGCTCGACGCCGTCATGCCTCGGCTTTCGCACCTGCACGTCTTCCGATGGGAGCCCGACGGCAGCCGCCTCCCTCTCGCCGAGGGCTCCGACCTGTGGCCGGCGGCCCTCGCCCGGGCCGGCGCGGCGGGCGAGGGCCCGCTGGGTGGGCGCGTGGCGTTCCTGGAGTTCGTGCGAGACGACGATCCGGACCAGTTGGTTCGCGACGCCGCAACGTTGCGGAACTGGCTCGTCCCGTGACGAGCGAACCCACGTCCGAACACTTGGCGAACGCCTGCGTCGACCTCGCCGTGGCACGCCTCGAGGCGCTGATCGACGCCCACATGCCGGACTTCCGGCTTCCTCGCGTGTTCGCGGGTCACGCGGTGGGGCCCGACGTTCGCGCTGACCTCGCGTTCACACTCGGGCTGTTGCTGGCAGGCGGGGTCACGACGATCGCCGGGCGCGACGTGCGGGACGCACTCGAGGTCTTGCTGCCCGAAGTCGATGGTCGCCGCACCCACACCTTCTACAGCTATCGGGTCGCGGAGACGCTCGTCCGGATGGGCGCCGCCGCGCCGCTTCCCTCCAACCTCAGCGATGCCTGCGACTCCACCGACGCCATCCCCGCTCTGGACCGGGGCACCTTGCCGCGCAACTACGCCGCCGTTCTCGCCCGTTGCGAGATCGCACGCGCCGACCTCGGCTTGATCTCCCAAGACGACGAGGGCCTCCGCCGGCTGCTGGAACGGACTGGGGAGATGCTTACCGACAACACCCGGGGGTTCCTCGACGACTCACGTAGCGGAGTGGGGCGCTATGACATCTACACGGCTGACGTGTACCTGTTCACCGAACCGTTCGCCCGCCGGCTTGGGGACGCGTGGACGCGAGGCGCGGCCGCAGCCGTCGACCTCGTGGAGAGAGTGGCGTCGCCCTCAGGCGCCGCGTTCCCGTGGGGACGGTCGACCGGTGCGCTGGGCATCGCGCTGACCGTCGAACTGGCGGCGCTCGTGGCCCGCTACCGCGTCGCCGACCCAGCGGCGTGGATCGCGCGGGGCACGAGAGCTCTCCGGACCCTCGACGGCTGGTTCGGGTCCGACGGTGTCGTCCGCGCCCATCAATACCGGTCGACGTTCGCGTACCGAGGCCCGCACCGGCGGCTCCAGATGACGCTCGACCTCCTCGGCAAGGTGGCCGACGCAGCTCTCGTCCTCTCCGAATGCGACCCGGTGACGGCATCTCCGCTCGACGAGTGCTTCCCTGACCGCAACGAGCTGGTCGAGTTCGACTCCAAGGCCAAGGTCTGGACCTACCGCTCGCGGAACCTCGCGTTCGCGCACCCCTTGGCCGGTCCGACCGTCAGCGACTACCTCCCCGGTCCCCGCAATCCCGGACTGTTCGAGACGCCGGTCGACAGTGGCCTCGTGACCGCTCTGCCGTTCGCGGTGAGGTCGGGCACGACCTACGCGCCGGCCGGGCCTCCAGCATCGGCCGGCCTTCGTGACGGTCGACTCGAGACGCGCCACGACCGCTTTCTGGCCACCGGACTCCTGGAAGTAGCCGACGACACGCCGGCCTTGGACGGCGCCCAACGGGAGGCTGTCCACTGGGTCGACGGCAGGACGCTCCGCGTCGACGAGCACCTGAGGTTCGAAGGGCAGCGGCCCCATGCCGTCGCTCTACAGGTCGCCGAAGCCGACGGCCGGCCGCTGCACGTGAGGGCGTGGAACGACGCCGGCGCGCTGCGCACCACTCCCATCGACACCGCAGGAATCAAGGAGTGGCGGAGCTTCTGGGGGGAGCTGCCCGTCGTGCATCAGGTCGACCTCGAACCGAGTCCGGACATGCGGTTCTCGTGGTCGGTCACACCCAAGCTGCGGGTGCTGAGCACAGCACACGAACACCACTACCACCGCACGTTGTACGACCCATTGTCGGCCGACGTCGTCGACGCACGATTCCCTTTGGGGCGCATGAACGACGGGAGCGCCCTCACGGCCACACTCGACCGCTGCGACATCTTCCACCTCCACTGGCCCGAGTGGCTTTTCGGTGCCGACATCGACCGGCACCGCGCGTTGATCGACGCACTAAAGGAACAGGGTGTTCGCATCGTGTGGACCCAACACAACCTCATCCCGCATGCCGGGGACCCTCGGATGACCGCGGTCTACTCCGCTTGGGCAGCCGCGTCAGACGCCGCGCTCCACCACAGCTCCTGGGGTCAGGAACAGGTGCTGGCACGGTACGAGTTCGCCCGCGATCCGGTGCACGCCATCGTCCCTCATCCGCACTTCGGCCCGATCGCGCTGCGCACCGACAACGATCGGAGCATGGTCGAACAGGAACTGGGTTTGCAGCCCCGCACGATCCGGCTCGGCGTTGTCGGCGCACCGAGGCCGGGAAAGGACGTGGCGGGCGTCTTGCGCGCGTTCGCGCGCTGCCGCCGCCCCGACCTCGAGCTCCTCGTCTTCTCACTGGGACCCGACGACGAGGTGCCGGACGACCCTCGGATCCGGGCGTTTCCCTACGAGATGGTGCCGCGGGAGGTGTACGAGCGCCGGTTGTCGGCTATCGATGTCGTGGTGCTGCCGTTCTCCGACCACGGGATGCTGACGACTGGAGTGGTGGGTGACGTGGTTGCCCACGGCCTCCCCGCGCTCACCACGTCATGGCCGTTCCTGCGCGAGGTTCTGGGCGAGGCAGGCATCGTCTACGGCGCCACTGAGGACGACCTGGTCTCCACGCTCGACGGCCTCGACGCGGCCACTCTCGACCGGGCTTCCCGGGCGAGCGTCGCCCTGCAGTCCACCTACGAGCCCGAGCGGGTGGCCCATCTGCTGCTCACCGTCCTCGAACGCATCGGCACCACCCGGATCTGATGGCACTGGCTGACGAGGCGACCGTGTGGATGGACCAGTGGTATGACCCCGCGCTCAGTCTGCTTCGCAACCCGCCCGGTAGCTTCGATGACCAAGGGGTGGACGGCGGCTCGGTGCACCTCGTACAACAGGGCGGTTGGTATGCGGCGGGCCTCATGCTTCGAGGCGAGGACGACCGGGCGGGCCGGGTCGTCGAGGCGCTCTGCGACGTTCAGTACGACGAGCCTGGCACCTCATGGCACGGCACCTTCCGCCGGTTCTATGAGACGCCTCACCCACCCCCAGACGCCCGCGTGTGGGTCGACTACGACCCGAATTGGCGCCAGTTCGTCGCAACATCGTTCGCGCTCTTACTGCGCCGCTTTCCCGGCCGGCTTCCGGAAGACCGCATGCGGACAGCGATCGAGCTCGCAATCGACAGCGAGCCGGAAGGTCGCGTCGCGCCGTCGTATTCGAACATCGCACTCATGAAGGCGTGGCTCGACGTTGAGCATGGCCGGGTCGACAGCGGTGAACGGTTTGCGTCGGATGTGGTCGAACGCTTCAGACGGCACGGATGTTTCGAGGAGTACAACTCGCCCACCTACTACGGCGTCGTGCTGTACGCCCTGGGATTGTGGCGTCGCGAGAGCGGATCGGCCCGCCTCCAGGACTGGGGCACCGAGATGGAGGCCGCCCTCTGGCGCGACGTGGCGCGGTACTGGCATGCGGGGCTCCGCAACATGGCGGGCCCCTACACCCGCAGCTACGGGATGGACATGAACTCCTACGCCGCCCAACTCGCCCTCTGGGTGTGGCAGGGCCTCGGACGGGATGCCGCTCCGTTCCCAGATGTGTCGGCTCCGTTCGACCACAGCCACGACTTCTGCTTCGCGCCGATGGTCGACCTCATCGGCGCGGTGATCCCGGATGACGCCGCCGCCGAGCTCACGGACTTCTCGGGCGAGCGAACCGTCGAGCAGGTGATCTCGACTGACCCGGAGCGCGTCGCCACTGCCTGGCTCGCTGACGACGTGATGATCGGTGCGGAGTCGAGCAGCCTCGACCGTCGCGGGTGGTACCAGTACGTGCCCGCGACCGTGCACTGGCGGACCGCGAACGGCGTCGGATGGCTCCGGGTCCGTCACCGCGGCGTCATGGACGCGCATGCCGAGCCGGGGCGTCTCGTCGTCGACTGCCGCGGCGACGCGCCGATCGAGCTCGACAGCTCGGTGCCCCTCCCGTTCGAAACCGCCCACACTGGCCCCAACCGCCTCAGGATCCACGTCGACGCGGGCGGACCGACCTCCCTCGAAGCGAACTTGAGGCAATAACGAACGGAATTCGTTCGTTATTGCCTCAAGTTCGGCGGGAGGAGGTCTTCGGCGGCCTGGCGGACCTGCCAGTCGCGGTCGTCGAGGCAGCGGCGGAGGGCAGCGTCGACTTGTTCACCCTCGAACGGCGCCAGCGCGATCACGGCCCTCCGGCGGACCGCCGGCTTGTCGCTCAGGGCGGCGAGGATCACCGGAAGACCACGTTCGTCGCCCAGCGCGCCGAGCGCAGCCACTGCCGCCTCACGGCACAGCGGCTCCGCGTGGGTGCGTGCCACGGTCTCGAGTCCGGCGAGCGTGGCGGCGGATGCGTCGCCGCTCTCCCCGATCGCCCAGGCGGCCGCCTCGGCTACGAGCGCGTCGTGGTCATCCAGCAGCGGCACCAATTCGACCGCGTGGCCACGAGCTTCTTCGCATGCCCGCCGGCGGACGACGGACGCCTCGTCTTCGAGAGCAGCGGCCAGGTCGGCATCGCTCAGAGCACCCATGCGCGCCAGAGCGCCCAGGGCGGTGGCGCGCACCGCCCCGTCGCCGTCGTCGAGCAGCAGTTGGCGGGCCCTTTCCTCGTCGCCCGTATGGCCGGCGACGGCCGCGTCGCGCCTTCGGTCGTCTGACACGAATTCCATCATGGCGTCAGCGGCGCGACACTGAGTCGCATGCGACAGGGGCGACACTTCGCTCTCACCGTGCTGGTCGGGTTGCTCATCGCAGCCAACCTCTTCGCCCTCATCCTGAGGACGACGGAGCCGGCGCGCGCCGACGATCGCGACATCCCCATCCTCCAGGCTCCCTCGACCACGACGACAACAGCGCCGATCGAGCCGGAGACGTCGGTCGAGGCGCCACCGCCAACCCAGGCACCTCGCGAGGTGCCCACCGACCCCTACGCGGCCGAACCCATCCAGGAAATCGGCACGATGGAGATACCGAAGATCGGGCTCGTGCATCCGATCTTCCACGGCATCACGATGCGCAACATCGACAAAGGTCCGAGCCACTGGCCGGGGACCGCGTTCCCTGGTGAGATCGGCAACGCGGTGTTCGCGGGCCACCGCACCACGAAGAGCCGCCCCTTCCGCAACCTCGACCAACTCGAGCCAGGCGACAAGGTGATCTTCACGGTGAACGGCATCAGGACCACCTACGCCGTGACCGGCCACGAGGTGGTCGTACCTACCGCACTGCACATCGTCGACCAGACGAGCACGCCGACCGCCACCCTCTTTGCCTGCCATCCACCGGGGTCGGCCCGCTACCGCTACGTGGTACGCCTCGCCCTCCTCGCCGACCGCTGAACCTCCCAAGTCGGGCGGGCAGCGGCTCGACGCCGTTCAGCGGGCAGGAGCGGTGAACATGGTCTTGAGGGAGTCGAAGGCTTCGAGGCACTTGCCGGCGCCCAGCACCACACACTCCAGAGGGGCGTCGACAAGGTGGACCGGCAGATCGGTCTCCTGGGAGAGCCGGAGATCGAGGCCGCGCAGCATCGCTCCGCCGCCGACGAGGTGGACTCCTTCGATGATGAGATCCTGGGCCAGCTCCGGCGGCGCCTGGCCGAGGCACGTGACGACGGAATCGACGATCGCGCTCACCTGCTCTTCGACGGCCGCGCGCACTTCCTCCGGCGTCAACACCACTGTCTTGGGCAGTCCGGTCATGAGGTCTCGGCCCCGCACCTCGGCCTTGACCTCTTCGTCCACCGGGAAGGCGGAGCCGATGGCGACCTTGATCTCCTCGGCGGTTCGCTCGCCGATGGCGATCCCGTATTCGCGACGCACATAGGTCTGGATGGCGGTGTCCATGTCGAAGCTGCCGACGCGTATCGCCTGAAGGGCGACGGTGCCGCCGAGGGAGATCACGGCCACTTCGGTCGTGCCGCCACCCACGTCGACGACCATGTTCCCCAGGGGCTCGTCGATCGGCAGGCTGGCACCGATGGCCGCGGCCATCGGTTGGTCGATGAGGTAGGCCTCGGCCGCACCGGCGCGCCGCGCGGCCTCCTTGACCGCGCGCTTCTCGACCTCGGTACATGCCGACGGCACACAGATGAGTACCCGCGGCCGGTTGAAACGGGAGATCCGGGCTCGCGACAGGATGATGCGAATCATCCTCTCGGTGATGTCGAAGTCGGTGATCGCGCCGCCCCTCAGCGGGCGCACCGCCTGGATGTAGCCGGGCGTGCGGCCGATCATCTGCCACGCCTCGTGTCCCATGGCCAAGACATCGTGGGTACGGACGTTGAGCGCGATGACGGTGGGCTCGTTGAGGACGATCCCGCCGCCCTTGGCATAGACGAGGGTGTTCGCCGTGCCGAGATCGATGGCGAGGTCCCTAGCCAGACCGGCGGTCCCCTGGGTCGTCCTGGCGGCGCTCGGGGGACAAGGCGCGCAGTTCCCGCGAGAAGTCGTCGATGCCCTCCTCGAGCGAGCGGGGACGGCTGTAGCGGTACCAGAGGATCCCTGCGCCGATCAGGCTGATCACCACCGCCAGTGCGAGGTAGGCGAGGCTGCTCACCCTCGCCCGCTCCTCGTGCGATCGGGAAGCGTCTCCACGTCGTGGGCGCCCTTCGCCCAGTCGGCGCCGCCGGCCCAGGTCTCCTTCTTCCAGATCGGGACGGTCGCCTTCAGCGTGTCGATGCAGTAGCGCGCCGCCTCGAAGGCCTCAACGCGATGGTGACTCGAGACGACGACTACGACGGACGGTTCGGTCACCGAAAGCGGCCCGGTGCGGTGCAGGAGCGCGATGCGGCCGAGACCGCCCCACCGCGCCCTAGCTTCGTCGGCGATCGCCTGGAGCCGTGGCTCCACCTGGCTCGTATACGCCTCGTATTCCAGCGTCGTGACGCCCGCCCGACCTTCGGCGTGGTCGCGCACGGTGCCGACGAAGGTCACGACCGCCCCGCAGTCGGGCCGCACCGCCCAGGCGCTGGCGTCCTCCACCAGCAGCGGCGCGTCGGTGAGCCCGACCCAATCGTCGCTGTGAGCAGGAGATTGCACCCTTCCATCGTACGGCGCGGCGGGCAGGATGCTCCTTTCGCGATAGCAGGGGCGACCGGACTTCCCGAGCCGGCGTCATTATCCTCGCTGTCATGGAGTTCCGGGATACCCCGGACGACGACGACGAGCCTGTCGGCCCCCTTCTCCCCCCCGACGACCGCATATGGCGTCATCCGTCCGAAGTCGGAGAGCAACGGGCGCCGCGACGCACCCGTGTCAGCGACCCCCGCTTACTCGTGGTCGCCGGACTCGCCGGGCTCATCGGCGCGCTTCTCGCGACCGGTATGACCGCCGCGATCGGCGGGGTTCGAACGCAGGTAGTGGTGACCGAGCGAGTCACCGAGCGCACCCGCGAGGTCGGGCTTCCCACCAGCGTGGTCGATACCGGCACCAACACCGACATCGTGTCGATCGCCAAAGAAGCCCGACCAGCCATCGTTCAGGTCGTTGGCACCGACGGCCGTTCGGGTTCAGGTGTCGTATTCCGCAGCGACGGGCTGATCCTCACGAATGACCACGTAGTCACGGCGGACACGCACCGGGTGGTCTTCTCCGAAGGCTCGGAAGCGTCCGCCGAGGTCGTCGGCACTGACCCTCGGACCGACATCGCCGTGCTCAGGGTGACCGACGAGGTTCCCGACGGCGGGTATCCCACAGCACTCCTGGGCAGCTCAGCCGACTTGGCGGTCGGCCAACTCGCCATCGCCGTGGGATCACCTCTCGGGTTGAGTGGCGGGCCGTCAGTGACGGTCGGAGTCGTAAGCGCCCTCGGTCGTGAGGTCCACGCCCGTCCCGGCCGGCTCGTCGATCTCATCCAGTTCGACGCGCCCGTTGCGCCCGGCTCGTCGGGAGGAGCGCTCATCGATGCCAACGGCGCCGTGATCGGCATCACAACCGCCATCGCCGTCTCCGACTTCGGAGCGGAGGGCATGGGCTTCGCCACGCCGATTGACATCGCGCGCATGGTCGCCGAACAACTCGTCAACAACGGCCGCGTCGTCCACGTGTGGTTGGGCATCGAAGGCGACGACCTCGACCCGCTCACCTCAGGGCGCCTCGGCCTCCTCGGCGGCGCGGTCGTCCGCGGCGTGCGCGGCGGCAGCCCGGCCGACGTGGCCGGCGTACGCGCGACCGACATCATCGTCGCGATCGATCGACAACCGGTCCGCACGATGGGCGGGCTGGTGCTCGCGCTGCGCGCCCGGCAGCCGGGCGACGTCGTCATCCTGCGCGTGCACCGCGACGGTGAGGAGCGTGACATCAAAGCGATCCTGCGGGAGATGCCGAGCACGGACCGCTGATCCCCGCGTCATCAGGTAGCAGGGGGATCCGGCGGGTGCGGGGTCAGGTCTCGTCGGGGATGTCGATCCGGGCGAGCCAGAGCCCGGGCGCGTCGACTTCGGCAGGCGTCGGAAGCTCGCGGGCGGAGCGCCACAGACGGGCCAGCCCATCGTCGCCGGCCCGTTCCACGACGCCCTTGACGAAGTCGGCGCCGCGGTCGTACTGAGCCTGGCCGAGCTCGACACCGAAGAGACGCTCGACGAAGCGGTCGCCCTCTCCGCGCTCGAGGCGGCGCCGGCGGAGCGCCTCGGTCAGCGGACCGTAGGAGGAGATCAGGCGCGTTCCCACCTTGTCCATCGTGTAGTCGACGTAGCCGGCGATCACCGAAGTGAGGGCCTCCACCCGCGGTAGCAGCGCGCGCTGCGCATCGGACTGCATCGCTCCGAAGAGGCTTTCGGTGTCACCCAGAACGTTCTGGAGAGACTCCGGGTTGGCGGGATCGATCTCCCCCAGCCGCTCGTCGAGGGCGGAGGCGTTCACCTCGAAGCCCGAGACGTACTCGGCGAGCAGCTCGTTCAGTCTCGTGCGGACATGGGGCCGGCCGAGCACGGCGTGATGTATCAGCGTGTGCAGGCACACCCAGAGGCGAACGTCGTCGACCGACAGGCTCCAGTCCTCCGCGAAGGCGTCGACGTTGGGCGCCACCAACAGGAGCTCGTCGGAGGCGGTGCGCGGGATCGGCAGCTCGTACTGGCCCAGTGCCTGTTGGGCGAGGTGCCCCACCATGAAACCGGACTGCATTCCCAGCAGCACGGGGCTCATCATCTGGGTGAGACCGCCGAGGAGTCCGGTGGTGGGATCAGGCTGCTCGGCCTCCTTCGTGGGCGGCGCAAGCGAGGTAGCCAGCCGTTCGAGCAAGGGCCGGTACGCGGCGAGGGTGCGGGTGGCCCACTCGGCCCGGCCGACCGGCACCACCGTTACGACCGCGCCGGTGCTCGAAGTCGGGAGGCCGGTCGCGTCAGCGACGTGCATCTCGGCTACTCGCGCCAGCTCTTCGAGCTTGATGCGGTCGAGGGGGTCGACGTTCGCCTCGGGCTGGCCCCCAGTAGCGAGCCACACCGCGAGCTGTTTGGCGACTTCGGCGTTGAAAGGCCCCTGACTCGCGAACAGCTTGGCGAGGTCGCCGAACATGGGCAGGCCTTCGAACGGGTTGCCCCCGCCGGACTCCTCGGGCGTGGTCACAACCGCATGGTATGCCTTCGCGATCGGCACCCGGCTCAGGGCCGCAGGGCCGCCAGGATCCGCGGCGTGAAGCCGTAGACGACCGCGGCGGCGAGCGTGGCGATGCCGATGACGTCGAACCCCTGGTTCAGCGGGGTGGGCACCACAACTGGAAGGAGCGCGCCGGCTACCCACACCAGCTGGAAACCGGCCTCGAACTTGGCGAAGGATCGTCCCCGGATCGCGTCGGGGGCATCCCGCTGCACGATCGCGTCGAAGGCGAGCTTGCCGGCCGCCGCGCCGAACCCGACCGATGCCGCCACGATCGCCGCCCACAACCGCCCGTCGAGACGAGCCATCAAAAACGCGACGGCAGCGACCATGCTGACCGCGCCGAGCAGGATCCGCTCCTCCCGTACCAGCCCGCGGAGGCGGGGCCCGATCGCAGCCCCGCAGAAGCCTCCCGCCATGCTCGCGGCGAGCACCGCACCGAACCACCACGAAGGGGCTCCGGTGCGCCGGAAACCGAAGGCGACGAGGAAGGTGACGAAGCCGACGACGGCGCGCAGCAACGCCATCGCGACCGCCGCCGCCACGATGGTTGCGCCCCGCACCTCGGCGTCACCGGCATCGCCTTCGGTCGCGTGCTCGCGTGTCTCGACGACCCGCGTAGACACCATTGCGCCGATCACGAACACGACCGCGGCGACTCGGAGGACCCACTCGGATCCCGCATACCGAAGGATGATCACTCCGGGGATGGCGGCCGTGAACCCCGCGAGCACCCCGACGATCGAGAGCTTCGAGTTCGCCTCGACCAACTGATGTTGGCTGTCGACAGCGGACGGCACCAGCGCGCTCTTCGCGACCGAGTACCCCTTGGAGAAGACCAGCGATGTGAACGCGGCCGGGAACAGGAGGAGGCTGTCGACGACCTCGGCCATCGACAGGGCCGTCACCACCCGGCCGAGTAACGACAACAGCACCATGGTGCGGCGGCCCCGTCGGGAACGGTCGATCGCCGGACCGAGCAGCGGCGCGACGATCGCGAACGGAGCCATGGTGAAGAGAAGCGACAGCGTCACGCGACCTTGGGCAGCGGTGGGGGAGATGCTGAAGAACAGCGAGCCCGCGAGGGCCATGGTGATGAGGGCGTCGCCCGCCAGGGCAAGGGCATGGGTTCGGGCAAGCCGGACAAATGGGGGCGTCGGTTCCCCGGCGGCAGGAGCGCGGCCGGCACCGGTCGCGGGGCGCTGTAACGGCCGCCACCCTCCGTTCACAGTCACTTCGGCCATCGTAGGGGGGTCACCCGGCGGCGGAGGCGGCCCAAATCCTCGGATTTCCCTACGATCCGAAACTCAAGACACCCCTTTGCCCGGCCGAAGCCTTGTGTATGTCCGACTTGTCGAACCTGCTCGGGAGCGTTTACGACTCCCCCAACCCCGACGGCCGCGCCGTTCCTCAGGAGCGGCGGGCCGAAGAGCGCCCCGACCGTGATCTGGATCAGGCGTTGACCGCGGCCATTGACGAGGCCGCTGGCCAAGGGCCCGCCCAGGCTCCTGCGCCCGCCCCGGCGCCCGAAGCTATGGCGCCTCAGCCCGCGCCGCAGCCTGCACCCCAGCCGGCGCCGCAGCCTGCACCCCAGCCCGCGCCGCAGGTAGCACCTCAGCCTGCGCCCGCCCCGCCGCCTCCGGCGCCTCCGGTCCACGCTCCTGCGCCTGAGCAGTACGCGGCGCAGCCCGCTGCGTATGCCCCGCAGCCGGCACCGGCGTACGCGGCTCCGGTCGGCTGGTCGTTGGGTGACGACGACATCGTGCCCGGCGGTGCAGCCAAGCGCGGCAATAAGCGCTGACTTCACTCGAGCTTCGAGGCCTAGCCACGCGAACCCGCGAGCTAGGCCTCAGGTTCGCGTTTCGTACTTGTAGCCGAGGCCCCGGATCGTCGTGATCCGAGTCGGACGGGACGAATCGTCCTCGACCTTGGCGCGCAGACGCTTGATGTGGACATCGAGCGTCTTGGTGTCGCCCACGTAGCGGGGACCCCACACGCGGTCTATGAGCGTCTCGCGCGCCAGCACCCGCCCGGCATGCTCGAGGAGGAACTCGAGCAGCTCGAACTCCTTGAGCGGCAGCGCCACGGGCTCTCCCCGTACGAGCACTTCGTGGCTGTCGGGATCGAGCCGCACGTCGCCCACCTCCAACACGGCGGCAGGATTCGTGGTGTAGGGGACCGTGGGCGGCACGCGGCGCAGCACCGCCCGCATCCGGGCGACGAGCTCGCGGAGCCGGTAGGGCTTGGCGACATAGTCATCGGCGCCGACCTCAAGGCCCACGACGGTGTCGATCTCCGAAGCCTTGGCCGTCACCATGATGATCGGCACACGCGATCGGGTGCGGATCTCCCGGCACACGTCGATTCCCGACATCTTGGGCAGCATCACGTCGAGCAGCACGAGGTCGGGACGAAGCTGGTCGAACATCTCGACCGCCGCGACCCCGTCGGTCGCCACGTGGACGACAAACCCTTCCCGCCTGAGGCCGACGGTAAGGGCGTCGATGAACGACTCCTCGTCCTCCACCACGAGTACGGACGCCCCCGCGTCGGTCATCAGCCCGCTTCAGCGGTGAGGGCAGCCGGCACCGGTCCGGCGGGAAGCCGCAGGGTGAACGTCGACCCCTCGCCTTCTCGCGACGTGACGACGACATCTCCCTTGTGGTTTCCGGCGACATGGCGGACGATCGCCAGACCCAGCCCCGTGCCCCCCGTGTCGCGACCCCGGGCCCGGTCCACCCGGTAGAACCGCTCGAAGATCCGTTCGAGATCTCGGGAGGGGATTCCTACACCATGATCGGTGACGTCCACCTCGACCCAAGCGCCGGTGTGGCGGACTGCCACGTGCACTGACGCGCCGTCGTCGGAGTACTTGACGGCATTCTCGAGGAGGTTGTGCACCGCGCTGACGAGTTGGCGCCGGTCACCGACCACGTGGAGACGACCCGACACCTCACTGGACGAGACCGAGATCCGCCGGTGATCGGCGAAGGCTCGAACCCGCTCCACCGCCTGCCCCACGACCGACTGGATGGCAACCGGATCACGCTCGGGATGTTCCTGGGCTTCGATCCTGCTGAGGTCGAGCAGGTCATCGATGATGCGGCCTACTCGGATCGCCTCGGTCTGCATCCGGTCGGCCAAGCGATGGACAACCGACGGGTCGTCCTCGGCCTGAAGGGTCTCGGCCAGGACGCCGAGCGCGCCGATCGGCGTCTTCAACTCGTGGCTGATGTTGGCCACGAAGTCACGGCGCACGGCGTCGAGACGGCGCCGCTCGGACGCGTCCTCGATCACCGCGATCGCGCCGAGTGTCTCTCGGTGGCCCTGGATCGGGGCAGTCGTGATGGCCAGCGTCCGCCGAGGAGGACCGAAGAGCTCGAGAGTCTCGGTTCCGCCGTCACCCGTGCCGGCCGCGGCTAGCAACCGGGCCACTGCCTCGCTGGCGAGGGCTTCACCGTGATGGCCTCCTACGAAGTCGGCCGCCGCCCGGTTACGCACGACTACGTTCCCCCTCTGATCGCACACGACGACGCCTTCGGCCAGGTGGTCGAGGGACGAAGCCAGCCGCTCGCGGCTCGACTCGGCATCGTGGAGGTCGGCCGCAGCTGACTCGGCCGCGCGTTCCAGCCGCGCCATCGCACCCTCGAGGCCTCCGCCTTCGGTGGGGAGCGAGAGGGGTGGGCTGAGCCGGGTGGCCAAAGCGTCGACGCGGCGAGCGAGGCGCCGGCGGGAGACGAGCGCCCAGAGCACCGCCGCGAGGACCACTGCCCCGCCGGCGGTCAGCACGAGGATCTCGGCATCGACACCCATTGATCACAAGGGTACGGCGCGTAAGCGCCACCAGCTGCGTTCGCCTCCCCTGGCACTGCGCTTTCGCGTGCCGGGGCGAAGTGTTCAGCGATCGTTCACCTGGGGTCAACCTGGTTGAGGGACAGGCGTAAGGCGGCCCTCGTAGTGTCGACCGCGACACCCCACAGGAGGAGCCATCCGATGAGACATGCTCGCACGCGCGTCCTGCGCCTTGCCGCCCTCCTTGCCGCGGCCGGCCTAGTCGCGGGCGCCTGCGGCGATGGCGGCGAAGGCGGCGAAAGTGGGCTCTCCGGCTCGGTAGTGATCTCCGGCAGCTCGACAGTGGAGCCCATCTCGATCGCGGTGGCCGAGAAGTTCAACGAGGAGCACCCTGACGTAGACGTCCCGGTCGACGGGCCAGGTACCGGCGACGGCTTCGAGCTGTTCTGCAGCGGAGAGACCGACATCAACGACGCTTCGTCGAAGATCAAGCAGGAGCAGATCGACACTTGCGCCGAGAACGACATCGACTTCATTGAGCTCCAGGTGGGCAACGACGGTCTCTCGGTGATGACGAACGTCGCCAACGATGCCGTCGAGTGCCTCTCGTTCGCTGACCTCTACGCGCTCAGCGGGCCGGAGTCGCAGGGCGTCGACAACTGGAACGACGCCCAGTCGCTCGCCCGCGAATTGGGGTCGACTACCGACCTTCCGGACGCTGACCTCACTATCGTCGGCCCCGGCGAGGAGTCAGGCACGTTCGCGAGCTATGTCGAGATCGCGCTCGAGGACATCGCTGAGGATCGTGGGCAGGAAGCCACGACCCGCCCCGACTACCAGGCTTCCGCCGACGACAACGTGATCATCCAGGGCATCCAAGGCTCGCCCGCGAGCTTCGGGTGGGTCGGCTTCGCCTTCGCCAAGGAGGCGACCGACGTCAAGGTCCTCCCAATCGCGGAGGAGCCGGACGGCGAGTGCATTGAGCCCAGCGATGAGACCATCGCCGACAACAGCTACCCGATCTCTCGGCCGTTGTTCATATACGTGAACGCGGCCCGAGCGGACGACAACGAGGCGCTTGCCGCCTTCGTCGACTTCTACCTCAACGACGCCATCGAATCGGTGAGCGAGGTCGGCTATGTCGTGCTGTCCGCGGAGGACATCGACACGACGCGACGTCTATGGGAAGACCGGAAGACTGGTGCCAACTAACGCTACCGCCGACTTCACAATGCAGCCGCCGCTGACGGTCGGCGCCCTCCGCGGCGACCGCCGCCGTCTCCGCCGGGAACGACTGGTGCACGCGCTGGTGGGATCGGCCGCGATGGTGTCGGTCGTAGTCAGCTCATTACTCATCCTCTCGCTCGCAGGCGAGGCGTGGACGTTCGTGTCGCAGGTCGAGCTGGCCTCATTATGGAGTTCCGGGTGGTTCCCCCGGCGGGGGATCTACGACCTGAAGACGATCGTGGTCGGCACGCTGCTTGTCACGGGAGTGGCGATGCTCGTGGCGACGCCCCTGGGCCTCGGCGCTGCAATCTACCTGTCGGAATACGCGCCCGGACGGCTGAGGAAGGTTGTGAAGCCGGCACTCGAGATCCTCGCCGGCATCCCGAGCGTCGTGCTCGGCTTCTTCGCCCTCTCATGGATCTCACCCGAGGTCGTGCAACGTCTACACGATGGCGCGACGACGTTCAACCTGGCCTCCGCCGGCATCGGCGTGGGGATCCTCACGATTCCGCTGATCGCTGCGGTGTCCGAGGACTCGATGCGGTCCGTGCCTATGGCCCTGCGCGAGGCGTCCTACGGGATGGGTGCCCGCAAGATCAGCACAGTCAACCGCGTCGTAATCCCTGCCGCGGTGTCGGGCCTCGTCGCCAGCTTCATCGTGGCGGTCTCACGCGCCATCGGTGAGACGATGGTCGTCTTCATCGCCGCTGGCGCCACGGGCGGGGCGCTGTTCAGCCTCGACCTCTTCGGTCCGGGGCAGACCATGACCGCCGCCATGGCCTCCCAGGCGGCGGGGACCGATCAGGTACGGGGTGCCGGTCTCACGTTCCAGAGCCTGTTCTTCGTCGGCATGCTCCTGTTTCTCGCCACGCTCACCCTGAACATCGTGGCCGACCGCTTCGTGCGGCGCGTGCGCCAGCGCTACTGAGGAGGACCCATGACAATCCTCACCACGCCTGCCTCCGCCGGGAGCTCTACGGCGGGCGCCACTGTCGAACGTCAGCTCCGCAGACGGCGCCTCGACATGCCCGGCCGCGTCTACCAAATCGGCCTCGTCACCGCGCTGGCGACTTCGGTGCTGATACTTGTCGTGCTGCTGGCCGAGATGATCACGAGTGGCGCGAGCGTCCTCACCGGTCGCCTGGGCGACTTCCTCGCGGGTTCACTGCGATCGCAGGCAGAGACGTCCGGGATCAAGCAGGGCCTCGTCGGGACCTTCTGGATCGGAGCCTTCGTAGTGGCTGTCGCCTTCCCGATTGGCGTCGCAGCCGCGGTGTACCTCGAGGAATATGCCCGGGAGAGCCGACTCCGCCGGTTCGTCGACGTCAACGTCAGGAACCTCGCGGGCGTGCCGTCAGTCGTTTACGGGATCCTCGGTCTCACGATCTTCGTCAAGGCGCTCCGGGAGGTCACCGGACCCGACGCCAACGGCAGGACCATCGTTTCGGCAGGGTTGACGCTCGCCACCCTGGTACTCCCCATCGTCATCATTACCTCCGCCGAGTCGCTCCGGGCGGTGCCCGCGGCCATTCGCGAAGCCGGCTACGGCGTCGGCGCCACAAGGTGGGAGGTCGTGAGGTACCACGTGCTGCCGTACGCCGCTCCGGGAATCCTCACCGGCACTGTTCTCTCGCTCGCGCGGGCGTTGGGGGAGGCGGCGCCGCTCATCCTCGTCGGCGCCACAAGTGGTTACCTGACGGGGGGTGACGAGCTGTTCGACCTCAGCGCGCTCCGGGAGCGCTTTACGGCCATGCCGATCGTTATCACGACATGGGCGGGGCGACCGGGCGAGGACTGGGTGCAGACGACGGCGGCCGCCATCGTCGTCCTGCTCGCCGTAGTCCTACTCGCGAACACCGCCGCGATAGTCCTCCGCAACCGATTCGAGAAGAAGCGAGGCTGAGAGTGGCCATACGTTCCGGGTCAAGCCGCCGCGGCCGACTGGGTACGGTGGTGGAACTGATGAGTGAACGCCCCCTTGCCAACCCCATCGTGGCGCGACCGGCTGCACCGGGTGAAGACTCCGACGACGCCACCCGGAGCCACGGCGCGCCCGAGCGGCCGATGGGTGAGATCGTGTTCGCGGTCGAGAACCTCGACTTCTACTACGGCGACTTCCGGGCCGTACGCGGCATCGACCTTGAGATCGCTAAAGGCGAGATCACCGCGCTGATCGGTCCCTCGGGCTGTGGCAAGAGCACCTTCATCCGCTGTCTGAACCGCATGAACGACCTGATCCCCGGCACCCGGCTCGACGGCAAGGTCACCTACCACGGTGTCGACCTGTACGACCCGCGCGTGAACTCGGTCGAAGTGCGCCGGCGGATCGGGATGGTGTTCCAGAAGCCGAACCCGTTCCCGAAGTCGATCTACG
>CAZWDB010000045.1:0-33171 GCA_964632885.1 uncultured Acidimicrobiales bacterium | reverse complement strand
ACGGCTGGGCAGTCCTGTTGGCCATCACCGGGCAGAACTCATTGGCCGTTGACACACAGGCGCAGGCTATTGCCGGCTATCGAAGGAAGCTGCAGGTGCAGGTGCAGGTGCAGGACGGTCCCGAACCGAAGATGTGCTCGCGAGCGGTCGTTCGGTCGCGCCCTCGGTGAGGGTGGACTCGTCGATCCGCTCGGGTCGCCAGCGGAAGCCTCGGTTCCTGCCGTGGGTGTTACGTGGCACGATGCCGCGATGCCGAAGCGGCCATCCCAGTCGGCCTCACTTCGGCGTCCTGGTGCGAGTTGTTGGGCCGTCTGATGACTCGGGATATCACGTTTTCGGGTTCGGGAGCGTCTACTCCGCGTGACGAGCAAGCCGCCGTTCGAGACCGTCGTAGCGACGCACGGAGCGACGATGCTGCGCGTATGTAGGGCAGTGCTCGGGTCCGCCGACGCTGAGGACGCCTGGTCCGAGACGTTCCTATCCGCGCTGCGGGCCTACCCAGCCCTGCCCACCGACGCCAACGTCGGGGCCTGGCTCGTCACGATCGCTCACCGGAAAGCGATCGATGTGTTGCGGGCCAGGCAACGGCGCCCGACACCGACCGCCGCGCTCCCTGAGGCGGCCACGACGACCGATGCCGACGCCGATGGGCTCGACGTCACGGACGCGCTGGCCAAACTCCCGGACAAACAACGCCAAGCGGTTGCCTACCACTACCTCGCCGACCTTCCCTACGTCGAGGTCGCCGCCATCCTCGGCGGTACCACCGACGCTGCCCGGAGGGCGGCCGCCGACGGCATCGCCTCGCTGCGACGCCGCTATGCCGGCGACCCTGCCAAGAAGGAGACATCCCGATGACCACACCCACCGACCTGGCTCGCGAGCTTGCGGCGGACTACCCAGAGGAACCCGAGGACCTGCGCACGCTCCGACAGCGGCTCGCCGCTGCCGCCGAGACAGAAGGCATCCTCGACATCGCTTACCGGACCGTCGACAGCCCGGTTGGGACGCTGCTTTTGGCGGCGACCGGTGTCGGCCTTGTCCGCGTCGCCTACGCCGGCGAAGATCACGCCGCGGTGCTGCAGTCCCTCGCCGACCGGATCAGCCCTCGGCTCCTACACGCCCCCTCCCGCCTAGAGTCGACGGCGCGGGAACTGGACGAGTACTTCGCTGGGTCCCGCCAGCGCTTCGAGGTGCCAATCGACTGGCAGCTGACCTCCGGCTTCCGCAGCACGGTGCTCCGCCAACTCACCCACGTCGCTTACGGGCACACGCTGAGCTACGCCGAGGTCGCCCGCCTCGCACGCAACCCCAGGGCTGTCCGCGCCGTCGGCGCCGCGTGCGCCACCAACCCGCTGCCTGTCGTCGTGCCCTGCCACCGTGTCGTCCGCTCCGACGGGGAGCTTGGCGGCTACCTCGGCGGCGCAGAGGCAAAGCGCACCCTGCTCGCCCTCGAAGCCGCAGCCTGACTCTCGTGGCAGATTGCGAACCCGCCGTCCTGAGATGGGCAGCTGACACCTTGTTGCCCGGCGGACAGATCATCAACGTTCGCGACCTTCACGATGGCCTCGGTCCGTGGCTGGTGCGCTGCGCCGACGCTTCGGACTCTGCGC
The DNA here is from genome assembly GCA_964632885.1 of uncultured Acidimicrobiales bacterium. GTDB lineage: Bacteria > Actinomycetota > Acidimicrobiia > Acidimicrobiales > CAZWDB01 > CAZWDB01. The sequence goes on along the minus strand of CAZWDB010000045.1, from coordinate 31,558 downwards.
TCCACGCGGGGGTCGTCCGGGTCGGTGGGGCCTGGCCCGTCAAGCCCGACGGTTACGTCCGAACCGAGGCCGCTGCGCTGCGTCAGACCGAAGGGGTTAAGGCCGTGGCGCCGCGGTTGCTCAGACTGGACAGCGACGGTCGAGCGACGGGACGCGTCGCTTCAGTGGTGTCGGTGCTCGACGGCGAAGCTGTCGGTGCCGGGCCATACAGTCCGGCGCGCCTCCGGTCGTTCGGCGCTCAGCTGGCCCGCCTGCACCAGGTCACCGTGGCTGGCCCGACGGCCGTGCTCCCCGCTCGACGTCACTCCATGCATCCGGGCGGACTTATGGACTTCTGGGAAGGAGGTTTCAGCGACGAGCGCCGCCGCTACGCCGGGACGGCGCGGGCCGCCGCCGGCGCGGAGCTGTTCGCACGCGTCGACGCGGTCCTCGCTCGCCTGCCGCGACCGGCCGGCCAAGTCGGCTTGGTCCACGGCGATGCCTGGGTAGGCAACGCCAACGCGGTCGAGGACCGATGCGTCGGCTTCTTCGACTGGGGATGCGCCGGTGTCGGTCATCCAGGCGTCGACGTCGGCTACGCCAGACAGAGCGCAGCTCTGACCTACGGCCTCCCCGCCGCCGCCGGCGTCCGCGCCGGCTGGGAAGCCACCACCGGCCAACGCATGTCCTCGATCGCCTACTGGGACCTGGTTGCCGCCCGGCTCACACCTCCAGACATCGGGCCAGGGACCGATGTCCGGGATGAGGTCCTTCTGCGCGCCCTCGCCGAACTCGAGTCGCGATGATCGGCGCAAAGTTGATCGCCCCAGCGCCAGATGAACTACACGCGGATACAACAAGGATCACCCGTGTATTAGGCGATCTGCTCGGCTTAAGTCAGGGGCAATGTGACAGCGCCGGATCCCTCGACGGGGGGGAAGCCGCGTGCAGACCGAATGCGCGGGTGCTCTTCTCGATGCGCCCATTGGTCCTCGCCGGTAGGTGCTGGGCCGCTGCGAGCGTCTCCCGTCTCGAGTCGCCTAGTTGAGGCGCGTGACACAGACGAGTGCGAGCAGAACCCTTGACGAATCGGCGACCGGTTGTAGAGTCTCAGCCAAGCGCGTGAACGGGGCCGCGCCGAGATCCGCCGGAAGGCTCGAAGCCACCGCCTTAGTCCGGCTTGAGCGAGGCGATCAGTGCACCCGCTCTTCGTGCACCCGTGCGGGTCCGGGTGGGAGCGAGGAAATTGCAGTGAGAGTTCTCAGCGACAACCCGAACATTGAGTTCCTGCGCCGCGAGGCTAAGGACGTGCTCGGTTCACTCCGAGAGACCGACGACAAGGTGACGCTGGCCGACGCCCAGCGGATGCTCGCCGAGATGTACGGCTTCCGAACCTGGAGCGACTTGAAGGCCGAAGTTGACCGGCGCCGCGAAGCCGCTCCCGAGGCGCCCGACGGCTTGGGGGAGGACATCAGCGTCGCCTTCGGGCTGGGCCCGCCCACGGCGCCGATGACACCGATCCGCTACGAGTACATGGGCAGGCGGTGGTGCCTTGAGACCGCGATGGGGCGCTTCGTGATCGTTCCCGTCTTCGGCTGGATCAACGACGAGCACGCAGGTACCGCGGTCGACCTCAAGGAACGCGCGCGTGGCGCGGGCGTGGCGTCACCGGTGTCTGTCCGGACGCCCGACGGGGGGCTCGTACGCCGCCTCCTTGGTCAGAGCTGGCGCGTCGAGGAGTGGATGGATCTCGGTCCGGCACCGGTGCAGCCCGTTTCCTCATCGGTCGCTCGTCATGTGGGCGAGGTGCTAGCGGCGATCCACGAGGTCGCGCCGTCGACGGACCGGCCGATCCAAGGACCGTGGGTTGCCGACCGCCCGTCCGAGGCGTCGTGGGCGGCGGTGCTGAACCAGGCCCGCACCGCGAAGAAGCCGTGGGCGGACGAGTTCGCGGCGCTGTCGCGCACGGTCGCGGAACTGTCCGCGATCTGCGATGGCATTCCGACGGACTCGGTGATCATTACGAACCGCGACATCACTGTCGACACCGTCCGCATCGGCGCCGGCGGTGATTTGGTCGTGATGCACTGGGACTTCGCGGGGCCGATGACTGTGGAGTGGGAGTTGGCCTCGGTTCTCCTGCAGTGGTCGGTGTACTCCGGCAACAACCTCGAGGCGGCGAGAGCGTTGGTCGACGGTTACCGAGCGCGTGCGGGGGGCGTGCCCAGGCTGACGTTGGGCTCCTTCACCTCCGGTATCAGCGGGTGGCTCAACTGGGCGCTTCAGCGAGCGCACGGCTGCATCGCTGCGGAGTCGCCTGAGCAGGCCGACTTCGAAGAACGGGCGGTCCGCGAAACCCTCGCTGCACCGTTGACGGTGGCTGCGCTGTCGTCGCTATTAGAGGCGCTGGAACCCGTCAGCTCCTAGCCCGCTCGAACGGTCGGCTCCCGCATCACATCACCTAGCGGGAAGCCTTCGAGGGCATCGCAACCGCCGGGTGCAGCAGAGGCTGACTAGGGAACGGCAGAGTCGCCGCGGCTATGCCAACCGGCCAGCAATCCGGCGGATGGCTCCTCAGGAGATCGACAATCTGTTGAGCTCACCCCGCTCAGGGAGAGCGACCAATCCCGTCGTTCTGTACGCACGCGTCGGGGGAGTGGCCAGCTGGCAATCCATGCGAAAGCCCGCTCGGCTCTGAGCGATCATGAGGCATGTGAGCGAACTTGGGGTGGTGTGGCGCGAGGCTCGAAGAGAGGACGCGAGCCTCCTTCGCCAGGCCCTAGAGGCCGAAGCCTGGCTTGAAGAGCTGCTCGTCGAGTACGACATACTGATCAAGGACTGGGGACGAGCCGACGACGCGGGTGTGGTCGGAATGGTCGGTCGACAGCTTGCCGGCGCGGCCTGGTACCGCACCGTCGAGGAAGCCCCACCAGCATTGGGCTTCGTTGCCGCCGACACTCCAGTGCTGGCGGACGCCTGGATTGCCCGCGAGCTGCGGGGACAGGGACACGGCACCGCCATGCTCGGCCAACTACTGGATCTATGTCGGACCGCAGGGCACCGCCAGATCAGTGTTGCGACTGACCAGGACAACCCGGCGCTGCGTCTCTACTGGCGACTCGGCTTCGTGACCGAGACAGCGGTGGGCAGCCGGTGGCGCCTGATCAAGGCGCTGGCGTGATGACCGACGAGGCGGCGAGCACCAAACGCCGAGTGGGCGACGATGACCTGGCTGTGGCGTTGCGGTTGGCTGACATTGCCGATGAGCTGTCGATGGCGCAGTTCCGATCGGATCACGCCAGCCACACACGCAAGCCCGGCGGCGGTGTCGTCACCGAAGCCGACACAGCAGTCGAACGCGCGCTGCGCGACGAGCTCGCTCGTTGCCGCCCCGACGATCTCGTCTACGGCGAGGAGTTCGGCGGCCCAACGACAGGTGACCGTGTGTGGATGCTCGATCCCATCGACGGGACCGCCTGGTTCATCGAGGGAAGCGACCAGTGGGCGACGCTCATCGGTCTCATGGAAAACGGCACTCCGACCGTCGGCGTGGTTTCGCGGCCCGCCGCTTCCACCCGCTGGTGGGCGGCGAAAGGATGCGGCGCCTTCCGCAACGCCACACCGATCCACGCCTCGGGGACGCGGACGCTCGCCGATGCCGTCATCGCCGACGACTTCCGGTCCTCCGCATTCCGGCAGCTGAGCTCCAACCCGGTCGCTTCGATCGCGGCGATGGGCGCGGTCGTGCGGCCATGGCAGGACAAGTTCATCTTCCTCGACGTCGCCGCCGGCGCCATCGACGTCGCAGTGCACTGGTGGTCTGGCAGCGGTCCCGACCTCGCCGGCCAGATCTGCATCCTCGAGGAGGCAGGTGGCCGGTTCTCCGACCTCGACGGCAACACCGACATCGACGCCGAGGTGCACGTCCTCACCAACGGCCACCTCCACGACACCGTCCTCGACGCAGTCCGCGCCGCCATCCGCCATGCCGACCTCGGCCCCAACGAGCGACCCGACGAGGACATCCCGGCTATCTGGGCAGCCCGCGCCGAACACGGCAACGAGCCCTGGCACCCGCACACGACAACGCCCAACAGCTGACCGAGCTAGACGCCTGCCAAGCCCGAGACGGTGCCATTATGGCCCCACGGCGTAGCCGTGGGCCCACGAGCCGATCCGTCGCGACTTTTCCGAGGCTGCCGCGCTCAGAAGCTCGCCGGCGGCTGGCTACGTGCCGTCGTCGCGGACAAGTGCGAACGCCTGCCGCGCTCGGTCACGGAGGCTCCGCACTTGCGACGCGGTCGGTTGGCCGACCATCGGCGGCAGTCCATGTGTGAAGGGGTTCGTCGCGTCGGCGGGGCCACGAACCCAGAGGTGGATGTGAACGTGAGGTGTCTCCTGCCCAGCGACTCGCCCGTCGTTGAACCCGAGCCACAGCCCGTCGGCGCCAAGCGCCGTGGAGAACATCGATCTGACGAGGTCGACCGTCGTCAGGAGTGAGTCGAAGTCCCCATCGTCAAGGTCCTCGACCCGCTCTGCGTGCCGGATCGGGCACGTGATGAGCATCCCCACATCAGTCGCTCCGCCGTGCTGGAACAGGCGTGCTCCTCCGATGTCGGCGATCAAGTAGTCCTCGAGCCGGTCCGGCGCGCAGCTCATGCATGTCCGGAGCTGATCCTCGGGTTTAAGGAGCCAACGCTGGGGCTCGCGCACGCTGAGGACATCCAGGACAGCTGCCCTCTGCGTGTCTGGAGTGAACGGCACGACGTCGCGGCGGTTGAAGACGTGCACGGGATTGCCGGCTCGACCATTCTACGTCCGATGACTCTGAGAGCGACGTGCGCCGGCCAGTCATCTCTGGACGACCCGAGATACGCAAAGACGTTCGCTCCATCGGCCTCGCAGTTCGTCCGCCATCGCCCGATCAGCGACTGCAGCGCTTCGAGCCAGGCAGACCGAGTCCGCGGCTCGACCTCGGGGAGGGAGGTGATGTGCTCGCGTGGACCGATCCATACGTCGAGGTCGTTGGTCGGTAGAGCCGGAGCCACCGCGGCAAGGTCGCCCAAGGCGAGCAGCTCGTCTCCATCGCAGAGACGATAACCTCGTTCGTTCAGATCGAGCGCCTTCACGAAGCCCAGTTCTACTCGGCAGTCGGACTCGCTCATTCCCTATCCACGCGTAATAGGCCGCGCCGAGGCCGTACGAGAATCCGTCGATCCGTGCGCATGACACGACGCGCCGATCACTGGCCGTGCCAGTCAACGAGCTCGCCGTGTGGTCCTCCAACCTTCGGCCCTCTGCCGTCCCAGGTGCTCAGATCGGAGCTGTACCAGCGCCACCGTTGAGGGAGCCGGGAGCGCTCGCCGAGACGGCGGCGCCCGTTCGCCCATAGAAGTGTCTCCCATGGATCGGTGTCCGTAGGTGCCCATGGGAACAGCCGGTCGAGGACCGTGCGGCACACGTCGTCCGCGGGTCGGAAGTGGAAGGCGGCCGCTCGGCACGCGTCCCATGTGTGGATCAGGGTCTCGTCGCATCCCATTGCCGCGATGGCGGTGCGGTCAGCTCGCCCCCACGGGTGAGTGACCCAGACGTTCGGGTCGGCACGCTCGACCGTCGCGGCGAGGAGCTCGCCAGCGCCCTCCAGCGCGGTCAGCAATCCGTCGGGTTGAACCGAGTCACGCGGCCTCACAACAATCGGCAGCGGGTTGGACGCGATTCGCTCTATCGAGAGGAGGGTCGCGTAGGAGCCAAGCGCGCCGACGATGTGTCCGACCGTGTCCGCGACTGTCCACCCGACCAGCGGCGCCCGGCGGCCCCATGCCGCCGCGTCAAGGCGTTCAAGCGCACCAGCGGAGGCGGACACTGCGGCTCGTACATCGGCAGTGCTCATCCGCCACACGATCGCGCAGAACAGGTCCCGGCTCCGCGTGTTCCGTCGCGCCCGCTCGCCGAGCGACATTCGGTTGCGCCAGACGGCCGCACGTCGCCATCGATATGCGTGCAGGCCTAGTCCGGCTTTCATCAGTGACGACGGTCGAGGCCGTACGCTTCATCGGTGCCTGCGCTCGTGGTCATGACCGGCTTGCCATGCTCGGGCAAGAGCAGTGTCGCAAGAGCCGTGGCCCGAGCGATTCCCGCTGCCTACCTGTCGGTGGACCCAGTGCACGGCGCTCTTGGTGCTTTCGGCATTGACAAGTGGGATTCGGTCGGCAAGGCGCCCTACGCCGTGGTGCACCGGCTCGCCGTCGTCCAGTTGAAGGTTGGCTTGTCGGCTGTAGTCGACGCAGTGAACCCGTTCGGGTCGATCCGCTCTGACTACCAGCAAGTCGCCCAGGAGCAGCACGCGGATTGTCTTGTCGTGCACGCCATGTACTCCGATGAGAGCCTCCATCGGGAGCGGGTGGCAGCTCGTCATGCCGCTGGCAACCCAGTCGACTGGGCCGAAGTCGAACGGCAAGCTGCCTACTACGAGTCCCCAGAGCGGGTCGATGTCGCAGTTGACGCACAGGATCCGCTGGAGGCCAACGTTGCGAAGGTCGTAGCGCACATTCGGTGACGCCCACCGTGAGAGCCGAGCCGAGTCGATCCGTCGCGGCTCATGGCGCGATTGTGGGTTGTGCGTTGAGGTGGCCAAGCACGAATCCCAGCTGAGGGGCCGGGATTACGGGTCCAACGAACTTCTCGGCGGCTTGCCAGAGATACCAGGCGCGGAACACCGGGACGAGGAGCTGCCAGTCCCATGGGGTGAGGGGGTTGACCTCGTTGTAGCCGCGCACGACGTCGTTGTGGACTCCGCGCCAGCTGATCGCGAAGTCGGCGACGCGGTGATTCAGGTGGCTCATGTCGAAGTCGAGGACGCCGCTGAGTTGTCCCCGTGAGAAGAGCAGGTTCCAGGTTGAGAAGTCGCCGTGTACGAGCTGAGCCGGCTGTGCTGCGGCATCGAGGGCGTCGAGCGTTCGCCGCGTCTCGTCCAGGTGCCGACCGAGCAGACGTGCCTCTTCCGGGTGCGTGCGGACCAGCCCAGGGAGCTGGTCGTCGAGGCGGTCGAAGGAGCGCTCCGCTCGCTCGAATCCCGGTCGTTGACCGCGTACCGGCAGGTCTGCCATAGCGCCGTGCAACTCTCCGAGCAGGCGGCCGCGTGCCCGTCGCTCGTCGCGCCACCCTCTGTCCGACCTAGGACGCCGTGGTCCACCCGGCAACGCCTCGAAGGCTGCCCACACTCGCCCTCCGGCCGACATCGGCTCGCCGAGTGGCCGTGGAACCGGCCAGCCTCTTGCCGCCAGCTCCTTGAGGATCGCCACTTCGTAGTCGACGGCATCGCGAGCCCGGTTGGGTGCGGACCTTCGCAAGAAGAACGCGCCATCGACCGCGGTGACGTGCCAGTGGTCGTTCGTGTACTGGTGGCCGACCCTCCGAACCTCGCGCGGAGCCAGGCCCATCGCCACAGCGATCTCACGCGGCCCGTCTGGCTCGCCCACGCGATCCAACATTGCAGAACCAGCGACCGCTAGCGGCCCGCGCATCGTCTGCGGAGCACGATTCGGTCGCGCTCCGACCACAACCATCGCCGTCGTTCCGGCGCGCGTTGGGCCATTGGAGGAAAGGTCGCCTCGCTGTCGCGGGTGATCAGCGAAAGGCGGGCCAGGCTGGCAGTGGAAGTCCGGCGACCGCTGCGGCTACGGCTCGAGTGCCCGCGGGTACGCCGCCTTGTCGATCGTGGAGCTCGAGCAGCGTTCGGGCGGCGGTGAGCGGTCTTGGCGATGTCGCTGTCGCGGAGACGCGGCTCGGTGTAGGTCCAGCCGAACTCCATACAGAAGACGTACGCACATCCGAGCGCGTACGCCTCGGCCGTCATCGGCGCTTGGCGGGCGTAGTCGGCTTCGAGCGCGGCGACCACATCGTCAGGGAGCGCGTACTCAGCTTCGCCCTGGCGGAGGAGCATCCTCAGGATCGCGGCTTCGATCATCGCGTTCGCCAGCCCGCTGACCTCGAAGTCGATCAGGGACACCCCGCCGGCGTTGACGAGTTCGTTTCCGCCACCGACATCGCGGTGGATCAGCGCTGTTGGTTCCATCGCCCGTGCGAAGACATCGCGGGACTCAGACGGCGGCATCAGGCCGACGGCCACAAGCGTCCCTGAAGCGGCGCTCCTCGCCGGCGACGTCGAGATAGCCGTCGAGGGTCCCGCCGACGCCCATGGCGTCGCGCGCTTGGCGGAAGCGTGCGGCGGCGTGAGCGGTAGTCGCGTGTATGCGGGCAAGGCACGATGTCCACACGAGCAGCGTCTGTTCAGCCTTGACCCGGTCCTCGCCACTCAGCACGTCCGGGAGGCTTGGCGCGTCACCCAGATCTTCCAACACGAGGATGCCGACGCGACCGTCGACCGCCACGATCCGAGGGGCGACACCTGGGCAAACGTCCTCCAGCAGTTGAAGGGCCGCCCACTCGTTGAAGAAAGCCCACGCCGACTTTGGCACCGGCGCCGGATCATCGGCTGCGAACGACCTGCCCCGCTTCGCGACGACGGTTCGACCGTCGGCCAGCTCCACCCGGATCACGGTGACGTGCGTACCGTCCTGGCGCTGCAGGACGCGTTGCAGCTTTGCGGGACGGTCGAGCAGCTGCCCAACCATCGCTACGAAGTCCTCCGCCTCTTGCGCCACAACAAAAGAGACTGCATGAACAAGCCGCTGTTCGCCGCCGATATCGCCACGCCGGAGCCGATCCGTGCATCTGCGGTGCCGGTCACGCAGTTCATGAGAGCGAGCTGACGCCTCACCTGCTAAGTGTGGTCCCGTGGTAAGGCGCACGACCCGGCCCGAAAGGGTCCACTCCTGAGGCGCTATGGATGATCCGGTTGTCGCCGCCCACGAGCTGGTCGCGGCTCTCGAACAATCAGATATCGCCGCTGCCGAGAGCCTGATGGGGCCCGAGCGGGTGGCGGAACTGCGCGACCACCACCGGTGGACCGTGGCGGACTACATCCGGAAGGATTGGCATCCGACGCTCGCGCAGCTCACGGGCTCCCCGCGCCAGGTAACCAGCACCGCGCGTATCGCTCAGTCGGGCCGCCCCCCGCACGGCTGGCCAGTCCGATTGACCATCGAGGGGCCGAAAGGACGCGCCTACTTTACGCTGCGCAGATTCGACGAGACCGGGCTCGGCAGCTTTGGTGTTGTCGGCTACATCAGCGACGGTATCCAGACCATCTACATCCACTGCCCGCAAGAGCGCCGCCAAGAGGTCGCGGCGTTCTACTCAGCGCTGCTAGAGACCCCTCTCGCATCACGCGGGACGCGTCTCGCTACGCGGCTACTGCCAAGCCTCGTTATCGCAGGAACGCAGCCGAACGAGCCGATGCCGCGGTGGCCCGACCCTGCCTATCCGCAACAATGCCATCTCGATGTCCTCGTGCCGGATATGTCCGCGGCGAGCGAACTGGCGGAGCGCAGTGGCGCCACGCTGCTGCGTGAAGACATGGCACATCGAATCTATGCAGACCCCGTCGGACATCCCTTCTGCCTGTACCCGGGTGCCGCCGACGGGACAGCCATTACCCGCCTCGTTGTCGACTGTCCCGACGCGCCCGTGCTTGCGAGCTTCTACGCCGACCTCCTCAGGATGCCGCGGCGAGTCGAAGACACCCCCGAGCGTGTGGTCATCGGAGCAGCCGACGATCGCCTACCGACCCTCGGATTCCAACGCGCGTCGCCGTACACGCCGCCTCGGTGGGGCGATCCTCTAGCTCCGCAGCTGTACCACTTCGACCTGCGCTTCGATGATGCCCCCGCGTCAAAGCAGCGCGTGGAGCGCCTCGGCGCACCCCGGCTTCCGCCTCTCGGAGGGACGTGTCCCGTCTACACCGACCCGGGCGGGACACCCCTTCTGTCTCTGCGGCGTCGACTGAACGCGCCAGCTGCGCGTCGCAGGTCGTATACCGCCCGGCGGATTCGGCGCCACGTGTGCATCCGCCCCCTCCTGAGCCGCTCCGGCTCGACATTCGGTGCGGCCGAGCTGAGCACGTTGCCGTCGATCGGTCGCGCTAAGCCGGTTGGTCAGCTCGTCAGCAGGCCTGTGAGCTGTGAGGAGGTGACGAGCTGTTCAAGCTCGGGCTGGTCGTCTCGCCAGGCGGACATCGCGAGGAGCACCGTCCACACGGCGGCCCAACGCTGACAACGGTGGGGATCGGTGCCCGTCTCTTCCCCGATGGCTTTAGCTCGGGCCAGGATGCTTGATGATGGCGGATGTTCGGCGGCGAACCCGCCGATGTCGGAGGCGGGGTCGCCGAGGCGCGGGATGGGGTCGGCAGCGACATATCGGTTGCCGTCGAGTAACACGTTCTTGTCGATGAAGTCGCCATGCAGAAGCACGTTGACCGCGCTCGTTTCGCACAGGTCGACCGCGGCTGCGACCGCCGACGGCAAGAGCTCTACGGCCGAGGCGGCTCGGGCCGGTTCGCCGCGTGTGCGGCGCTCGTACTCGACGTCATCGACGGCGTGCTGGGCGAGGAACGGGAACATCTCCGCCATCGTCGGGAACGCCTCGTCGGGGGCGACGCTATGTAGCCGAGGCAAGAGATCGGCCGCCACGGCGAGCGCGCGCGGCTCGTCGCTCGGTGGCAGCGGTGTGGCGGGTCGTATGCGTTCGAGCAGAAGCGCGCCACGATCGAAGTCGGCGTCGAGGAGACGCACGGCCGCGTCGGTATCTGCCCACGCCATGAGCGCCCGACCCTCCTGTTCCGCCTCAATGCTTGTCGGAGCGATCTTCAACACGGCTTCCTCGCCGCGTGGCGTCCAACACTCAAAGACGCCCGCTCGGTGGCCGCCCGCGAGCGGCGCGCCCACCCGCAGCCGCCAATCACGCGCACAGGAAACGACGCGCTCCTCTAGGTCACCCAGGTCGCGGTCGAGCTGCCAACTCACGCAGCCAGCATTCTCATGCGGCGAGCGATCAGCAACCGAGGTCCTCGACGGGCCTGCAACGCCGGTCGCGGGGCTACGCGAACGCGGGCGGTGAAGTGCACTTAGGCCATGCCCACGAGGTCGACCCGCGGGTATGCACGCATCCGAGCGGCTGCTACGGCGCACCTACCGTCGATCACAGCGTTTGTCAGTGGTCGTGTGGAGACGTCCGCAGCATCACGTCGGCGATCTCCTCGGGGCTCATGAAGTTGGGTCCGGCGGTGACCGAATGGATGATCCGGCCGCCGTAGAAGTGTTCGATCGCGGAGGTCGCGCCTCTGATCCGATCGAGTTGCGCTTCGTAAACCCTCATGACCGATTCGGTACCTCCGGTCCGTCTGATGAAGGCGTCGCGAGTGGCCGCCTCGTCACCGCTGAACCACCAAGCCTCGACCCCAGCGTCTCGGAGCAGGCGGACCGAGTCGAGGTACTTGGGCAAGAAGCCCCACTCGACGACAACATCGTCACCACAGGCGCGGATACTCGCCACGGTGGCGGCCGCTCCATCAGCGTCGCTGACGGCGAGGTGGGCGTACCACCCGGGCTCTCGATCAGTCTCGATCAGGAAATAGCCCCGCTGTTCTGCGAGCCAAGCCGCGAATGTCGACTTCCCTGTTCCCGGCAGCCCGGACAGCAGTATCACTGGCATTGCCTTCACCGTAGGAGCGAGCGATGTCACCGAGCGACCCGTCGACAAGCGGGCGCCCGTCTGGACATCGACCTGAGACTTTGGTCGCGCTTGAACGCGCACGTCACCGGCGATCCGGTCGCCCCGAAGCTTCGCCTCGAGTCATCCGAGCGATCCGTTTCCCCGCCTGAGCCCTCACTCCTTGTGTTGTCGACGTGAAGGTCGCGACGACACAGGGAATAGGGGTGGCGGTATCGGTGGGCCACGCGGCCGAGTTACCGTAACCTTGACTTTACGTAACGGCGTAGTTACGTTAGTTACCGATGCTGGCTTGCGAGGCGTTGGCCGACCCGATCCGACGAGAGATCGTCGAGGTGCTCGCAGGAGGTGAACACACCGCGGGAGAGATCGCGTCGAGGTTCGCCGTCACCAGACCGGCGGTGTCCCGCCACTTGCGGGTGCTGCGCGAGGCCGGCGTCGCAACCGTGCGCGAAGAGGCGACACGGCGCATCTACGGCTTGAACCTCGCACCCCTCCTCGAACTCGAACAGTGGATCGCGGCCCAGCGGACGCTGTGGGAGAGCCGCCTTGACGAATTGGGACGCCACCTTGACCGGATGGCGGAGAGCGAAGGGGAACGCAAGTGATGACCACACCCGATACCGGTGTGAACGTCCGGTTCGAGGACCGCTGGACGCTCCGCTACGAGCGCACCTACGAGCATCCAATCGACCGGGTGTTCCGCGCCGTCAGCGAGGAGGAGCATCTCAGCGAGTGGATGCTCGGGCCACACACCATCGACCTTCGGGAGGGCGGCGCATTCACATTGACCCTTGGAGGAGTCGAGCACCCGGGCGTCGTGTCGCGCTACGAACCGCCGAATGTCGTCGAGCTCGCGTTCACCGGCATGCCGCCGACGAAGATCCGGTTCGAGCTGACCGCCGTGGATCCCGACAAGACCGTGCTCGCGATGTTCCACCACTGGGGTCCGCTCCCTGACAGCGACCTGCCAGGGTTCGAGCCGGGCTCGGCCGGGGGCTGGGAGCTGTTGCTCGCCATGGAGCTCCCGAACCACCTCGACGGGCATCCGCCGCTCCGGACCAAGGACGTTCCCGACCTCCACGCCAAGTATGAGCACCTGCTCACCGAGGAGCTTCCACCGCCACCGGCGCACTCGCCGCTCGCCACCTTCGAGAACCGCTACTCGATGCGCCACGTTCGCCGCTACGACCACCCGATCGAACGAGTGTGGCAAGCAGTCACCGACCCGGCCCAGATGGAGGCGTGGATGCTTCCGCACATCACTATCGAACCCCGGCTCGGTGGCCGAGCGACCTTTACCTGGGGCGGACCACCCGACCACCCGACGACCACCGAGATCCGCGCGTGGGATCCCCCTCGGCTTGTTGATTATGGAGGACTGCGATTCGAGCTCGCCGCGCTCGACGACGGCACCACCGAGCTCACCTTCATCCAGTCGTTCCGGACGGACTTCCGTCAGGACCAGTCGACCGTGCCACCCGGAGACCCAGGCGGCGACCTCCCTGGCGGACCCGACACGCCATGGCGACCAGGGTTTGTCGGCGGTTTCCACCTCATGCTCGACAACCTCGCGACGCTGCTCTCGGGCGAGCTCGCGCCGAGCGAGAGCAGGATCGACGGGCACGCGCCCAATACGCTGGCTGTCTACCCGCCCGACTGGGTCTGGCTCTGCCACGTCTACCGCCAGCACATCAAGGCCACCATCCCGCCCGCCTAGCCCGTCCCGGCACCCGTCGAAGAAGTCGACTCGGACACAACACCGAGCCAGGCTGAACGCCACGTCGGAGCCGGCGACGTTCTCGAGTCAACGACCGTCAACGGAACAATCTGTTGGGCGCGAATGCCGCACGTCGCCGTCGTTCTGCGTGGCTTGTTCGGGTGACATCGCGGCGGCTGTTCAGCGCGGTTTCCTGGCGCGCGGGCGGTGAGAGTTTTCCGCTACGTCGCGTTCCGCTCGCGGAGGATTGATTGCGCCTCCTCGATCAGCACTTCGATTCGACGACCGGAGTTCGCCTGCCGGCGGACGAGAATCCTTCTCGCCGGCCCGAGACCCGCCCGCGGCGGGCGCTGACCTGGTGCGGCCCCTACCCGTGCTCACACCACCACCACGGCGGCGGACTTCAGTGAGATGCGCGATGGAGCGCCGGCATATATCTACACGTCGGCGCTATCGCGGAGCGGCCGCGGCGAACACCACGCCAACGACGGGTACCGCAAGTGCATGCCTGACGCCGATCGGGCGATCTCCGGCGACCCGCGATCCAGACCTCATCGCACGTCGGTCAATTAGGTTGGTCCCGGTGTTGGATGCGCACGATTTGCCTACGCGGTTCGCTGCCAGCCAGGTTGAGTTCTATCGATACCTGGGGCGCTCAAACCTCGTCGCTTCCGAAGACGGAGACGCCGTGTGGGTGGCGAGCGGATTGCAGAGCAGCACGCACAATGGTGTCGCTGCCGCGCGTTTTAGCGACTCGTCAGCGGACGACCGGATTAGGGCAATTGTTGCGCAGTTCACCGCGCGTTCGGCGTTCCTGATCTGGCTCGTCAACGCTGAACGCGATGTCCCGGCCGACTTGGGGCAGCGCCTTAGCCGCGCCGGTCTTCAGCCGGTTGGAGTGCTGACTGGTATGGCCGCCTTGCTATCTGAAGTCCGGACGACGGCGACAGCGAGTCGATTGACGATCCAAATGGTGAAGGACGAAACGCAACTCACATCGTGGGATGCCGTTCATAGCGAGGTCGAAGCCGAGCGAGGTGGCTACCGCCTCGCGCTGTATCGATCACTAGGCCTGTCTCAAGAGTCACCGTTCAGACACCTTCTTGGCCTGATTGACGACGAGCCGGTCGCGACTTCATCAGTCTTTATCACCGGGGACTTCGCTTCGATCCACAACGTGGCAGTCTTGGAGCCGCGGCGTCGGCAAGGCATTGGCGCCGCGATGACCACGGCCGCGGTGCGAGCTGCTGGGGCAGTCGAGGGCTTCGGCCTGCTGTACACCTCAGCGAGCCGCGCGCTGTATGCGCGAATGGGCTTCACCGACTGCACCACGAGCCTTATGGCGTTCGTGCCCAGCACGTAGACATCACGGATCCTTGGCGGCCTCTGCGGGCCGCCCGCGGTGTACGCGACCGCGTCTCACCGATGCGGAGTATCGATGGGAGTCCGCTACGAGGGAGTTCTACCTGCGCGCCCATCGCGACATCGTCGCCCCGCGGTGACACGGGTGGCAGGCGCGCAAGTGGTTGCCACCTCCGCTCCTGATACGGCGCGTCGAGACCGCACGCGGACATCGTCGCTCTGTACGTGGGTCTGTGTCGGCACCCAACCCGTTGGTCGCCGTAGGTCTGGCCGACGGTGAGTGTCGACAGCAACGGAACCCGATGCAAGGCGTGATGCGATTGCGCGCCGTCGAATCTCGCGATATATCGTAATGGCGGCGGTCGCGGTTGCGATGCTGGGGGGGCCATGGGGGACGAGTTGATGTACGAGGCCACACCGGCAAGCGAGGGGCGGCGTTGGCGGAAGATCCCTCGACTGACGGCTGCGGCGCTCCGCTTGCTGTGGCAGGCCGACCGTCGGTCGTTTGTGACCGCGGCCGGTCTCCAGCTCGGCAGTGGCGCCGGTTTTGCGGTGCAGCTCCTAGTCGGCAAGCGCGTGCTCGACGAGCTTGTCCACATCGTCGAGACCGAAGGGTCGCTCGGAGAACTTGTCCCATGGATTGTGATGCTGGCGGTGGTGTCGGCGGCGGTTGCCGTCGCGCTCGAGCTCACCGGCGTATACCGGCGCCTCCTCGCGGAGCGGGGAATGCGTCATATGGAGGGTCTGGCACACGAGGTGGCAGTCACGGTCGACCTAGAGGCCTTCGAGCATCCGAGCTTCTTCGATCGGCTGACGAGGGCGACGTGGCAGGGCGCGTTTGCCGCGTTGGAGATCGCCTACGCCGTGGTCGATCTCGCCGGCGCCGCTTTCGGCGTGATCGGCGTCGGCTTGGCGCTGCTCGTGCTCGAGCCGCTGCTCGTACCTGTGGTCGTCGCCATCTATGTGCCGCTGTGGATCGCGGCGGCCAAGAACAACATCCACGGCTACAACTTCACGTTCGGTAACACCTCGAACGACCGCGAACGCTCCGCGCTCGAGGAGGTGATGTTCAGCCGGCGGCTGGCGACCGAAGTGCATGCCTACGACCTCGGCGGCTTCCTCATCGGCCGCTGGCATCGGCTCTACGACATCCGTATCGCCGGTGTCCGCAAGCTGATCCGCGGCAACCTAATTCGGGGACTGGCAGCGAACGCGGCGTCGTCGGTGCTACGGGCGCTCATGTACGGGTTGCTCATCTGGATGCTGGTGTCGGGTCGGATGTCAGTCACCGCGGCGGGCGCGGCGGCCGCGGCTGCCGCGCTCCTGACGAGCCGGCTGACCCAGGCGTCAAGCAGCGTCACTCGGCTCGGTGCTCAAGTCCTGCACCTCGACGACTTCACCTCGTTCGCGACACTCCGCGACCAAGTGGCGGCGCGTCGTGCCAACCCTTCGGCTCCCGACGGGTTCGACGAGCTCATGGCTGAGTCACTGTCGTTCCGTTACCCGGGCGGCGACCGCGATGTCCTCGCGGATATCTCCATTCGTATCCGGCGGGGTGAAGTCGTTGCCTTGGTGGGCGAGAACGGCGCCGGTAAGACAACCCTGGCGAAGGTGCTCGCCGGGCTGTACCGGCCAACCGAGGGCACGGTCCGCTGGGATGGCACCGACATCGCCGACTATGACCCTCGATCGGTCCACGACCGGTTGGCGGTGATCTTCCAGGACTTCATGTACTACCCCCTGAGCGCGGCCGACAACATCGCCGTGGCGAACCCCGACCGGGCCGGCGACCGCGCCGCCATACGGGCGGCGGCAAAGGCGGCCGGCGCCGACGAATTCCTGACCAGGCTCCCCCGGCGATACGAGACGCCGCTCACCAAGGACTTCGCTTCCGGTACCGAGCTGTCAGGTGGACAGTGGCAGCGGGTGGCGCTTGCTCGAGCGTTCTTCCGGGACGCTCCGTTCGTCGTGCTCGACGAGCCCACCGCTGCCCTCGACGCCCGCGCCGAGTACGAGCTGTTTCGCTCGCTCGGGAAGCTCGCCACCGGCAAAGCGGTGCTCTTGATCTCGCACCGCTTCTCGTCGGTGCGCGACGCCGACCGCATCTATGTACTGCGCGACGGCCGGGTCATCGAAGAAGGCACCCATGACGACCTGATCCGCGCCGCCGGCCACTACGCCGAGCTATACGAGTTGCAGGCGGCCGCCTACGCGGGCGCGCCCGCAATGGCAGCCGAGCACGAGGTCGCGACGGCTGTGGTCGACGCCGAGGACACCGCTGCCGAGGACGACAGCGACGGCAGCCGCCTCGACGATGAGCCGGCGTACCGAACCAGCACCGGGGAGCCGCTCCGCTGGACAGAGCTGCCCAGCCGGATGGTCGAAGGCCTGCGCATGGCGTGGGCTGCTGGTCGAGCGCCGCTGTTGTGGGCGTTGGCCGCTCAGCTCGCAACCGGCGCGGCGGCCGGCGCTCTCGTGATCGTGACCCGCGATGTGGTGCAAGTGGTGCTGACGGCCGGTCGCGAGGCGGGTGTATCGGTGGGCGACGTCGCGCCCGCGCTGGTCGCGCTCGTCGCGCTCACGTCGGTACTGGGATTCGCGACTGCGGCTACCCATCCAGCCGCGCAGATGTTGAGCGAGGTCAGTCGAAGACGGTTCGTCGCGCTGACACTCGATACCGCGAACGTTGTCGACTACGAGCGCTTCGAAAGTGCCGGCTTCCATGACCAGCTCGGCCGAGCGCGCCGCGTCGGTGTTACTGCGCCCCAGATGGTGGCGTCGGGGTTCGTGTATCTCGGCTCGGCGGTCTTCGCGGTAACGGGGTCCGCGATCGCATTGGCTTCGATCGAGCCTGTCCTCGTGCCTGTACTGCTGTTCACGTTCGTTCCGATTTGGGTCGCGACAAGCCGGTTCGCCGGCGCGATGTACAGCATGTCATTGGGGCACACCCCGAAGGACCGCATGCGGCAAAGACTGAAGCTGCTCCTCACCGGGCGGGAGCCAGCCGCGGAGATGCGCGCCCTTGGCGCGGCCCGTCTCCTCATGGCGCGCTGGGCGGCGATCTTCGACCAGCGCATCGCCGAGATCGCCGAAATCGGCCGCCGCCACATACGACTGGCGACGCTGGCTGCGGTCGCTAGCTCGGTGCTGCAGGCCGCGGTGGTTCTCGTGCTGGCGAGCTTCCTCGTGTCCGGCCGCCTCGGCATGGCGGCCGCCGCAGCCGCCTTCCTCGCCATCCAACAAACCGCCGGACGAGCCAGCGGCATCGGAGCATCCGCCAGCGCCATCTATGAAGGCAGCCTGCACCTGCGCGACTTCCGGGCCTTCCTCGCGGCGGGCGACGGAGCGGAGCCCAGTGCGCAGTGCACGATCGCGCCCGCCCCGGCAGCGTCAATCGACGTCGAGCGACTCCAATTCTCCTATCCCGAGTCGACCGGCGCCGTGCTGCACGACGTATCGATCCGGATCGGCGCCGGTGAGGTCGTCGCCTTGGTCGGTCACAACGGCTCCGGAAAGACCACGCTCGCCAAACTGCTGTGCGACCTCTACAGGCCAGCGGCAGGAGCGATCCGCTGGAACGGCGCCATCGCTGAGCGCGCCACTGTCCGTCGCAACACCGCGGTGCTGTTCCAGGACCTGGTCCGCTATCCGCTGGCGGCGGACGAGAACATCGGCGTCGGCGACGTCGCTCGCATCGACGATACCGACGCCATCGTCGCTGCCGCGAAGCGCGGTGGCGCCCACGAGTTCCTCGCAGAGCTACCCCACAGCTACGACACAATGCTCGCCCGCCAGTTCGACAACGGCGCCGACCTGTCTGGCGGTCAGTGGCAGCGCGTTGCGCTCGCTCGGGCGCTGTTCCGCAACGCCCCCTTCCTCGTACTCGATGAGCCGACGGCATCCCTCGACGCCCGCGCCGAGCGCGACCTGTTCATGACGATCAGAGAGATGACCGCCGGCCGCTCCGTGCTCCTCATCTCCCACCGCTTCTCCACCGTTCGCGCCGCCGACCGCATCTATGTCCTCGACGCCGGCCGCATCATCGAAAACGGAACCCACGACGAACTGATGCAGACCAACGGCCTCTACGCCGAACTCTTCACACTCCAAGCAGCGGCCTACATCGATCGTCCTCAGCCCGCCGACGCCACGTCGGAAGAGCGCTCCGCGACGCCAGCCAGCTCCAAGCACACGTCATAGACCCGCCAGACGGCTGTTCGCCTTTGCTAACGGTCTGCCGTCACGAACACCGGTCCCATACCGCCCGCCCTCAACCCGCTCAGTGTTGTCACCAAACGCCGGGTAGCGGGCGCTGGGTGCGGCTCTACCGAACCCCGGGGCGGCTCAGTAGAAGCTTCGCCGTCGCGGACGGCTCACCCCGCGCGGAGACCTACGTCAGCAGCAACAGCAAGGGCCAGCGCGGCCGAGTCTCATCGCCAAGCACACTCTGTCGGGGCACGCCGCAGCACGCAGCCGTCGGTATGTCGCGGCGTCTCTAGACGAGGTCGCGCTTCCAGCCGGCCACGTGAGCTTCGAAGAAGCGGACGTAATCGTGATCCGGCGGGTGCGACACGTGGAGCCGAAGACGTATCACCTCGAGGAGCCGTAGCCGGTCGTCGACGCCGAAGGTCTCGCAGATGATCCGAAACCGGTTGGCGCGTTCGGTCGGGTCGTAGCCGAGGCGACTGATCAGGTCGTCCGGATACATCGGCGTGAAGCACCACGTCGCGCTCGCGACATCCCAGAGGCGAGACGCCGGCGCGGCGAAGTCCCAGTCGACGACGCCCACGGCAAGGCCGTCCCGGTAGATCACGTTCCAGGTCCCGAGATCGTTGTGTGCGACGATCTCGGGAGCGTCGCCGGACTGGTCGACCATGAACGGCTCCGTGTTCCAAGCAAGGTCGGAGGAGTCGAAGTCGACGGTGGCGTCGTGGTATCTGCGGATGAGGCTGATTGCAGACCGCAGGCTTGCCTCGGTGGGTGCGACCTCGCGTCCATCGACGCCGTCGATGTACTCGAGGATCTCTCGACCATCCTCGTCGAGTCCGAGCGGGAGCGGCGCCCCGTCGAAACCATGCGCGCGGACGTGGCGAAGGAGAGCGTGTACGGCAGGTGTCCATGGTCCCGAATCGCGACGCACGGTGTTCCCAACTCTTACCGGGTTCGCGACGTTGCCACGCAGCGGCTGGACGAGGTCACTCACACCCTCAAGCCTTCCAGAGCTGTCTGGACAGGCGCCGACATTGGGGCGCCCACGGCTGTGCGATAGCCGTCGATCTGGCGCCAGTCAGGGCTCCTGCGGTTCTCTCGCACCGAAGGCAAGGACGAATGCTTCCTGCGCCGCTGTCTCGACGGCCTGCTCGCAGTAGTTCTCGCGTACCCAAGCCACTGCCTCCGATGCGGGTGTTCCGGCGAGGACTGCGAGACACGCCAGGGCGGTGCCGGTTCGTCCGTGACCGCCCCAACAGCCGATTTCCACCCGTTCGCCCTGCTTCGCCCGACCGAGCGCGTCGTGGAGCGCAACTCTGAAGGCGTTGGTGTCCCCCGGCAGTTCGAAGTCGGGCCAGTCGACGTGGCTGTGGGTCCACGGTGGGTTCCAGCGCTCATCGAGGTAGAGCCCGAACGTCGGTGCGGTATCCCGAGTGTATGGGTCCTCTGCAACGAACGTCACACCGACCACCTGAGTCCCATCGATCAGCGTGACCGAGGTCCGATGAGCGGCATGCTTCGGGCGCCCCGCCGCATCCCATTCAGCGCGAACGGCTGCGACAACGCTCGCTCGGACGCCGGGGGCTCCGCTCGGCGTGCGGTTGTCCTCCTCGGTTCCTGCGTTCTGGCGGTTGGCGTATGCCCACCCAAGCGCCGCCAGGTCCTCACCGGTCAACTCATCGATCGGAATGACGTGGTCGTCACTTGCCGCCATCACTACATTGTCGCACCGCGGGTAGTCCGCGCTGGCCGGATACAGTCGGGAGAAGCGGGCGACCCGACTCGGCGCGGTGGGTCACGAGGCGCTGAGCGTTCGGTCGCGACAGAACGGGTCGCGAGAGCACCCCGTCGCCGTCGATATCTGTCAGCGTCAGCCGCTGGGGAACTCGGCGGTTGCTGGCGCGAACCCGTCGGCCTTGGCGACGAGCGCGGGTCGGACCCATGTCGGGACAAGCTGAGAAGCTGCCGTCAGACGACCGGCTTCCAGGAGTTGGCGAACCTGGGAAGAGGAGATTGTTCGGGTGGGACCATCGACGCGCGCGTAGACGGTGGGGATATTGGCCATCCGCCGGTTCATGACCGCCATTGCTTGCTCGAAGCCGCGCTCCTTGTGCGCAGACCGGACCAGGACGTCAGCGCCTTCAGCTTCCGCGAGATCGACGGTTAGGCCGTAGAACTGGCGACACCGAACGCTGTCCAGGTGCGCGGTGGCCACAGAAACGAGTTCGACACGCTCGCTCGGGGAGAACAGGCCCACGTTCTTGTGGGGATTGGCGAGAACAGCGACGACTACTTCGTCGAACCTGCCAGCGGCGTACTCGATGATGGCGAGGTGACCGAGATGGACAGGGTCGAAGGAGCCCGGGTACAGGGCGACCGCCACGAGTGACAGTGTCACACACGTCCTGATCGGCGCGCCGAGCCGGCTCATTCGATTCCCAACCAGCAGCGACCGTCACCGTCGTTCCGGCGCGCTCGCGCCAGACAGCACCCGCCGAGGTCGGTGGCCCTCATCTGCGTCACTCAGCCGGCGGTCAGGGTCATCCGGTCAGTTCGGGATGAGCGTCGTTATGGGCGACGTGCCGGTCGCCCCTCAGTCGTGGCCTGTGATCGCGTGCTCCGGGAGGCGCGGGTCGAGCTTGGCGACGATCGGCTCCATTCGGGACCGGATCGCGCTGACCAGGTCGTCGCCGTAGCGCCGCCGCCATCGCTGCTCCACCGACGCGGTCACCGGCATGTAGGCATCCCGAACCCGGCGGCCCTTGTCGGTGGGGCGCAGCCAAACGAGCTTCGTGCCGGGCTGTTGCTCGAGGGTGGAGTACCCGTGGCGGACGGGAAGCGCGTCGCCGCCTTGAAACTCGATCCCCGCGTCGGGTACGAACCGGGCGTAGTTCGCGACACTAGCGAGCGCTAGGCCGCCGCAGCTTTCGTACTCGATCGTGAAGGCGACGAGAACCTGGGACAACAGAGAGCACAACGGCAGGCTGGCGGTGGTGTCGTCGTTGCGCGCGACCGGCCGCCAGTCATTCCCATGCCGGCCTACATGCAGCCGGCCATCCGATTGGGCCTCGAACTCCTCGGCCTGCCGGAGCGCCTCGTCGATGTCGAAGGTGAAGCCGGGCAGGCCGCGAACCCGCCGAGCCGCGGGACGCCCCCACTGCCCGGAGACGCCTCCGACGATGGAGGTGTCGGCGTTGCCGTAGGACTGCGGCCAGTGCGGGAGCTCGAGGTCGAATTGTGAGACCAGGCGGCATAGGTCGGAGCGCAGTTCGGTGAGCGGGCGTGCCCCGAAGCGCTTCTTCCAGCGGCGCTCGATCTCGCCGATCCGATCAGCCCACCCATCAGCGGCGGCTTTGCCGGCGGCGGTAAGGCGGAGGCGCTTCTCGTCGTCGACTTCGAGCCAGCCAGCGCGTTGGGCCGGCGTCAACGCCGTGCGGACCGCCCGTTTGGAGATCCGGCCGAGCGCGGGGAGGTCGCGCTGTCTGACCTCCCCCAGCTGCTGGAGCGGACGCAACACGTTGAACCAGATGGCGGCGCCGGGCATGGGCTCGACGCTGGCCGGGAGGGTGGTCATCTCCCGGCCGAGCGCCAACAGCGGCTTGGACAGCAACGCCGACAACGGCAGGTCGGTCATCGCGCTTCGACCGACGCGGCCACCGTCTTCGCGGCGATCCTCTTGATGGTGTCGGTGTCGCGGACCCACATGTTGGCGACGCTCGCGTCCCGGTCGGAGGCGGTCGCAGACCAGAAGGTGTGGGCGCCGAGGTAGAAGGGTTGAAGACGCATCGCGCCTTCGAGGCGCGCCAGTTCTTCGGACTCGAGCCGAACGTGGGCGCTGTAGCCGCGCACGATGGCGTCGACCATCTCGTCCTCCTTGCCTGCTACGCCGGCACCGCCTTCGAGCAAGGACGCGAACGCGGCCAGCCGGGGCCCGCGGCCCGCGCTCTTCCAGTCGATCGCCGTTCGCGTTCCCGTCGCCCCAACGCGGACATTGGTGGCATACATCTCCGGTGCAGTCAGTGCCTCAGGCAGCCCTTCGCAGGTGTCGACCCGTTCGGATTCGGCGCGGAGGTAGTCATACAGCGGTCGGTGCTCTGCGGGCACGTCGTCCGCGACGGCATCGAGGAACGAGACGGCGGCGGCGAGGTCCTCGACCGGTCTCCCTGCGTGACGTGGGTCAAAGCCGAAAGCTCCACCCGGCCGTGCTGCCCCGCCCTCGCCGGGAGGAAGCGCGTGCAAGCGGCCGTACAGATCGGCGAGAGCGAACTCGTCCTCGACAGCAAATCCACACGGCTCGCCGTCGACGAATGTCGTGACGAGGACACCCTGGTCTTCGTACGACGACACGGGTTCAGGGTGCGCGCACCGCTCGGCGGGGAAGTCGTGTCGCTCCAGGAAGCGCAAGATGTCTGCGTCGCCGCGGACGGCGTCGATGCCGCGGACTTGTGGGAACACCCGAGCGACCCACGCTGGTCCGTCGCGACGGTCGACCCGCAACACACCACCACCGTGACGCGCGATCGGGCTGATTGATGCGACGTCGATGTCGTACAGCTGCTCGAAGTGACTGGCGAGTCCGTCAGCCCGCCACGCCGCCGACATGCGCTCCCTGATCTGGTCGCGTCGGATGCCCGAAAGGGCTTGGGTGTAGGTCCGGCCGGACTGCTGTGCCTCACGGCGGACAGCACGCTTGAAGCTTCCGCGCTTGGTCATAGAAAACAAGCCTCCTCGACGCACCTTCGTCCCCCAGCGACGCAGTACGTGGAAAGCCTGTGGTCTCGTGGCCTTGAGGGAGGATTCCCCTTCGCCTTCGAGGCCCCGGCTGGGGCGGGTTCCTCTAGGCTCGGCGATCGGTCCAGCGCCGTGGCCTAATGATTGTTCTGAAACGCCGCCGTTGTCAATCACACATTCGGCCCGGACACGTGTCCGGCGGCTAATCGACTCCGAGATCGATGAGCACTGAACCGGCGCGGCGAGTACTGCAGCACCCCGGGTGCTGTGACTGAGACCCGCGTCGATAGCTAGCTAGCTAATCGTGTCCGGAGGAGAACGCGTCGAGAACCCAGCGAGACGCCGTCATTGAATTCGGGCCACCGCGGGTCGCGGGACCACGAGCGTCGACGGCGATCAGATCAGGGCGCGCACTTCTGCCATCAGCTCATCGATCGGCACGGACTCACCAGGCTCGAGGAATGGCTCGGCGACGAAGAACGGCTGGCACAGGTATTCCTCAAGCGCGTCGTTCTTCGCGGCGCGGGCGAGATCGGCTACCGACTGGTCGCCGACCTTGCTCCACGACTCGGAGGAGATGGCGGGCCACTGGCCTTTGCGTGCCCGTTCGACGTCGAACCGGATCGACGCGAGGTACGGCGACCCGACCGGCTCCGGCGGCGGCATCGAACCGTCGAGCGGCGCGATCACGACGGTTAGCCCGCCACTTGCAGCGAGCGATGGCAGACGCTCCTCGACGAGGTGGAGGCGGCCCGACTCGGCGAAGACGACGGTGAAGGCGTCGTCGCCGGTGCGGGCGATGCCGCGATCGAACGCCGCCACCTGCTCCTCAAGCGGGGCCGTCGGCGCGGCCAAGGACAGCTGGACGATCTCGGCGGTGGCCGACTCGGCGAGGGTGTGATGTAGGTCGCCCATATCCATGGGGGCCGGCACGAAGCCGGTCCAGACCACGCGTCTGCCTCGCGCTGCGAACCGGTGCGTCAGCTCGGCTATGAGCACGAAGGCGCCGAGGCCGTATCCGTTGGCGAGTGCCACCAGCCCGCGCTCGGGCAGCGGGCACCAGAGGTCGATCGCCTTGATCCCGGTGCCCGCGGGGCCACCCGCCGCCCGCGCCAGTCGAGCGGTGAGCGCGTCGTTCCCGAGCATTCGCGCGACATCGTGGGCGCTGCGGCCGCTCGACGTCACCGGGTTGGGATCGGCGCCCGCGGCGAGGAGCACGTCGACGATCTCGGTCTCGCCTTGGACAATGGCGACCCACAGCGGGGACTCGCCGGTCTCGCAGGTGCACGCGCCGTTGGGGTCCGCGCCGCGGGCGAGCAGCAGCCGGACCATCGCGACGTCGCCGCGTTCGACCGCGCGCAGCAGCGGCGTGCCACCCCCCTGCGTCCATGGCAGCCGGTGGGCGAAGCTCTCGGCGCGTGTCCATGATTCGCGCACATCGACGAGGTCGGGGCGGACATCGAGGACCGACGCCACGCGGTCCAAATCGCCCGATCGCATGGCCGTGTACATGCGGATCACATCCGTGGGGTCGGCTCCCTCGACGGGCGTGCAGGCAACGACGTCTCGGTCCATCTCGATCTCCTCTCGTAGGCGCGCCCTGGCGACGCGCATCCGCTTCTTGACAGTGCTCAGCGGCAGTTCACACAGGCCGGCGACCGCCGCAAGCGGGAGGCCGGCGAAGTAATGCAGGACCATCGGCAACCGAAGCGACGAGTCGAGCGCCTCAAGCGCGCCGCGCAGGCGGCGCGCCTCATCGCGGTCGACCACAACGTCCTCAGGCCCAACCTCGGGGCATGCCGCCACCGCGCCAGCAGCGATGGCCCTGGGCCGCGCCCGCCGCGCCGACGTGCGCACGACGGCAAGAAGCCACCCGGGCAGCGCCGCCGGCTCGCGAAGGTCGCGGAGGCGCACGAGCATCGTCGCGAACGTCTCCTGGGCAATGTCGCCGGCGACATCCCAGCTGCCGCACAGGCCGTAGGCGGCGCCGAGCACCGTCGGAGTGAACTCGTCGACGACCGCCGCCATGGCGACAGGATCGCCCCACTGCGCCGCCCGGATAGTCCTCGCCTCCACGCCCTACAGAGTCCAGCAGACCGCGGCCGGATACCCCCCAAATTCCGACAGCTTTCACCGCAACACGACGCAGCCCGGCCCTCGTGCCCGATCCGTAGCACACCCGACAGCCGCCACGGCACCCCGTGACCGCCCCCGAAGTCTGTTGGCCGGGGCGAAGGTTCGGCCGCGATCACATCCGTGCGATACCCGTCGTTCTGGTGCGCGTCAAGCGCCTGCCGAGGTGCTACGTCACGCCTTGTCCTGACGCGCAGCTTCGTTCCACCAGTCCGGCGGCGACTGCCCTCGCTGTCGTAGGTAGTCGATCGCGTTTGCGGCCTCTACGATGCTGCCCCGCCCGCCGCCGCAGAACGCCCAGAGCTTCGTCGCTGCCTTCTTGTAGCGGTGGATGAGGTCATCGAGCTCGAATTCGTCGATCTCCTCGGCGTCGAGCTGCACGAACCCGCGTCGGACGTGCTCGAGCAAGCCGCGCAGCTGCTCCTTGTGATAGGCCCCGACCAGTTCCCGCGCGGCTCGGCGCTCCGCCTTGTCTGGCCCCGCTCGACCTCTTGCAGCGTCTTCGGGCACACCACGACGGTACGCGACAGGACACACCCAAGTCATCGAATCTCGGCCGAGTCCGAGTATCTACCGCGAGCTGAGCCTTCGGTCGCGACTGAGATAAGCGCGGACCCCGTCGATCCGTTGCACTCAGTCGCCGAGGTCGAGTCCCTCCAAGTATCGAGTTCGGCCCTCGTCGTCGACATCAACGGGCGCAACAGAGACGATGCAGAACTCATTGCCCTCTGGGTCCGCCATGACCAAGAAGCCGCCGCTCTCGTATCCCGGCACGCGCCGACCGCCCAGGGACTCAACCAATGCGACGGTCGCCGGAATGTCCTCGGCCGAAGCGTCCTCGGCCGAGATATCGAAGTGCACTCGGTTCTTCTGCGATTTCGGCTCGAGCCCAGCGACGTACTGAAAGCCGATACCGATGTCGCCGTCGGCAACTCGATCTAGGGCAACGTACGGTCCGGTCCTCGGCCCGGCAGGCCGACCGAGAACCACTGACCAGAACCTCGCCAGCGTCTCCGGGTCACTGCAGTCGATGATGACATCACTAACCACGACTCTCGGCTGTCCCACGCCCTGATCCTCGCGCTGAGCGCCGATACGTCGCGCGAGGCTCGGCTTCCTACCCGTCGGTAGGTACGGCTCAGATATCCGGCTGAGCTGGTGGCGGTCGGCGCGGTAGCGTTCGCGTAACTGCATTCTGCAGTCCTCCCAGGAGGAATCGCCCGCTCGGGTGAGCAGTGCGGCAGCGGCTTCGGCCTAGCACGCCTGGGATTGATCGAGCAGACGTTCGCGTCGACCTCGTTCAATCCTGGGCGTTCTTCGTCGGAGGGCTGCCAAACCCGAGAGGCGCCTCCTTGACGACCAAGATTGGGCTGGCCATCACCGCGACCCAGCGAGCATGGGGCCGGCGAGCAGCTGCGGTGGAGGCCGCTAGTGCGCGGTGGCAGGCACCGGTTGTCGCCAACCTGCGCATGGGGATGGAGATGGCGGAGGCAGTCATCGTCTTTGAGGCTTCAGGCGTGCGGCTCTGCGATGGGCTCGGTGATGTGCGGTTCTCGCATGGCATGGCGGCGCTCCGAGCCGGTCGCGTGAGTAGCGGAGGTCGAGATGCTCTTGTCGAGGCCGTCGATCTCCGAGCCGGGGACCGCGTGCTGGACGGAACTCTGGGCTTGGGCCGTGACGCGCTTGTCGCCGCGGCCGCTGTTGGCCCGACTGGGTCGGTGACCGGCGTCGAGTCCGCCCTGCCGTTGGCCGCTCTCGTTGCGGAGGGCCTGGCTCTGCTCCCGCCGCCGTGGCGATCAGCGCCGCTGAGGATTCGTCACGACGACGTGCGCCGTCACCTTGAGCACTCCGCTGACCGTTACGACGTGGTGATTTTCGACGGGATGTTCCGTACTGCCAAGCGGGCTCACCCCGAGTTCGAGCTGGTTCGCCGCCACGCGCAGCCCGCCCCGGTAGATGATGGACTCCTACAGCTTGCGCGTCGGCGGGCGAATCGAGCGGTGGCCATCAAGGTCGGTCACAGTCGTGAGCTGGCTGATCTCCATGAGCCGCTAACGATCGTGGCCCAGACCCGCACCGCTACGTGGGCCATCGCGAGACCAACTGACGAGACTTAGTCCGTCCCGCCGGGCGTCGACCGACATTCTGGTTGCGTCGACAATGCGCGCTAACCGTCGATCTGGCGCGCTAGCGATGAACTCGGGGCGACGAAGACGGGCACTTGTGCAAGCGACCCCGGGTCGTTCTCGCGTCGTCGGTTCAGGGAGAACGAAGCGACGACCGCTCCCGCTCCCCGCACAAGCAGCACCGCTGACGCCCGAAAGGTGGGCCGCAGCGGAGCGTCGCTCCGGCCGTACCGGTAGCGTCATCGAAACAGGCAATTTGTTCGCCGCTGGGCCAGGCTCTTCCCTACGGTGGCAAGGATGTCTGAAGCGAAGATCCGGTGGGCGCCGATGCTCCCCGCCGGGAAGCTGATCCGGCTTTATGAAGCGGATGCCGCCGGGCTGGTCGATGACGAGCTCCTCGACGATGTGGGGTGGCGGCTGTGGGAACGCCTCGCCGATGTGGTGCGGGTGACCGCTGGCAGGGTGCGATGTCCAGTCTGCGGCGAGGAGTTCCAGGTCCGTTCCCCAGGGCGGAGCGCCGATGAGCGGGTGCGGTGCCCTGGATGCGATTGGTCGGTGACGCCGCGGGAGTGGCACCGCAGTTGGGAGCACCGCGGCCTCAACGGTCCGTGCCCAGACTTCAAGCGCTTCGTCGATGCCTGGCCCGCCGCGGGATCCGCCCGAAAACGCATGTTGCTCATCGACGGGGTGGTGCATGCCTTGCACGTTTCTGCTCGCGAGGGCTCTCACGGCAACTTCGCCGCACGCAACTTCCTCGAGGGCTCCCGCCCCAAGATCGTGGCGCTGCTCGAGGAACTCGCCTCCGGGCCGGGCAGCCACGTCGCCGAAGGTGCCCGGCAACGTTGGAATGCCGCACGCGACGCGTATAGAAGCAGCCGACGACAAGTCACTGACCGGCCCTAGGACGGCGAACCAAAGAGGAGCATCGAGGTGGTGCCGGTGACTGCCCGCGTTGTGTCGGCGCGCGGTGCGCGCCCGACATTCGGTAGCAGGCAATCAGCAACACCGTGGCGTTGTTCTGAGCGCCGTCGTATGCGGCAAGCCTTCAGATCAACGAGCACCTTCGCGTGCGCCTTCTTGTTGCGTATCCTTGTCGCAGGCGGTGGTCGACGGTCGGCACCGGAGATCCGCTGGCTTACCAAAAGGGGAATCGCATGCAAACGCGCGCATCGCGGCGCTTGCCCGTCGGGCTTGTGGGTGCACTCGCTGTGGGCCTCACGCTCATCGCTCTGTGGGCACTTGACCCGCCTCGAGAGTCGCGTCTGACCATCGGCTCCGACGAGCAGGCCGCGCAAGCAGAATCCGCAGCCACATCCCGTGTCGGCGCGGATCTTCGATCCTATACACCCGGCTATCTACCGGAACGCTTCCATCACGTGAGTACAGACGTGGAGACGCACGCCGACGGCACTGTGTATGAGGTGAGCATCTATTCGGCTGCACCTGTCGGCACGAACATGGGCGCGGCAGAGGGCGTGGTGGTGGTGAACGTCATGCGTGGCCAAGCCGATGCATCCGAGATCGCAGCGCTCCAAGAACACGAAGGCAGTCGCGACAAGATCCGCGGGAAGGAGGCGGCGTCTGCGTCGAGGCACCGCGGTGAGGGCTTGGGTTACGAGTACACGTTCCAGTGGGTTGAGGATGAGGTAACGACGATCTTTGTTAGTGGCCGTGGTCTGCCAGAGTCGCAGATCCGGCGTATTGCAGAAGAACTGGAGCGTGCATGAGACGACGGCTCACGCCAGCAACGACCTCGGAGCGATTCCCTTCCGGTCGAAGAGTTCACGAAGCCGCTGGCGGTTCAGGGCACCTTCGGTCGACTCGGCCACCCACGCATGATGCCGAGCCCTCGGCGGCTTCGCTCGCCTGCACGAGCCAACTATCGCTCCCAACATCTCTTCGCGACGAGCATTAGGGCGCGGCCCTCGGCGAGCTCGGTGCCGTCGTTCGGTAGCCGCGTTGGTGTCGCTTTAGGCGTGGCGCCGAGATCGACGTTTGACCGCTCGCGCTATCCGTTCGAACTCGTCCGCAGGGTCGTAGCCAGCGATTGATTCGGCATTCGCAATAGCAGACAGTGCGTCCGCGTGACGGCCAGTCTTTGAGTAGCTGCTGGCGAGCCAGGTCCACGCTTTCGCCTCCTCGGGGCGAGGAAGGCCTAGCTGCAGTGCCTTCTCGTAAGCCGGTATCGCCTCACCTTCGAGACCGCGGTTGTCGCGGGTGGCCGCGAGCCAGAACCAGGCAAGCGCGTCAGTGGGATCCTCTCTGACCGCCTTCTCAAACGCTTGTACCGCTGCCTTCAGGCGTCGCCTTTCGCGAAGGAGCATCCCCTGCTCAAAGGAACCTGCCACGGCGGAGATCCTGCCAGGCGGTGTCCGCGCGCGAGTCGGCGATCCGGCTCACGCCGGCTCACACCGAGACCGCTCGGCTGACACTCCGTTCGCCTTGCACGCCGGGTCGTCCGATCACGAACCGTCGATCCGTCGCGCCGGCGTAACGGAGCGCCGCACCGCGTGGTCGCCCGTCGGCTGACCGATTGAGGTTCCGGGCGAGCCCCGCGGAACCCTGCGAAGCGGGAGGTTTGGTCGCCTGCGACGCTGTGGATCATCGTTCTGTCTGCCGTCGTGGTCTGCTAGCCGCAGCCGGCCACTGCGCTCATGCGGCGCCGTCGTGACCGGCGAGCAGACCACACGGGAATGACGACAAGAGCTGCCGGAGCGAGGGCGAACGCCATGCCATACCCGATAGCCCCCACCACCCACGCGGCTTCGGACTCCCAGGCCGAGCGACATGTGGGAGGGAGCCCAAGCAGTTCAAGTTCGTAGGGATCGAGTGGACACCCCGAGATGAAGAACGCCACCCAGATCACGACGAACCCGACGCAGAACAGGATTGCGCCGCAGCCCACTGCAGCAGCCATCGTCACCATCCAGCGCACGGCGCTCACACTCAGATGTTGCCTGATCTCGCATGCTTCTGAGGAGGGTGCGGTCTCGGTGTGGGTGAAGAAGTGTTCGCATCCGCCGGCGCCGCGTGTGCTGGCTCGGCTAGAACCGCGGCGTGGCATGTGCGTTGTGTGAGGAGATCGCGACCGTCGAGGCTGGCCAAAGTCCGTGGGCGGTGGCCACGCTCGCGACCGGTCATGTGTGGATCAGTCCCACGCAGTACTACCGCGGCGCGACGTTCTTCGTTGCGTCGCAGTGCGTACGCGAGGTCTACGACCTCGAGCTGGAGGTTCGCCAGGTTCATCTGATGGAGATGGCCGCGGTGGCGGCTGCCGTCCACCGGGCCACTGGAGCCAAGAAGATGAACTATGAATCTCTCGGCAACGGAGTCCCGCACCTGCACTGGTGGTTGACACCGCGACATCACGACGATCGCCGCCCCCGAGGACCCATCTGGGAGGATCTCGACTTCCTGCGGTTGCTCTGGACGAATCAAGGCAGACCGAGCGACGCGGAGGCTGCGCAGAGCCGCTCCGCGCTGCTTGACGAGCTGCGCAACGAAGACATCCACATCGCCGCCGAGTACATCTAACGCGGTCGCTGGAAGCACTCACCCGCAGGACCGGCAGGGCGCCCCACCTAGTCGTATAGGAGTCGGCCACCCTCGGCGCGGGTGTCAACGGCCAATGAGTTCTGCCCGGTGATGGCCAACAGGACTGCCCAGCCGT
>CAZWDB010000044.1:24601-33280 GCA_964632885.1 uncultured Acidimicrobiales bacterium | reverse complement strand
CCGAGCTTGGCGTAGATGTGGCTGAGGTGGGCATGGACGGTGCGCGGCGAGATGAAGAGCTTGGCGGCGATGTCGCGGTTCGTGAGTCCTTCGGCGACGAGGGCGGCAACGTCGAGCTCGGCAGGGGTGAGGCTGTCCCAACCGAAGGCCGGGCGCTTGCGGGCGCCCCGTCCGCGCTGGGCGTAGGCGGTGGCGTCGTCAAGCGGGAGCTCGGTGCCTTCGGTCCAGGCGCGGTCGAAGTTCTCCTCGCCGAGAGCCTCCCGGATGCCGTTGACGGTCGCGTCGTACCAGTCGTCGTAGACGCCGAAGCGGGCAGCGCCGATGGCAGTTCGCGCCGCAGTGGCCGCGCCGAGAAGGCGTGCGGCCTCCTCATGGCTGTCGGAGTCGACGGCAAGGGACGCGAGCAGTTCCAGGGTATCGATGGCGAAGACGCGCTCGTCATTGGCGTGGAGCAGGTCGAGGGCGCGGTGGGCGTTGTCGATCGCACGCACCACATCGCCCTCAGCCGCTGCTACCCGCGCGCTCGCGCGCAGGCCCCAGCCGAGCGGCTCCGCCATCTGCGGGTCGCCGCGCACCGCCTGATCCGCCGTGGTCCGCGCCGCGACGATGTCGCCCGTGGCCAGTTCGGCTTCTGCCCGCAACGCGAGGTCCATCTCCACCGACGCACCTCGATACGAGGGCACGCCGTCGGTGAGGCGGTATGCGGCTCGGGCAGCGCCCGCGTCACCGGCGACCAGCCGGGCGAGCACCCCCATTGCACGGCAGTTCCTGACGAAGAAGGCCATCCCCCAGTCTCCGGCGCGGTCAGTGAGCTCGTCGATGTATCGCCTCGCGCGCGGGTCGCCGCGCAAGGCCAACGCCAAGGCCTCCCCGCCCTGACCGTTGGTTCGGTCCATTTCGCTGCCGACTGCCGACCCCGCTGCGACCAGTCCCCGCGCCAGCTCGAGGGCGCGATCGAGTTCGCCCTGCCGGGCAAGAAGGACAGCGAGCACCCCAACACCGAGCTCCAACTCCGCTCGCGCGCACTCCTCCAGCACTTCCCGAGCCGACAGCGTGCGACCGGCCTCCATCTCGGCCAGCCCGAGATACGACAGCGCGGCGGAGACGATCGTCCTAGAGCCGACCCCGCGGGCCCCGTCGACGGCCTCGCGCAGGGCGTCGGCTGACTTCCGGGGATCGAGCGCGATCGACGCCATGCCGACGCCCGTGAGCGCCCACGAGAGGAGCCTGGGGTTGGCGAGTTCGCGGGCCAGGCGCAGGGCTTGCTCGGCTCGCGCCTGTCCTTTGGGGTCCATCGCCTGCCCCTCGAACATGGCGCTGGCGACGAGGGCCAGGATGCGCACCTCGATGCCAGCGCGGTCGCCGGCCGGGTGGTTGAGGGCTTCGTCGAGCCAGGCTCGCGCCTGCGCCCACGCGCCGGTCGAAATCAGCGGGAAGCTCAGGGCGGTGCCGAACCGAAGGCACACCTCGATGTCTGCGTGTTCGAGGCTCCACCGAAACGCGGTGGTGTAGTTGTCGCGGTCGGCGCGGACGCCGCTCAACCGCTCGGGCCGATCGCGTGTGAACCTGACACGTTCGGCGACGGCGAGGTAGTGGTCGCGGTGCCGGCGGCGCAGCGGGTCGGTCTCGTCCGTGTCCGAGAGGCGTTCCAGGGCGTACTGGCGGACGGTCTCGAGCAGCCGGTAGCGAGTCCCGATGGTGGTGTCTTCGGCTTGGACGAGGGACTTGTCGACGAGGAGAGAGAGCTCGTCGAGCACCTGGTAGGTCTCGATCCCGTCGCCGGTCGTAACCGCTTCGACGGCGTCGAGGTCGAAGGTGCCGGCGAAGACGGCGAGACGGCGGAACAGCACGCGCTCGGGTTCCGTGAGCAGGTCGTGGCTCCAGTCGACGGAGGCGCGCAGCGTCTGCTGGCGGGCGGTGGCGGTGCGGGCGCCGCCGGTGAGGAGCCGGAAGCGGTCGTGGAGGGCATCGGCGATCTGTTCGGCCGACAGCACCCTGATGCGGGCTGCAGCCAGTTCGATCGCGAGCGGGATCCCGTCGAGGCGTCGGCAGATGTTGGCGACACCGATCGCGGTGCGCGGCTCAGAGAGGTCGAAGCCGGGCCGCACGCGGCCCGCCCGTTCGACGAAGAGCTGGACGGCTTCGGATTCGCCCGCGCGTTCGAGGGCGTCAGCAGGTTCGACGGACTCCGGCACTGTCAGGGAGGGAACAAGGTAGGTGACCTCTCCCCGCACTCCGAGGGGTTCGCGGCTGGTTGCCAGCAGCACGAGTTGAGGGCACGCCTGAAGGAGGGATTCCGCCAGCGATGCGCACGCGCCGATGAGGTGCTCGCAGTTGTCGATCACTACCAGGGCGTGCTCGTCGCGGAGCCGCCGGATCAGCCGGTCGAGCGGCGGCCGGGTCGCGTCGTCGAGCGCGCCGAGGGCCCGGATCACCTCGCTGGCGACCATGTCGGGATCAGTGACCGGCGCGAGGTCGACATGCCAGGCGCCGGACGGCGTGTCATCGAGCACGTCCGCGGCGGCATGGAGGGCGAGGCGGGTCTTGCCGCTCCCGCCCGAGCCCGTGAGGGTCACCAGGCGATGCTCGGCCAGTAGTCCCCGAACCTCACCGATCTCCCGCGTCCGGCCGACAAAGGTCGTCAACTGGAGCGGCAGGTTGTGGCGGAAGGTGTCGAGCGACCGCAGCGGGGGAAACTCCGCAGCGACGTCAGCGTGGCAGAGCTGGTGCACCATCTCAGCGCGAGCCAGGTCGCGCAGGCTGTGCATCCCGAGGTCGACGAGGTAGGCGCCGATGGGAAGGTGATCGACGACCAGGTCGTGGGCCGCCTGGGAGAGCACCGTCTGACCGCCGTGGGCGATGTCGCGCAGGCGGGCGCAGCGGTTGACGGCGGCGCCGACGTAGTTGCCCTCGTCCCGGAGCTGCACCTCACCCGCGTGGATGCCGATCCGCAGGCGGACGGGTCCGAGCTCAGCGCGCTGCAAGTCGAGCGCCGCGGCCACCGCGTCGGACGCCCGGGTGAAGGCGACGACGAAGCTGTCACCCTCGCCCTGCTCGACGGGCCGTACGCCGTCGTGGGCGGCCACGACATCGGCGACGGCATCGTCGAGACGCGAGATCGCCTCCGTCATCTCGGCGGGCTGGGCCTCCCAGAGCCGGGTGGAGCCCTCCACATCCGCGAGCAGCAACGTGACGGTGCCGGCCGGCACACGTTCGCCTTGCCCGCCTCGAGTCATCGACGCCTTCCCCCACTTCAACGGCGACACCATCGTAGAAGCGCCTGGTTTCACGGGCACAGGATGCGGGTTGCGGCGGGCCGCTACATCAGCACAAACGCGTAGATCGTTCGAGCGGGCCGAAAACGAGCGCATACGCGTGGCCGAATCGGAAGTTCGGCATGACGGCCGATGGAACCGGGCGCCAAAAGGCGGATCGTCGACCACCATGACCACCACCAACACCACGTCCAGCTCGCCCGCCGCCGGTGACCGCGTCCCCCAGTGGGCCCGCGGTGACCTCGGCCCCCACTCGCATCGAAAGCTCGCCGAGCTCCGCCGCCAGAGCCCGCTCCTCAAGTCACCCGACCCGGGTACCTGGGCGGTGACCCGCCACGGCGATGTCTCCGCGCTGCTCCGTGATCGCCGGCTCGGACACGCCATGCCCCGCGACTACATCGAGTACCAGTTCGGCGACGGCCCCAGCGCCGACTTCCAGCAGAACGCCCTCATCAACCGCGACCCGCCCGAACACACCCGGCTCCGGACCCTGATGGGCAAGGCGTTCACCGCGCCGCTCATGCGGGCCCTGCGCGACCACATCGGCGACCTCGTCGACGACCTCCTCGTCCCGCTCCTCGACCGCGGCAGCTTCGACATCGTCGACGGGCTCGCCTTCCCGCTTCCGAGCCTCGTGATCTGCGAGCTGCTGGGCATCGACCCCGCCGACCGCGACCACGTCCGCGCCCGCACCGCCACCCTCGTCAGCGGCGACCGCGCCGCCCGCGACGCCTCCACCAAGTGGCTCCGGGAATACATGGGCGCCGTGCTCGCCCAGCGTGTCCCCGACGCCGAGGGCGACCTTTTCCAGCGGATGCTCGCCGCCGAGGAGGGCGGCGACGCCCTCACCCACGAAGAGATCGTCGACAACGCCCTCCTCCTGTTCGTCGCCGGCTTCGAGACCACGCGCAACCTGATTGCCAACGGGACCGCGGCTCTGCTCCGTTTTCCCGCCGAGTGCGACCGGCTTCTCGGTAACCCAGATCTCGCCGCCTCGGCGGTCGAGGAGTTCTTGCGGTTCGACGGTCCCGTGCCGCTCGTGCAGCGCATCACGGGTGAGCCGATGGAGATCGCCGGTCGCGTCATCAAGGAGCGCCGGGTTGTTCTCCTGCTCCTCGCGTCCGCCAACCATGACGAGACCGTGTTCGCCGATCCTGCTCGTCTCGACATCACCCGAACGCCGAACCCACATGTCGCGTTCGCCGGCGGCATCCACCACTGCCTCGGCGCTCAACTCGCCCGCGTCGAGGGACAGGTCGTCTTCGAACACCTCGCCGCCTCTGTGCGAAGCCTTGACGCCGCCGGCCAACCCGAACGGCAGCCGGGCTTCCTCCGCGGCTTCGCCCACCTCCCCGTCCGCGCAACCCCCCGCTAACGAACTTGAGCCAACAACCACGCGAATGCCTGACGTATTGCCTCGAGGTTCGGCACCCGCGCGGTTCATGCGTGGTGGAGCGGAACGATGCGGGCGACCTTGCCCGTGTGCGGGTCACGTTCGATGTCGTCGATCACGCGAACCGTCACTTCCGCGGCGCGGAGACCAGCGGTGGCGAGGTCGCCCGCGATGCGGTCGGCCAGGACGTCAGGTTGGACTTCGGCGGCAGTGACAACGTCGATCTCCACACCGGATGTTGTCTGTCGGACCATGTAGTCGACGATGGCGGGCGTGTGCAGCAGCTCGTTGACGACCGTGAGCGGGTGCAGCGCGAGATCACCCCAACGGAGCGTGTCGCTCGCGCGTCCCTCGACAAAGGCCCGCAGGTGCCCGTGCTCCTCGGCGGCTGGTTGTTGAAGGAACTGGTCCTCAATGCGGTAACGGATGAGCGGTTGGATCAGGTTGTACAAGTTGGTGACGAGCACCGAGGAGGACAGCCGGCGGGCTTCGACGGGTTGGTCGTGGTCGTCGACGAGCTCGATGATGCAGCCGTCGGAAGCGAAGGTAAGCGCTTCTTCGCCGGGGGCGCTCACGCCGATGAGGCCTTCGCTCGACCCGAACGTGTCGACCACTGGGACGCCGAAGGCCGCTTCGATCTGAGCACGGGTCTCGGGGCGGAGGTTCTCGCTTGTTGTGGTGACGCCGACGGGGTGGAGCTCGAGGCGACCGTCGAGCTGCTCGCGGGCCAGGCGGGCGATGACGCTGGGATAGCCGTACAGGAGGTCGGGTTCGAGTCGGCGGATGCGGGCAACGATGTCGTCGAAGGGCAGCGTCGCCGGCACGGGAACGATGGCTACTGGTCCGCCCCGGCCGAGGTGGGGCGTGAATCCCGTGGCATGGATCGGTGACCCCGCAGCGATCATCGCCATCGTGACGTTGCCTGCCCCTGCGTCGCCCGGTACTGCTCCGCGTGCCACCGCCGACCGCATCGTCGCGGCGACGAACTCCGCGAGTGCCGGCGCGTCGAGAACGAATATCCCGCGGGTGCCGCTGCTGCCCCCGGAGGTCAACACCAGATAGTCACCCAGCGCCGGGATGGGCTCGTCGCCAGTCGCCTCGATGAGCGCCTCCAGCTCCGATCGGCGGAGCCGCCGATCGGTGACCACCTCGTCGAAGTGGTCCATCATGGTAGCCTTCTCCATCACCGGCAGGTGCGCGAGATCGGTCAGCTCGAACCGGTCAGTGTCGATGCCAGCCAGCCGTTTGGCATGGAAGGTCGAGTGGGCGGTCGCGTGCGCGAGCAACGCTCGCATCCGCTCCGTCTGAAACGTGCGGAGCCTTGGGGCGTTCCAGCTGAGCCGGTCGAGGTGGTCACCCAACGTTGCGGACAGCTCGGCTTGCGCGCGGTCGCGGAATGGCCCGAACGGCGGGCGGTCAGCCAGCGGCGGCGTACTCGGCGTGGCGGGACCAGCGACGGTCATTCGTTCTCCGATCTGAGGGCGGCAGGGTCGGGAAGTCCAAGGACATGTGCCATGAACGCGGTCGCCAACTCCGCCGACTGCTCGGACGCGGACTCGTCGGTGACGACGGACTCGAGGAGCGCCCCCGCTTCCATGGCGAGGCTGGCGCGCGCGAGTACGTCGAGGGGAAAGGGTGGCGCGACGCCGGCGCCTTCATAGAGCGGGGCGAGCGACCGGACGATGCCGGCGATCGCCACGTCGTGCGCGCGGGCGTAGCGGGCATTGAGCTCGGGGTCTCGGGCGGCGACGAGCCGGAACTCGAGGAGCGCGAAGTGCCACTGGGGGTCGTCGCGAGACACCGCAGTGGCTGCCTTGATGAACTCGATGGCCGTGTCCCGGTCGAGAGGTTGTTGGGTAGCGGCGTCGTGGTCCGCCGCGCGCCGGCGTATCCGCTCCTCCAGGAGGGTCAGGAACAGGTCGGCCTTCGAGGCAAATTGGGAGTAGACGGCGCCCTTGGTGAGCCCCGCCTCCTCGGCGATGGAGTCGACGCTCGCGGCTGTATAGCCGTCGCGCTTGAACACCGCGCCGGCGGCGTCGAGCAGTCCCCTTCGCCGCGCCGCCACTTGCTCGACGCGGCTCGGGCGACCTCGCCGCGCTCGGGACCGCGCCCGCTCGAGAGAATCCATACCATGAGTATGTAATCCCAACGGTCTCTAGGTGTCAAGAGAGCACAGAACCTGCCCCGAGTTGGGTTCCGTACCGCCCGCCGACGGCCCTTCAGCGCGGCTTGCGGGCGGACTCGGCCGCGAGCTGGCTCCGGGTGGTTACCCCGAGCTTGGCGTAGACGCGGTTCAGGTGCGTCTTCACGGTGGCGATCGACATGAAGAGCTGCTCGGCCACCTCTCTGTTCGTGGCCCCGGCCGCGACCACGTCGGCGACCTGCCGCTCGGTCGGTGTCAGGCTCTCCCATCCGATGACAGGTCGGCTGCGGCGCCCCCGGCCTCGTTGGGCGTACGCCATGACGTCGTCCAGCGACATGGTTGCCCCCTCCGCCCACAGCTGTTCGAACCGCTCTGGTCCGAGATCCTCGCGGCACGCTTCAACCTGTCCGTCGTCGCCGCCGATTGCGAGGGCGTACTCCCATGACATGCCGACTTGCTCCGCGGCCGCGGCCACGCCCGCGTATACCCGGACGGCGTCCTCGGCACGGTCGCGGCGCGCCCACAGGGTCGCGAGGACAATGACCGCGGCCACGCGCACGTGCGCCGGTGTGCGCCGGGCTTGGAGCCAGCCGACGGCGGAATGAGCGAGTCCTTCGGCGCGAGCTGTGTCGCCGATCGAGCGAGCCACGAGCGCGAGTGGAAGCTCTGCCGGCATCCCCACATTCACGGTGTCGGAACCGGAGCCGCCGAGCCGCGCAGCTTCCTCGGCGTGGCTCTTGGCTGCGGCGTGTAAGCCGGCGCTGGCCTCGATCATCGCTCGCGCTAACAGGCTCATGGCTCGTGTGTCCGACCCCGTTGCCGGCATGTCCACTTCGTCGAGGAACCGAATGGCGCGCTCCGGTGCTACCCGCGTGAAGGCGAGCGCGAGGTGCTCGGCGAGCTGTGCCCATGCACCAATGCGGCCCACCTCGTGGCGCAGAGCGCGCATCTCGGCTAGGGCCTCCTCCGCGCCGGCGGTGTCGCCGGTCATGTCACGCAGCTGCGCCACCCACGACAGCATCTGGGCCAACATCATGCCCTCGCCTGCGGCTCGAAGCTCACGAAGGGATTCCTCCAATGCGGGCACTGCGACGCGCACCTCTCCCAGAGCAAAGCTGCGTACCGCGAGACCGGCGCGGGCCTGACGGGCCAGCCAGTCCACGCCTTCCTGTCGGGCGAGGAGCAGGGCTTCTTCGAACATCGCGCCGGCTTCTGCGCCGTCGGTGGTGAGGACCGAGAGGCCGCGGAAGAAGAGCGCCCAGGCGCGGAGGCGAGCGTCGCCGAGTTCGGCGGCGATAGCCAACACCTCCTCGTGATCCGCCGCGCTCAGCGACGTCGGACTCGCCAGTAGGGCATCGGCGACGGATCGGCGGTCGCCCGAGCTTCGGAGGGTTTCCAAACCTTCCTCGTGGGCGGCGATGGCTCGGTCGTGTTCGCCGGTGAGTGAAAGAAGCCGGCCGAGTCGGACGAGAGCGTTGGCTCGCCGCCGCTCGTCCTCTTCCTGGTCAACGACGATCCCGAGCCAGTGGATGCCGTCGCTGTGCTTGCGCGTGTTCCAGTAGAGGTCGAGGGGAGCCGCGAGCCGCGTGAGGCATGCTGCGTCGGGCTGGTCTGCGGCCCACTGCAGCGCTCGGCGGATGTTCTCGTAGTCGGCCGACACCGACGCGCGGTAGCCCTCCTCGGTGTCTCCCATCGAGGGGCGGTACCGGGCGACGCCGAGGAAGAAGTCGTAGTGGCGGGCGCGTGTTGCTGCTACCTCGCCCGAGTCCGCGAGCCGCGCCGCGGCGTACTGCCTGATGGTCTCGTTCAACAAAAACCGGTCGTCGGCGGCGGTGACGAGCGACTTGTCGACCAGCTGCAAAACGATG
>CAZWDB010000044.1:0-24501 GCA_964632885.1 uncultured Acidimicrobiales bacterium | reverse complement strand
AAACCGGTCGTCGGCGGCGGTGACGAGCGACTTGTCGACCAGCTGCAAAACGATGCCTGGAGTGTCTGTTGGCGGCGCATGGCTGTCCGGCTGCCGCCCGTGAGGAGGCGGAAGCGATCGCTGAGGCCGGCGAGGACCTGGCCGGGGCTGAGCGCCCGGAGCCGGGCGGCAGCGAGCTCTATCGCCAAAGGGAGGCCCTCGAGGCGCCGGCAGATCTCGACGACTGTCGCGGCGTTGGTTTCGTCGAGTGCGAAGCCCGGCTGGGCTCGCCGCGCCCGATCAAGGAAGAGCGCCACGGCGTCGAATCGGACGACGTCGTCCACTTCCGCGATCACGTCCGGCGGAACGGCGAGAGACGGCACGCGAAACGTTGTCTCGCCGTCGATGTTGAGGGGTTCGCGGCTCGTCGCCAGGATTGTCAGGCTCTGGCACTCTCGGAGGAGGGCCTCAGCCCACGCGGCGGTGTCGTCGACCAAGTGCTCGCAGTTGTCGAGCAGCAGTAAGCCGGTCGTGTCGCGAAGGAAGCCGACGATCGCACGAAAAGTCACCGCTCCCGTTTCTGGCAGGGCAACCGACTCGGCTATCCCCGCGAGCGCCGGGTCGGCGTCGTTGTGGCGGCTCAAGTCGGCGAACCACACACCGCCCGGGTGCGAGCCGACGCGGCCTGCAGCGACCTCCACCGCGAGGCGGGTCTTTCCGCATCCACCCGTTCCAGTCAGGGTGACGATGCGCACCTCATCGAGGAGGCGGTCGACGTGGTCAACGTCACTCGCTCTGCCGACGAACGAAGTGAGCTGAACGGGGAGATTGCTATGAGGAGTGCGCCCGCGGACCAGTGCGACGGTGCCGGGTGGCCACTCCGCTTCGGACGTCTCGGTTCCGCCCCGCCCCATCGCACCATGATCCCACCTCGCGACCGCTGCCATCATGGATTGCCGCCGATCGTGCACCCCAGCCGCATGCCGATGTGTTCGAGGGCGTTCACCTCATCGCCGCTCCACTGCCCGCTGCCGGAGACTTCAGGATGCATTACGTCGCCCGGGATGTCCGAGTGGTCGAGGCCGAGTACGTGGCCGAGCTCGTGGCGGAGAACCGCCCCCCAGCTGGCGGGACCCATGCCGCTGACGACTGCGGCATCCGCGTTCAACCAGATACGCGCGGTTGAGGCGGCTCCATGTCCGAGCGGCGGGACAATGTTCGCGGAGCCCGCCCATCGGAGCCGATCACCGGGGCGGTTCCGTCCGGATGGGGGAGCCCATTCAACAACGAGGCGCGGCCACAGCGACTCTGGGGTGGCAGTAGCGACGGAGGAAGCGACGCCTTCATAGACGAACGGCACACCGGCGATCTCCGTCAGCTCCGCGACCGCAGTCTCTAACTCGGAGAAGGGGCCGTGGTCGGCGACCGCGGGCGTGACGGCGTACCGAATCGCGGGGCAAGCGGTCGACGCGGCGGTGCTTGCGTGGGCGTACAGGACAGTGCACACGATCAGTGCAAGCGCGCCGCAGCACACGGCCCACCCACGACGAGAAGACGTCGTGCCGGCGTCACCGGGTTCAGGCCGCTGACGGGCTGGCCTCCGAAGGGCTTGCTGTGCCAGCGCAAGAGCTACCGCGTCGCTCCGCCTCCGCGTGGGCAGGACCGTGAGGCCGTGTCCCGCCTGGTCGATGTGGGTCTCCGTCGCCGTCGCCAGGTGCATACGGCGCATAGTCCGCCTCCGCCTCCGCCGGAACATCGACCAGAGGTTGCAGGTCTCCCGCGATCTGAGGGATAACCCCATGCGCTCCTGAGGGCTACACCGTAGAAGTCGAGGGCACGTCCCGATGTGGCAAGAGCGTGGGTGTCGCACGCTTCGCTCCATGACAACGGAGACGAAGTTCCCGGCGGCACGTCAGGTCATGGGGCTCCGGGGCGTTCCTCGCCCCATCCTCTGGGCCACCGCGATCGCGTCGTACGCGGGCGTCGCATTGAGCGCGGTCAACGGATGGCCTGGGTGGGCGTATGTGGTCGTCGTCGTTGCCATGTGGGCCCCGGTCGTCTTCATGGAGACGGCGTGGATGTACCGGCACTTCGGATGGATCGCGTTGTTCTACGTGTTGGTCATAACCCAGGGCGGACATCTGCTCGAACACGTCGCGCAGATGGTGCAGCTGCACGTGATGGGCCGCCGGGGGCCGGATGCCCGCGGCGTCGTCGGGGCCCTTGACGTCGAGTGGGTTCACCTCGGCTTCAACACGTGGGTCTTCATCGCCCTCCTCACGC
The DNA here is from genome assembly GCA_964632885.1 of uncultured Acidimicrobiales bacterium. Lineage (GTDB taxonomy): Bacteria > Actinomycetota > Acidimicrobiia > Acidimicrobiales > CAZWDB01 > CAZWDB01. Next base: position 22,239 of record CAZWDB010000044.1, on the reverse strand, counting down.
TGCTGGTGCGCTTTCGCCGCAACCCGTGGATGTGGGTCACCCTCGCGGCGGCGGTCTGGCACCAGGCTGAGCACACCTACATCATCTCGGTCTTTCTGTCTACGGGCGTCGAAGGCACGCCCGGGCTGCTCGCCATGGGCGGGCGCCTCTGGGGCGGCCTGGACGTGACCCGGCCCGACCTTCACTTCTTCTACAACGTCGGCGAGACCGTTCCTCTCGTCGTCGCCTTCGTCTGGCAGCTTCGCCGTACCTACAGCACGTGGCTGGCGCGAGCGTTCTCGCAACTGTCGGATGCCGACCTTGCGACCCTGGCGCGGGAGACCCAGCTTGAACAACGGCAGGCCGGGAGTGTGCTCGTCCGGCAGGCCGACCTTGCCGACGACCTCTACATCCTCGCCCGCGGCGAGGCCGAGGTATGGCGCGACGGCAGGGCCAGCCGGTATCCGATCGCCACGTTGCGGCCGGGGCAGGTGTTCGGCGAAGCCGCCCTCGCCGCTGACGGAGTGCGCGCCGCGACGGTGCGCGCTCGCACACCGGTCGAGTACGTGCGCATCAACGGGGCCGCGGCTCGCGAGTTGCTCGCCGAGGCGGCGTCGTCATGAGGAACACGACCTTCATGACCAACTTCACGACCCAACGAACAACCGCAGGAACCAACCAAAGGAGAGATCAAGTGATACGCAAAGCAATCGTGCTGGCCGTCCTGATCGCGGTCACATCCGCGGTGCCGGCCACCGCCAGGAGAGCCCCGGACTGGAAGGGGCCCCTCTACCACATCGAGAACAACACAGTCCAATTCGGCAACGTCATTTCCGGTTCACGCGCCGTGTACACCAACTGGAGCAGGGGCGTCGCCTACGACGTCAAGGCAACAGGGTTGGAGCCGGGAAACAGCTACACGCTGTGGGTGATGGCCTTCAACCACCCCGAAAACTGCGTGCACACCCCGGTCGACCACACCGTCAAGGGCCTGCGATGCAGCATGGACGACCACATGAACCCGGCGACCGGATTCTCGATCATGTATGCCGATGGCGCATGGGCGAAGGAGTCGACGCTTCGCTTCCGGGGCGTCCGCCCGGCCCACACGTCGGTCGGCGGGTTGACCGACGACAAGGTCGTGCACGGCCCGGGCCTCGTGAACCCCATCGGGGCCGAGATCCACTTCCGGGTGCGCGACCACGGCCCTCGCCAGCCGGATCTTGACGACGAACAGACCACCACATTCGGCGGAGGCTGCGACCTAGAGTCCGCGCCACCCGGGTTCGGGTCAGGGACGCGCGGCAAGTACAGGTGCGTCGAGAAGTACGGGACCGCAAGCTGACGGAGCGAGGCAGCCCGACCGCTTTGGCCGACTACGCTGAGTGAGATCGTTGGGGGGAAAGGTGGGGAAGCCGGAGGGGAAGCCGAGCGTGCTGGTTGTCGACGACCACCCGCTCTGGCGCCAGACCCTCCGCACTCTCATCGAACGGTCCGGCGGGGCGCGGCAGGTGTTCGAGGCCGGCGATGGCGCCGAGGCGGTCGAGGTGTGCCGGCGCCAACGGCCCGACGTGGTGGTCATGGACATGGCCCTGCCGGGCATCGACGGGATCGAAGCGACGAAGCAGATCACCGAGGCGAGCGACGTTGTTCGCGTCCTGGTGCTGTCGTCAAGCGACGACGAAGAGCAGGTGATCGAGGCGGTTCAGGCCGGTGCCACCGGCTACCTGCTGAAGACGGCCGGCCAGACCGAGATCCTCGACGCCATCCGCAGGGTGTTCGGCGGTGAACTCGTCTTCCCGCCGTCACTGTCGGCGCTGGTGCTCTCGGCGGTCAGATCGAGCAGGCGCTCGCCCGCGGCGGGCCCCCTTGCCGGCCTCACCGAAAGGGAGATCGACGTGCTCGCGCTGATGGCCGAAGGCCTCACGAACGAGACCATCGCCCGCCGCATCCACCTGAGCCCGAAGACGGTGGAAGCCCACGTGACGGCGATCTTCATGAAGCTCGGACTGGATCCCGCGGCTGGAGGGCACCGCCGTGTGCTCGCGGTCGTCGCCTATCTCAAGTCAGCGAGAAACCGGAAGAACCCTCGCGCCAAGAAGGGTTGACCCGGATGTCGTCGGGGGGTTCGCCTCGTCACCCTCGAGGAGTGACCGTGCCCGTCATCAGGCGCGCGGCGCCGCTTCCCCCAGCGGCTGCCGTCGCCGTCACCGGCCTCCTTCTGCTCGCCGCGGTGGTCGCCGCCGCACTTCAGTGGCCGGATTCGTGGACGAGAGGCGTGCCTCCTGACGTGGCGAGCCTCGGTTACGCGCGACCAACAAGCACCTTCGACGAGCTCACCGACGACTACATCCGGTCCGTGCTCGGGGAACGGGAACATGCCAACGACGAGGCGGGCGAGCGTGCTCCGTTCGGACGAGGAGGCGTGTCTGCCGGCACCTCGCCTACGGCCCGACCGCACCCGGCCGGCGACGTGATCGTCGCTCATCGCCTGACCAACGACGACTTCGAGGACGCCTTCGAGGTCAATGCCCTGCCCTTCACAGCCCGGTCCGACGCGTCAGAGGCGACTCGCCAGGCGGGTGAGCCGGCGGACTGCTTCCCGCGGGGCGGCACCACGTGGTACCGGTACCGGGCGGCCGCGCCCGTCGCCTTCTTCGCCAACACGTTCGGAACCGCCGGAGCGACCGCCCTCGCCGTGTACGCCGGCGAGCGGCTCGGCGATCTCCGCCTCCTTCGCTGCGACGCCAACGCCGCCGGCAACGCCCAAGCCGGCTTTCAAGCAGAGCCCGGCATTACCTACTACTTCCAGCTGACATCGATGGTGCGGGGCGGCGCCGTCTTCTTCGAGGCGCGCCCGATGGGGGTGACGGAGACGATTTCGGTGACGCCCACCGGTGCCGAGCCCGACGGCGCGGACTATCTCCACCCTGAGATCTCCGCCGACGGACGGTACGTCGTGTTCGCGTCGAACGCCACCAACCTGACGATGACCGCGCCCCGTTGCGACGGAGCAGAACGGTGCTCGTCGGTGTACCTGCGAGACCGGCTCACCGGGGTGACAGAGCGGATCATCGCCGTTGCGCCCCATGCGGCGAGCTACAGCGTCGAAGAGCCCGAGGCGGGCGTCTTTGCCACCCTGTCCGCCGACGGTCGCTACGTGGGCTTCAACAGCGCGGACAACTCCTTCCCCGGTCGGCCGGCTGACGCGCCCGCCAACGCATCCAACGTCTATGTCTATGACCGCACGACGGAGCGGTTCAGCCTCGCCAGTCGCAACTCCGCGGGCGAACCCGCGGACGCGGACCCGGCGTCGTGTCCTGATGAGGCACCGGGATGCGAGCTCTTCGGTTCGACCGTGCCGTCGCTGTCACGCGATGGGCGTTACGTCACGTTCCACTCCGATGGCACGAACATGGGTGGGCCCTACCACGGGCCGACCATGGTGGCGACGCTCAACGTCTACGTCCGCGACCGCGAGACGGGGGTGACGCGGCTCGCTTCGGTCGACCCATCGGGCGAGCCCATCCCCGGAGGCGGGCACGTCTGCAAGGGCCGCAACGTGTCGGACAGCGGCCGGTTCGTGGCGTTCAGCGCATCGACGAGCACCTCATATGAGATGTGGGCAACGAGCGCGTTCACGCGGGTGTATCTGTGGGACGCGCGCACGGGGAAGAGTCGGGCCATAACGGAGTTGAGCTCCGAGGCCTCCCGCGGCTCGTACTGCCCGACGATCTCGGCCGACGGACACCGGGTGGGATTCGTCTCGCGTGACGCTCTCGTGCCCGAGGACACCAACGGGACCGCGGATGCATACGTCTATGACGTGCCGAGCGGTGCGCTTCGTCGCGTCTCGGTCACATCCGCGGGCGGACAGACCTATGACCCCAACGTCGCGGGCGACGAGGGCAACACGTTCATCCCAACGGTGACCCTGTCCGCTGACGGTCGCTTCGTCGCCTTCGACTCCGCCGCTCCCGACCTTGTCCCTGGATCGGTCGGCAGTACGACGCGCCAAGGCGAGGACGCGCCCGGGCCGCGCCAGTGCTATGTCCACGACCTCGTGACGGGTGCAACGACGCTCGTTTCGGTCTCGTCGACCGGTGAGCCGCTGGCTGGTGAGAGCGTCGCGCCGTACATCTCCGACGACGGACGCTCCGTGGCGTTCATGAATCGCGGGCGCACCATGGTGCACGAGCTCCGATGAAGCTGCCGCCGGTTCGCGATCTCCCGATCTTCTGGAAGCTTCTGCTCCCGTTCCTGGTGCTCGTCATACTGGTCGGCAGCGGCGGCTCCTACATCGTGATTCGCGACCTGAGCCGGCAGTCCGCCGCTGCACTAGGCGACCAGCTCACGTTGCGGGCGGTGAAGGCGCGATCGCTCCTTCATGAACGGGAGCTGCAGCTCCTCGACGCGACGAACTACGCGAGCAACCTCCGAGGAATGGCCGAGGCCGTGGCGTCTCGCGACACCGACACCGTCGGGAGCTTGCTCGAGTCGGTGCTCGCCCTCAAAGGCGAGCTGGCTGTCGTTGCCGCGGTCGACGCCGCGGGATCCCCCATCGCGGAGTTCCGCCGCGCCTCCCCCGATGTCAGCCCCGAGCTCGTGCCAGGTGCCAACTGGCAGGGCCTCGCACCGGTCCGTCGCATCGTTGGCAGTGGCGACGGCAGGCGGTTGGCGTGGTTCGCCCCATTGGGTGAGGAGTGGTTCCTCGTCATCGGCGCGCCCATCTGTCGTGCGGCTGACCCGTGCACGCCGGTGGGCGCCACGATCGTGGGGTTCGAGGTCGCCGACGTCGCTCGGCACCTCGCAGCCACTCAGGCCACTGAGGGGAGTGCGCCCCAGCACGTGACGCTCTTCGATCCGGAGGCCCGTCCCTTGGCCGCGTCTGGGCCGGCCGCGCCTTCACCTCAGCTCCCGCTCACGGCTGCCGCGGTGCAACAGCAACTCCACGAGGACGGCGGTCGTGACGTGGCGACCGCCTACTTGCCGTTCACCCTTGACGGGCAGCCGGGCGGGGTTCTTGGCGTCACGATCGCGGCGGAGACAGCTTTCGAGTCCGTTGGACCCGCCACGGCGCGCCTCGTTGGCTTGATCGCCGTCGCGATGGTTCTGGCGATCGCTTTCGGGATCGTCCTGTCGCGGCTCATTCTGCGACAGCTCTCCCTCGTCGTCCGGACCGCCCGGGAACTGGGCTCGGGCGAGCTATCGGCTCGGGCGGAAGTCCTTGCCGGCGACGAACACGGCGAGCTGGCGGCGGCGCTCAACACCATGGCGGAGCAGTTGCAAGCCTCGCACGAGACACTCGAGCTCCACGTCGAGCAACGCACTGAGGAGATTCGGAGGCTGCTGAGGGATCGAACCGAGTTCTTCGCCGGGTTGAGCCATGAGCTCCGGACACCGCTGGCGGTCGTCATCACGCAGGCCGAGATGGTCGCAAACGACGCCGCGCACCTCAAGGGCGTCGGTGCGGCCGGGCAAGCCATTGGCGCCGCGGCAAGCCAGCTCCTCGACCTCGTCAATGACATCCTCGAACTCGCACGAGCCGAGGCGGATTCGCTTGAGGTCGATCTGGTGCCGGTCGAACTCCCGGAGATCATCAGCGACGCTGGCCCGATGCTCACCCGGCTCGCGGCGTCGGCAGGCATCGAGCTCACGATGCACCTGCCGCCGCGGGTGCCGAAGGTTGTCGCCGACCCAGCCCGGTTGCGCGACGTGCTGGTGAACCTCGTCGACAACGCCATCAAGTACACACCCGCCGGCGGGAGGATCGACGTCACCGTCACGCGGACGGGCCACGAGGTCGGCGTCGGCGTCGCCGACACGGGCGTGGGCATCCCGCCCGACGAGGGTGACCGCGTGTTCGAGCCCTTCTATCGCGTGAGCGGGACGTCGCCCCAACATGAGCAGGCCTCGAGCGGCCTTGGGCTCGCGTTGAGCCGGCGTTGGGTCGAGGCGCACGGTGGCACCCTCACCTGGCAGCCCCGTCCTGGTGGTGGCACGGTCTTCTCTTTCACCGTCCCTCGACATCGCCAGCGAGGCTCGCGGGCGAATACCAACGGCGCGAGGACATCGACGGTCACGCCCGTCCGCTAGTCGTTCGCTCGCCGCGCCGGACGCTCGAGTCATGTCGGCGCGAAGGCCAGGCGCAAGATGTGTTCTCGTCCGTCGACGGTCTGTCCGACGGCGACCCAGCGCTTCCACAGTTCCGTGAGCTCTTGCTGGAGCCGGGCCGCATCGTCGTCGGTCAGATGCAGGTACGTCCATGAGGACCACACAGGATCTGGTGGCGGGCGAAGATCCCCACCAAGGCGTGCCGCCGCGACGTCGATGGCGCCGCGGGGGAGCCGCTGGATCCGCAGGACGATGTCGGCGGGGTCGTCGACAGCTCCGCGCACGATCGCTCTGACCAGGCCCGCCCGAAGCGCGTCGGATGCCCTGCGGTCGCCGACCTCGAGAATCGCCTCCACCGACTCTTGAGGTAGTTCACGGACCGGCACGTCAAAGACGTCGGATGTCGAGCGGTAGTAGCGGATAGGCCTTCCGTGGCGCGCTTCTTGGCGGGATTCGAGTACCAGGCCGCAGCGGAGCAGCCGCTGGGTCTGTTGCCACATCGCAGCGAGCGACACCTCCAGCTCCGCGGCGGCAGTGCTGACGCTGCACTCGCGGGCCAGGAATGGGCCGAGGTAGCGACGGGCTCGCGGATCTGCAAGGCGTCGTATGGCCTCAGACGAAAGCGGGGATCTACTCAACATGTTGCCTGTTTAGTTGAGTAGGGCCGTCCGTACCGTTACGGCGTGACCGTTCAGTCCTTGCTGCTCCGCGCGGCTCGGCCTCTGCTGCGTCCAGCGCCGTCAGGTAGCTGGCCGACCGTTGACCGACTCGCCGACCTCGTGTCTCACGGGTTCGTCTTGCACGGCAGCAACGACGGCTCGCTCGAGAGGGTCGAGCCGCGAGCCCAGACCGACTACTTCGACCGCCGCACCACCGGGGTCTTCGCCACACCGGACCCCATCTGGGCGGTGTTCTTCGCCATCGTCGACCGAGCCTCGGCCGGAAGCCTCCGCAGCGCCTGCGTCCCCGGGAGCGGCGGCACGCGCTACGCGTTCTCGACGGAGAACGACCCACACTGGCGCTCGGGGTGGATCTACGCGCTGGGATCCGACGGCTTCGTCTCGACCCCCGGAACCTGTGAGCTCATCCGGCGGGGGGAGGAGGCGGTCGTGCCCGGCGAGCGAGTCGTAGTGCACCCGGAAGACTTCCCGTTCCTCCACAGTGTCGCCCGGCACAGCCGCGGTGAGCCGGTGTGGAGGACGAACCTCCGCCAGCGGTTCCACCGTGGTTAGAGCGGGACCTTCTGGATGGCGGCGCGATCTGGCACTGGTCGGGGCCTCGCTCATGATCGGGCTTCTCGCAGCCATGGTGACGCGTGCCGCCGCGTCGCCGGCGGGCGCCGTGCCGATCGACGACTACTCGATCGTCGACGCCTACGTTGAGGAACGCCTCGCCGGCGACGCCGTCCCTGGCGCCGCCTATGCGGTCGTCTCCTCCGATGGTGTCGAGCACCTGGCCGTCTGGGGTGTGGACGGAAGCGGCCGGCCGGTCGACGAGAGCACCCCGTTCCTGTGGGGCTCGGTCTCCAAGCCGTTCACTGCCACCGCCGTCATGACCCTCGTCGAGGACGGTCGGATCGACCTTGACGCTGCCGCGGTTGACTACGTCAGCGAGTTCCGACCGGGCGGGGAGGTCGGCGCAGATCGGATCACCGTCCGCCAGCTTCTCCAACACACCAGCGGCCTCCCCCAGCTCTCCGGAGTCACCGACTACTTCGGGAGGCGCGACGACCCTTACGACGCTGCCTTGGCCGAACTCTCCTCGGTCGACCTCGCCTCGGCAGAGCCGGGCGTCGCGTTCGAGTATTCCAGCGCCAACTACCTGGTGCTGGGCGCAGTCGTCCAGGCCGCGAGCGGCATGCCCTACGAGGACTACCTCCGCCAGGCCGTGCTCCATCCGGTCGGCATGGACGGCGCCATCGCTACTGCCGACGAAGCGGCCTCACTTCCCGACGGGCACGCGTACGTCTTTGGCCGACCGGTCGCCATCAAGGCCCGCTTCGATGAGACGGGTCCCTCCTACGGCTATCTCGGCGGCACCGTGATCGACCTCGCCCGGTTCGCCCAGATGCAGCTGAACGGTGGGAAAATCGGTGGCACACGCGTGCTGGAGCGTGAGTCGATTGCACTGATGCACGGCACGGTTGGCGGGGTCAGCGAGACCGTCTCCTACGGATTGGGCTGGCGCATCGGCGACGGCAACGCCGACCTCGGCACCACGACGATCTGGCATACCGGCGCCTCGCCCGGCTATACGGCTGGATTGATTCTTCTGCCCGAGATCGACCGGGCGGTGGTGGTCATGCAGAACGCCTACGGGTTCTTCCACGACGGCTCCCTCATCGCCACCGACCATGGTGCCGCGAGACTGGTGGCAGGCGGCCAGCCGCGCCCCTCCCAGCGGGGACTGGTCTATCCGGCCGCTCTCGGAGCTCTCACCGCATTGGTAATCGGATCGCTCGCGGGGCTCGTCGTGTTGCTGAGGCGAATCCGCAAGAAGCGGTGGCGTCAAGCCCCGACGTGGCGCGTCCTCGTGGAGGCCGCCTTCGGAATCGGACCCTGTCTCGCAGTCGCCTACCTGACGGGGGTTGCCATTCCCTCGCTGGCACCGAACCTGACGATGCTCATCTTGTGGGCGCCCGACGCGGCGCTGCTCGCTCTCGCCCTGGCGATCAGCACGCTCTGCCTGGCGGTGGCACTTGCCTGGTCAGCGGCGTCACGTCTCCGCCACCGAGAGTCCCGGTGACAGTTGCCGGTGCCGGTGCCGGTGCCGGCGCGGCGACGGCTACTCACCCAAGAAATTTCATGAGACGCCTTGTCATGGCAACTATTTTGTGTGACACTATGTCTCGTGAAAGGGGCGGACGGCGCGACCGGCAAGAGCGATAACTCGCCCGACAAGCGTCCGTACCGGATGTCGACTCGTCGCGAGTCGGTGGAGCGAACCCGGGTATCCATCCTGGAAGCGGCATACCGACTGTGGCTCGAGCGCCCCTACGACGAGGTAGGCCTCGAAGAGATCGCGGACGCGGCGGGCGTCGCCCGTCAGACGGTGCATCGCCAGTTCGGCTCGAAGGACGACCTGCTCGTGGCGGTCACCGAGTGGAGACGTCCCCGGGAAGAGGAGACGTGGAGCCGAGCCGAGCCCGGCGACGTCCACGCAGCAGTGGCGGCCCACGTCGACCGCCACGAGCGGATGGGCGACGCGGTGGTGCGGTTCTTGACCTTGGAGGGTCGGATCGACGCCATCGACCACCTCCTTGCGACCGGCCGGGCGGCTCATCGCGCCGAGATCGAGCACCTGTTCTCGCCGTTCTTGCCTTCGTCATTCCACCACGCGTATGAGCGTGCCGTGCTCGCGCTCTGTGCGGCAACCGACGTGATGGTCTGGAAACTGTTGCGCCGTGACCTCGGCTGCGACCGGACCGAGACCGAGGCCGTGATCCGACAACTCGTGGACGGTGTGTTGCGCACCCTTCACGATCCCACCTAGGAGACACACGACATGAACACGACTGCACGCCGATTCCTGCTCACCATGTGGGAGGGAGGCGGCACGGTCCCGCCGGAGCTCGGGGTGGCTCGCCGCTTGCTCCAGCGCGGCCACCACGTTCACGTCTTGGCCGATCCGACCATCCGTGAGCGCGCCGAGGCCCTCGGCTGCGGGTTCACACCGTGGCGGCAGGCGCCTCACCGCACGTCGCTGGACCCGGCAGAGGACCTGTTCCGGGACTGGGAAGTCAACAATCCCCTCTCCATGTTGCGGAACGCGCTCGACCGGTTCATGTCGGGGCCGGCGGGTGATTTCGCCGATGAGACCGCAGAAGTGATCGACGCGGTCGAGCCCGACGCGCTCCTGGCCGACAGCATGATGCTGGGCACCATGATCGCCGGTGAGGCGGCACGGCTCCCCGTCGCGGTGCTGATGCCCAACATCTGGATGGTTCCCACACCAGGTGTACCAGCGGTGGGACCGGGCTTCGCGCCGGCGAAGACGTTCCTGGGCCGGACGCGCGATGGCGCCATGCGCGCCGTGGCCGGCCGGGTGTTCAACCGCGGCCTGCCCGCGCTCAACGCCGCGCGCGCCCGTCACGGCCTGGCAGCGCTCACCTCCTTCTGGGACCAGGTGCTCGACACCGACCGGATCCTCATGCTCACCAGCGCCGCCTTCGACTTCGCTTCGCCACACGTCCCCGACAACGCGCGCTACGTCGGTCCGATACTCGACGACCCCGACTGGGCGGAGCCATGGGCTCCTCCGTGGCCGGCTGACAACAACGACCCGATCGTGCTCGTGGGCTTCACGTCGAACTACCAGGACCACGGCCCTCAGCTCCGTCGGGTGGTCGACGCGCTCGCCTCGCTCCCGGTCCGGGCCGTGGTCACTCTGGGCCAAATGCTGGACGCCGCCGAGGTCACGCCCACCGCCAACGTGGCCGTCGTCGCCTCGGCCCCTCACGGCCAGATCGTCCCCCATGCCTCAGCCGTCGTCAGCCACTGCGGGCACGGCACCACGCTCAAGGCGTTGGCCGCCGGGGTCCCGATGGTCTGCATCCCGATGGGTCGCGACCAGAACGACACCGCCGCGAGAGTCACCCACCAGCACGCCGGTGTGCGGCTGTCTGCCAAGGCATCCACCGACAAGATCGCCGCCGCCGTCCGCACCGTCCTCGACGACAGCGAGTACCGCGCCAGCGCGCGCCGGCTGGCCGCCGCCATCGCCGACGAGCAACAACACGTCGACGCGGTGACCGAGATCGAGTCCCTGATCACCGCCCCCACCCCCACGACCTGACCCGCCGACCGCCCACCGACCACCGCCCACTTACTCATCATCGGAGGACCACCATGTCTGACACGCGCGTCCAAGAGCCGGCTCCGGCTCGCCTCAACTCCGGCTCCCGTTCGGCGTCGACGATGCTGCTCACCGGAGCGGCGCTGCTCGTGATCGGCAACGGGAGCCACCCCGCCGACACGGATCCCTCGGCCCTCTCGCGGCTGCCGCTCGCCACCAGCGCGACCTGGGTGCTCATCCACTTCGCCATCGCCACGGGCGTGTTGCTGGTCGTGGGCGGCCTCGTCGCCTTCCAGCGTCTCATCACCGACGCCGTCGGCAAGCCCTACGCGCGCTTCGGCGCCACCACCGCGGTGGGAGGGGGCACGGCGCTGGCAGTCGTCTTCGCCGCCCTCGACGGCTACGCCCAACACAGCCTGGCCATGGACTGGCAGACCGCAGATGAGGCCAGGCGGACAGTGCTGGAGGGAGCCGCCACGGCGCTGGAGGCCGCCGATTCCGGTCTCGCCGCGCTCGGCATCACCCTGAGGAGAACATGAACCATCGGATCCCGGAGCGAGTCACGGTTCGATCCGGCGGCCAAAGACGGTGGTCCCTGTAGTGGGCATGACCTAACCCTGCCGTCCTGCTCTTACTCCTGGTGTGCGGCACGCAGGCGGTGGGCGGGTGGTGTGCGGGCCGGGCGGCGCCCAAGGGCAAGCCAAGAAGGCCCGCCACGGTCGCGCCCGCGACGATCGATGCGATCGCTGCGCCAGGGATGATGTGTTCGGTGGGCACGCCGAGCCCGCCGGACACGGTCGCCCAGGTGGTGCGGCCGGCGCCGAGGCCGAGTGGCAACCCTGCGAGGACCGCGATCAGCGCGAGCGTGAAGGCGTGCGACATGACGGTGGTGCGTAGCTGCCGCGTCGAGAAGCCGAGCGCCCTGAGCAGCGCGAACTCGTGGCCGCGGCGCCGCGCCGCCACCGCGAGGCCGTGGAGCAGCGAGGTGATGCTCAAGACGCCGAGGAGGGCGGCGAGTGCGATGGGGAAGGCAGCAACCTCGTCGAGGTTGGCCACGGAGCGGGCCAACCGAGGCTCGATCACGATGAGCCCTTCATCGCGGAGCGACCGGATGGCCGCGTCCACGTTCACACCGTCGCCGAAGGTCACCGCGGCCCCGTACCACGGGTCGTCGGGCAGGTTGAAGTCCTCGACCGAGTCGCCGAGCAGTCCGATGCTGTCGCGGTAGCCGACTTGAGTGGGGAGGTGGGCGGCGGTGCCCACGAGGCGGTAGTCGCGGGTCGAACCGTCAGCGAGGGCGACCGAGACCGTGTCACCGATCGCTACGCTGAGCCGATCGGCGGCGGCCTCGCCGGCGACGACTTCGTTCTGAGCGCGTGGGCTCCGCCCTGAGACGATGACGTTCACCGGGTCGCCACGGATCGGGTCGATGACCAGCGCGTTCACGGCTTGGCCCTCGACAGTCATGTAGGTGGTGATGAACGTCGCCATCTCCTCGATACCGGTGTCAGCCTCGAGGCGGCGCGACATGTCCTCCCAGGCGGCTGGATCGTTGCCGACGCCGACGACCGCATCGCCGGCCCACCCGTAGAGACGCGGAGTTGTGGTGAGGTGACCCAGACTCGCGGCGAAGGCGAACGCGGCAACTGTGCCCGTGACGCCCACCACGCAGCCGGCCAGCGTCGACCGGGAAGGCAACCTCTCGGTACCCTTCGCGCGGTCGAATGCCATGCGAACACCGATCGATATCGGTGGGGAGCCGCGAACCAGCCTGTCAACGGGTGAAGTGGCTGTTGAAAGGGCGCGAGGAGCCGGCGACGGGTCCCGACCAGTCAATACCCAGCCCACGATCGCGCCGGCTACGGCGACCGCGACGACGACGGCCGCCGCGCCCGCGACGAGAACGACGAGATCGATCCGCATCCCCGGACTCGGCTCCAGGCGGCCTGGGGTGCCAATCGGTAGCAGCGTCGAAGCCGGCGCCGCTGCGAACGCCGACACGGTTGCCGCGATCAGCGCGGTGGGGGCCGCGACGAGCGCGACACCGGCTAGGCGCTGAGGTCGGGTCATCCCCAGGGCTCGTAGGAGGCGCTGCTGGTCGCCGGCGAAGGACAGCTGGCGCGCCAGACCCGCGAACGCAATGACTGTTGTGGTCAGGGCGGTCACAATGGCGAAGACGAACAATGCCAGCCTCTGGGCGTCGATCGCGCCGGCGACGCCGGCCGATTCCGCGGTCGGGTGGTCGATCTGGGCGCTGGGGCCGAGTCGCGCGACGGCCTCTGCCTTCTGCGCCGCGAAGTCTTCGGCGCCGTCGGGATCTGCGAGCCGGACGAGCCCGACGAGGGGGCCCAACGCCACCTCGTCTGCGAGCTTCCGTGTCAGCGCTTCGGTGAGGAACACGGTCGTAGGTTCCTCTGCAGCGAGGAGCGGCTGGAACTCGCGAGCGACCCCCACGACGGTCACCTCGAAGGTCGGTCCGTCGGGGGTTGGGGTGCCCACGATGTCGCCGTGCACGGCGGCGTCGCGGGCCGCAGGTGTCCACGACTCGAAGGGCACCGTATCGCCCACGCCGACATCCAGTAGCTCGGCGTACTCGGGGGTGATGACCGCCTCCCCGGGCCGACGGTGGTCGAGTGCCCGGCCCTCGACGATCCGGAACCGATTCACCTCGGTGCCGAAGCGACCGTCGGCGCTGCCGTACACCCACCGGTCGAAGAAGATGTGGACTGTGGTGCCTACCGGGCGCACGAGCAACGGCACAACGGTTGTCGACGCGTCAACGCCCTCGGCCGCGAGGATCGGTTTGAGCGCCTCGCCGTCGACGGTCCACAAGTCGGGCGCGACGCCCGCGGTCACAACCACGTGCGCCGCTTGCGTCGCGTCGAGGTGGCGCTCGTAGGTGGTCGCCGTGCGGCGAGCACCGGCCACCGCGGTCAACGTGGCCGCGCCGCCGAGGCCGGCGATCACACCGAGTACGACCAGCGCCGGCCAGCGTTGGCGTATCTGTGCGGCCGCCCACGCTGCGACCGCGGTCATCGACTCGTCCCCATCGGGGGAGCCTTGCAGTGCGGCGTCGGCTCCACGCCGTCAGTCAAACCCACCAAGTCCTGAGTGTCGAGGGTGATAGCACCCGGATCGGCCCTGGAGGAGGCACGAGCGCAGCGCCGCCTCACCTCGGTGATGGCTGGCACGACATCCAAACACCTGGCTGCACCATCGAATCCCAGAGCGAATCACGGTTCGATGTCGCTATGCGACGATCTGTGCTGGCGCAGTGGGCCATGAGATCTGCCAGTTGGTATGGCGTTCCGCTCGTTCACTGAGACGGCCATCTACACGGCGGCGCCGGATCGCGTGTTCGCCGTCCTCACGGATCCCGAGCTGGCGCCGAGGATCGACCCCGGGATCGTGTACTGGCGCCCGGAGGAGGATCCGATACGCGTTGGAACGAGAAACCGTCTCAAGGTAAGCGGGCCGCTTGGCATCACCATGCGCGCCGTGAGCGAGTTCGTGGAGTACGACCCCCCGCATCGGTTCGTGTTGCGGTCGGTTCGTCCCAGGTGGCCGCTGAAGGTGACCGCCACCGCGGTGCTGGTCCCGAGTGGGCGAGCCACTCGGCTGACCTATGCCGTCGAGTTCTCGGGGATCGCGCCGGCTGCGGCGCTGATGTGTCGAACCATGCAGCGCAATATCCAACGCGGGGTTGCGCTGCTGCGCGACCAGCTCTGATCTGCATCCCTCCTTGATCAAGCGTGGATCGGGACCACACCGGTGATCCGAGTGCCGGAACCGGGCGCGGACTCCACCGTGAGATCGCCTCCCATGGCGCCGATGCGGTCGGCCATGTTGACGAAGCCCGCGCCTCCAGCAGCGTCCGCCTGCGCGAAGCCGACGCCGTCGTCGGCGACCTCGAAGAGGAGCCGTTCACCGGACTGCGCGACGCTCACGCGCACCGACGCACCTTCGCCGGCGTGCTTGCCGGCGTTCTGCATCGCCTCGAGGCAGCAGAAGTAGACAGCCGCTTCGACTTCCTGGGCGTACCGCCCGACCTGGTCGGCTTCGACTCGCGTCGGTTTCGCGGCCCGGCCTGCAGCGGCACGCAGCGCTTCGGGCAAACCCCGGTCCATCAGCAAGGGTGGGTAGATGCCGTGCGCAAGTGCTCGCAGCTCCTGGATCGTCTCCTGCGTTTCTTTCCGCGCATCGTCGAGCATCTTGGTGGCGGCCTCGATGTCCCTGCTGACGACTTGCTCGATCAGTCTTAGGTGGACGCCGAGCGCAACGAGCCGTTGCTGGGCGCCGTCGTGCAGGTTGCGTTCGATCTTGCGTCGCTCCGCATCGCCTGCTGCCACGATCCGCGCCCGGGACTCCTGGAGCTGGCCAGCTTGGCGCCGCACCTGGTCGAGCGTCTCCTGCAGGGCGGAGTCGAGCGCGGCGTTGTGGAGCGCGAGCCCGAGTTGCCGCGCCACTTCGGTGAGGACGCGCTCCTCCTCGTCGGTGAACTCGTTGCCGCCGGCAGGACGTTCCAGGACGACAAGCCCGAGGAGGTCGCCGGCATTCGTGACCGGGACGATGCGTATCGGCGCGTCGTTATCCCGGCCGTCGAGGGCCTCGGGGAGCCACACCTCGGCCCACGCGCGTCCGCAGACGCCGGCGTGTGCCGCTACGGGCAGCGTCGTTTCGCTGAGGGCCAGTCGGGCGGGTGCTCGGTCGGGCACGGACGCGACACGGGACAACTGCCCGTCCGCGCCCGTCCACACCTCGCTCGCGCACAGAGTCAAGCTGCGGTGGAGCAGCTCCGCCAGTTGCAGGAGCAGCTCATCGAGCGGCAGCGACCGCGTCAGACGGCTCCCGAAGGTGGCCAGTGCGTCGTCGGCCACCTGGCGCTCGCCGTAGACCAGTCGGGTCGCGGCGTCCGTCAACCACGCGCGGGCCGGGACGAAGAGGATCGCGGCGACTCCCGCCGCGAGCATCGACAGCAGCAGGAGACCGCGTTCCCCCGTATCGGGAGGGCGACCGAGCCCGATCACAACCAGCAGATAGACGCCGATGACGACGGTGGTCAGCCCCGCGAGGGTGATGGCGTGGGCGAGGACGCGGTCGACGTGAGCGACGAAGCGCGTTCGCCACGCCGTCAAGCTCGCCGGTACGAGAAGTGTCGATGCGAGGATCACGGTCGCCGGTTGGGGTGGCCACCTCGCGACGATGCGGAGGGCGGCGACTATGACGGCAACCTCGACGACGAGCGCGCCGGCGAGCGCGAGCCATTGAAGGCGTTGCCGGTCCGCGCGTGGTGCCCGGCGGTAGCGGCCATACGCCATGGGCACGCCGACAGCGAGGGCGCCAAAGCCGGCCGCGATCACGGCTGCCGGTGGCACGTTCGGGCGTGCCATCCAGATAACTCCGCCGACTACCGCGGCGCCGCAATAGCCGCTGATCGCCACGAGCCGGCGGGCGCGGGTTCGGAGGACTCCGTCGGGCAGCGCAGCCAGAGTGTGCAGCATCACCGCGGGGATCAGCCCGACCGCGATCGCGCGGACCCACTCGGCCAACTCGTGGCGGCCGCCCGCGGCAACCGCGACGCCGTGGGCGAGTAGACACGCCGCCCCGAGCACTGCGCCTTCGAGGACGAGCGCGCCGGTCCGGCGCGAGGCGCGATCCGCGAGGAGGGTCCCGCCGGCGACGGCAAACGCGACGACGACGGCGAACCGGACCACCTCGAGCGAAGACACTCCATCCTCGCCACCAAGGATGGCTCCGAGAACGCCGCCGGCAATCGCCAGCCCCGTTGCAAGCGGTGCGAGGGCAACACCCGTCAGGCGACGTCGCCGCGGCGACTCGGTCGACAGGTCTCTGGCAGCTGGTTCCCCCCGAACCGACGACTGGTGCGCCGAAAGCACGCCTACTCCGTCCTCAGGGCGAGTGCCGGTTCGCTTGTCGCGGCGGCGCGGCCAGGCCACACGGCGACGAGGTTGGCGAAGGCAACGGCGCTAACGGCAACGACACCGAAGATGACCACGGGAAGGCTCGGGTCGCGGGCAACGCCGAGGTCGGTGGCGACGATCTGCCACCCCCAGCGACCGAGTGCAATGCCGAGTGGGATCCCGACGACGGTCCCGAGGAGCATCTGGGTCGTGACCTGCGAGAAGAACGTGATGGCCACCTGGCGTCGTACGAATCCGAGGGCCCGCAGCAACGCGATCTCGTGCCGGCGCCGACGCACGCTCGTGACCAGCCCGTGCCCGACGGCCAAGACGGCGAGGAGCGCGAGGACTGCCGCGATCAGCGCCGGGAACTGGTCCACCTCGGTGAAGTTGGCGATGCCGATCGGCGTCCTCGGCGCGCGGACGACCGCGCCCGATGCCTTGTAGCGGGCGGCGACCTCGTCGAGGTCCGCGTCACCGGCAAGGCCGATGAGGAAGGCCCAGAAGGCTGGTGTCGACTGCAGCCCTTCGAGCGCAGCGGTCGTCACGACGGCACCGGCGGCGTGACCACCCGAGTCCATGTTGGGCGACAGAACACTCCCGACGACATGGAGCTTGGTTGACGCGCCGTCGAGGGTGGCCGCGGCTACGTCGTCGCCGATGCTGACACCGAGTCGCCGCAGCGCGATGTCGCCGAGTGCCACTTCGTCGGTCGCGGCGGGCAGCCGCCCCTCGATCACAGTCAGCGCCACTGGTCCGGCGACGGGCTCGAAGGCGACCAGTTCCACGTCGCGCTCTTCGATACGAGCGTCCGTGAGGCCGATCAGGGTTACGCGGTCGACATCGCGGTCGGCCGCGAGCCTGTCGTGGAGTACCTCTCGACGACTCAGTCCACCGATCCCGGCCTCGGCGTCGAAAGGCTGCCCATGCCGCTCGGGATCGTCGAGCAGGCGGGTGAGACTGGCGCCGAAGGTCGCGGCTGCGACGATGCCGGCCATGCCGACCACTGAGCCCGCGATCGCCGCTCGGGCCGGCACCGACGCCCGGCCGCGACCGCGCGTGAACGCCGCGTACACCCCAAGCGCCACACTCGGAGGAAGGCCCATCGCGGCGACGCGATCGGGAAGGCGGAAGCCCGCTCTGCTCCGTGGCTCCGCGCCGGCCATCGAGAAGGCGTGGGCGGATGCCACCAGCGTCGTCCACCCCAGAAGACCCACGACCAGCGCGATCGCGCCCCCGCCGAGCACCAACCCGTCAACGCTGATCCCACGATTGGGCTCGGCGGTCCCCGCCAGCCCGACCGGCATGAACCCGGAGCCGACGATTGCACCGCATGTGGCGAGCACTACGCCAGCCACCACCGCCGGGGTGATCGACAGCGTCGCGACCGCGACGGTTCCGCTCCGCGTGACCCCGGTCGCTCGCAGCACATGATCAGTGCCACCGCGCGCCAGCATGTGCCGGGAGACCGACTGCCCCACCATCACGAGACCGGCGACCGCGGCGACTGCCGCCAGGGTCCAGAGTGCGGCGCTCACGAGGGCGATCGCCTCGGCCGGGCCCGAGACCTCGTCCACGACGTCAAGGCTGAGGCCAGCACGTTTGAGGAGGTGTCTGCTTGCCTTGGCGAACGCCGCGGCGTCGTGGCCTGGCCCGAGCCGGATCACGACCGCGTGTTCACCTAGCGCGGTGTTGTCACCGTAGAGATCCCAGAAGCTACGGGAGAACAGGACGAGGGGGAAGCGCGCGAGGTCGGAGATGTCGTAGTGCGAGTGGGAGACGCCGACCACGCGCACAGTTGTTCGGGCGCCGTCGAATGACGCGAAGGCTTCGCCGCCCTCGAAGCGAAAGGCGTCGAACTGCGCAGGCGCCGCCGCCTCCAGCTCGAAGGAGTCACCCACATCGATGCCCATGGCGTCCGCGAAGGTGCGGTTGACGACAACCTCGCGTGGCTCCCTTTCGTCGAACATGCGCCCGCGGATGATGCGAGGACGCTCCACGTCGACCAAGCCGTGCTCGTCGAGCGCCACCATCCCGAGCATGTCGAACGGCCCGAACTCGGTGCCCACGGGCCGGATGATCGTCAACCCGAGCTCGCCGACGTCCTTGACCTCGGACAGTGCAGCGATTTCTTCGACGGGAATCGGTGCTGCCGCCGCCGAGCTGAGCACCCTGACATCGGACGCGCGGTTGACTTCCCGCAGGCGGTCATAGGAAGTGGAGGCTCGCCGAGCACCTGCCGCTGCGGTCATGCTGACGCCCGCGGCGAGGCCAACGATCAGCGCGAGGACAACCAGCGTTCGCCGGTACCGACGGGTCTCCGTTCGAGCGACATACCAGGCGGCGCGCATCCTTAGTCTCCTCAGCCCGCGGGCGCGCCAGCCCCGCGGTCCTCGGCGCCGACCGCTCGTGTGTCTTGGCCATCGATCCTTCCGTCCCGCATCTGCACGATCTGGTCACCGGCCGCCGCCACCTCGCGGTCGTGGGTGACCATCAAGATGGTCTGTCCATCGCCGTGGAGGCGACGGAACAATTCCAGGATCTCGTAGCTGCCGTCGGAATCGAGGGCGCCGGTGGGCTCGTCGGCAAGCACGAGGGTGGGCTCGTTGGCGAGAGCGCGCGCGATCGCGAGGCGCTGACGTTGGCCGCCGGAGAGCACGGCGGGCGACTGCTTCGGCTTGTCGGCGAGGCCGAGAAGATCGAGCAGGTCGCGCGCCCGCGTCTCGGCCTGCCGGCGTGAGCGTCCCGCGATCATCGCGGGGAGCACCACGTTCTCCAGCACCGTCATGCCCTCCAGGAGGTTGAAGAACTGGAAGACGATGCCGACGTGCTCGCGGCGCATCAGGGCGCGCTCATCCTCGTCCATGTCGGTCACCGCCGAGTCCGCCAGCTCGATGGTGCCGCCGTCCGCGGTGTCGAGGCCGCCGACGACGTTCAGCAGCGTCGACTTGCCACAGCCCGACGGCCCCATTACCGCCACGAACTCGCCCGCGTCCATGTCGAAGTCGAGGCCCCGCAACGCCCGCACGGGTGCGTTCTCGGCTTCAAAGGTCTTCCGCAAACCCCTGCACGTGAGCAGTGTTCCTTCTGATCCCGCCATCTCCCTCCCAGCACGGCCGAGTTGTCAGTCGTTCCTGCCATCTAGTCAGAGGAAACAGCGAGCGGCAACGGTGGTAACCGGTCGGTTGTAGTGGTGCCTCCTTCCCCGCCAACCCGCCGGTCGAGATCGCGTCGTGCTCGCGGATCGTTCCGTGTGGTGGTGATCCGACCACTCTCCGCCTTGTGGTGTCGGAGGTTTCACATTCGTATGACGGCGAGGCCGTCGAGATCGGGGAAGTCGGCGTCTTGAGTTACGAGTGGAACGTTGAGCGTCATTGCCGTCGCCGCGATCCAGGAGTCGTTGACGGGCATTCGCTTCGCCGTGTCCCGGAGGAGTACCCGCAGCCTCGCCCACTCTCCAGCGACTGCTTCGTCGACCGGGACCGGATCCAGCGTCAGCGCGGCCGTGAGCGTTCCGAGGCGGCGAGCCCGAGCCTCGACTGTGTCCGCCGCGAGCACGCTGGCGCGCAGTTCCCCGATCGTGATGACGGAGACGGCGAGCTCGTCCGGAAGGGCGTCGACATCAAGGGGCCGATCGGTTTCTCGAGCGATGAACACTGACGTGTCGGCCAACCCTCGGCTCACGAGAGCGGCTGTCCGTCGGTCATCTCGCCGGCGAGATCCTCGAGGTCAGCCGCGAGGGCGGCATCGGCTTGATGGGCCAGGATCGTCGAGACGAACTCGACCCGTGCGACCCATCGGGACCGTCGACCCACGGGCGCCAGGACGGCGACGGGCCGTCCATCGACGGTGATCGTGAGGGTCTCGCCGGACTCGACGCGGTCGAGCAGCGACCGGGTCGAGTTCCGCAGCTCCCGTGACGCGACTTCGGACATGCGACAACTGTAGCGGATGTGCGACACAGGGCGTCTTCGTCACGCAGCCGCGGGGTCTTCGGCCAGCGCGTCGCAGCCGGCGGCCCGTCCGCGCGCTCCCAGTTGGGCGCGATCTGTGCTCGTCCACGTCTGCTGTCGGTTCGACAGACGCGGATACATCACGTCGCTCGGATCGCTCTGGTGAGCAAGGCCCATGAGATGGCCGACCTCGTGGCGGACGAGGGTGTGCCAGTCGACCGGCGCGGCATTGATGTCGCCCGCGTCGACAGGATGGCGGAAGACCACGTCGCCGAAGACGACCGTGGCACCGCGGTCACCCTGTGACCAGGTGGCGGTCGCGGACGCGAGTTGGTCGCGGTCCCATTCCAGATTGGCACCGCGTTCAGCCCAGGCAATCCGGACCGGAGCGCCGGCCCGGCGGTGGTCGCGGGCCGCCACGAAGCGGATGCCCGACATCATCTCGACCTCCTTGAACACGTCGTGGACGATCTGCGCAGCGCCGGGCGGGCCGACTCGCGCATCGAGTGCGTACGCGACGGGAGCGCAGCGCGGCTTGGTACTCGTGGTCGCCACAGCAACCGGCACCGTGATGGTCGCGACCGCGATGGCCAGCGTGATCACGCCGGCGACCACGCCAGGCGGGAGCGATGGTGCCCGAGAAGGGCCGGTGGACGGCTCAGGCGCTCCTGTCGGGTTGAGCGCGGCAGTAAAGGTCGCGAGCGCCACGGGGTCTCGGACCGGCGTCCCCGTGCGGAATGACAGCGCCATGCCTTCATGGGACAGCGACTGGGTTGCGGGAGCATCGGTCGGATCGCGCAATCCCTCGGAGATTCCGACCGGCCAGGCCCGCCTCGACCGACAGCGACGGAGCACGGTGAGTGGTGATCCGTGCGCATTTCGTGGCAGAAGTGGAGGGTCAGGAGTCGGCAGCTACGCGGTTGTGCGGATGTTCTGGCGCGCTGGTGGCGTCATGGTCATGGCATGCACAACAATGATCTGAGTCCGTTGATGCCAACGGTGCGTTGGGGGGAAGCGGCGGTGGGTCCGGAGCAGACAGAGGGCGACTTCGTGCTTCCTGCGGGCACGGTGACGCTGCTGCTCGCCGACATCCAGGGCTCGACCCGGGCCTGGGAGGAAGAACCAGAGGCGATGACCCCGGCCATCGCGCGACTCGACGAGGTCGTCCGCGAGCTGATCGGGCGGCACGGCGGTGTGCGACCCATCGAACAGGGTGAAGGCGACAGCTTCGTGGCGGCGTTCTCGCGGGCCTCTGACGCGGTGGCGAGCGCTCTGGCGATCCAGCGCACGGATCTGAGCCCCCTTCGCCTTCGTATCGGCCTCCACACCGGCGAGGTGCAGTTGCGCGACGGAGGCAACTACGTCGGCATGGCGATCAACCGGGCCGCCCGGCTCCGTGACATCTCGCACGGAGGCCAGGTGGTGCTGTCGGGTGCCGTGCACGATCTGGTGGTCGACCGGCTGCCCGACGGGTGCTC
>CAZWDB010000043.1:0-33368 GCA_964632885.1 uncultured Acidimicrobiales bacterium | reverse complement strand
CGAACTTGAGGCAATAACGAACGGATTCCGTTCGTTATTGCCTCAAGTTCGGTTAGTCGAGGGGCGTGATCCGGAGACCGAGACCGGAGAACTTGTCGTAGACGCGGTCGTAGCCCCGCTCGAGGTGCTGGATGCCCCGTACGACCGACGCGCCGTCAGCCACCGCGGCGGCGAGCACGCAGGCAAACGCCCACCGGATGTCGGGCATCTCGACCTCCGCGCCGTGCAACGGAGTGCGGCCGCGGACAACCGCCGAATGCCGCCACTGCGACTCGTGGAAGCGGCAGGCCTCACCCACGAGGCACTGGTCGTAGAGCTCGATCTCCGCACCCATGGCGCGAAGGGCGTCGACGTAGACGAGTCGATCCTCGAAGACGGTCTCGTGGATGACCGACAGCCCCTCGACTTGGGTGAACAACACGACAAGAGCCGACTGCCAGTCGGTCATGAAGCCGGGATGCGGGCTCGTCTTGACGGCCGCGGGCCGGAGGTCGCCCCCCTCGGCGACGATGCCCTCCTCGCTGATCTCGAAGTGGGCGCCCATCCGCTGCAGAGTTGTGATGCCGGTGACGAGACGGTCCTGGTGGCACCCGATTATCCTGACCCGGCCACCGGTGGCAACACCCGCGACCATGTACGAGAAGGCCTCGATGCGGTCGCCGCCTACACGCTGGCGCGCGCCCTTCAGCTCGGGCACGCCCTCGATGATGAAGCGCCGGTCGGCCCGCAGCTCGATCCGGGCGCCCATCCGCTGTAGGAAGAGCGCGAGCTCGACCACTTCCGGCTCGATCGCCGCGTTCTCGAGCACAGTGCGTCCCTCAGCAAGCGAGGCCGTCAGCAACACGGTCTCGGTCGCGCCGACACTCGGGAGGGGCAGCCGGATCCGAGCGCCCCGTAGGCGCGCCGCCTTGGCTTCGAGACCCTCCGGCGTCAGCTCGACCTCGGCCCCGAGGGCGCGGAGCGCGTCGACATGGAAGTCGATGGGACGAGCCCCGATCCGGTCACCACCCACTAGGGGGACGAAGGCCTCGCCGATGCGATGCAACAGCGGCCCGACAAGGAGGACCGGGAAGCGGTTCAGGGCGCTGTAGACGACCGGGACCCGCCGCTCTCCGATCGATGTCGGGTCGACCACGATGGCGGCGTCCTCGAGCGCGACTCCGGCCCCAACGGCACGCAACATCTCGGTGGAGATGTCGACGTCGCCGATGCGGGGAGCGTTGAGCACCGTGCTCGGCGAGTTGCCGAGCACCGCGGCCGCCATGAACTTGGTGACCGCGTTCTTGGAGCCGCCCACTTCAACGTCGCCGACGAGCGGGCCGGCGGGGTCGATGCCCCACATCGAGGAGCTCCTCACAGCACCAGCGTGGCACGCCACGGGTTGGCAGCGGGACCCGGCGCCCGGGGTCGCCGCCGGCATGGTAGAGAACGGGTGTGGCTCAGGGCTACGTCGTCAGACCGTTCACCCGCCTGGAAGCCGAGGCGGCGTCGCAGTGGCGCTACGACGACGAGTTGGCGGCCTACAGCGGCGAGCCCAGTGACGTCGCGCTCTTCCTCGAACGCCCCCATGACGGCAGCGGCTACTACGTCATCGCGAAGCACCGGCCCGGGGTCGAGGCCGGCGGCGATATGGTCGGCTTCTGCTGCTTCGGCATCGAGGCGATGGTCGCCGGACAGCGCCCTCCTCGCGGCCACATGGTCGACGTCGGCATCAGCATCCACCCTGACCTGCTGAGCCGCGGGCTGGGAACCGCGGCCCTTCCGGTCGTGCTCGACTTCGCGGCCGATCACCTCGGAGCCACCGCGTTCCGCGCCGCGATCGCCACGTTCAACGAGCGGTCGATGCGCCTCTTCCGGCGCCACGGCTTCCGGACCGAACGGATCCTGCCGAGCCGGGGCGACATTCGCTTCATCGAGTTGGTCTGTCACGTTGGGACACAACGGGGTCAACCGGGGTAGCGTCAGGTCGCATGGACGGCGACCTCTGCCTGCTGTCGGTACACGCGCACCCGGACGACGAAGCCTCGAAAGGCGCCTCGAGCGTCGCCAAATACGCGAGCGAAGGCGTGCGCACCGTGCTCGTCACCTGCACCGGCGGCGAAGCCGGCGACATTCTCAACAAGGCGGCCGACACCCCAGAGGTCCGCGAGAACCTGCCCGCGGTCCGGCAGGCCGAGCTCGAGGAGAGCGTGCGGATCATCGGTTACCACGCCCTCCACCTGCTGGGCTACCGCGACTCCGGCATGCCCGACACCGAGCCGAACCGGCACCCTGACGCCTTCTGCAACGCCGACCTCGAGGAGCCGATCGCCAAGCTGGTCGCGATCATCCGGGTCGAACGTCCCCAGGTGATCCTCACCTACGGCGAGGACCACTCGCGCTATCCGCATCCCGACCACATCAGGGTGCACGACATCACGGTGCCCGCCTTTGAGCGGGCTGGCGATCCCGGCTGGTACCCCGACGCGGGAGAACCGTGGCAGCCGCTGAAGCTGTACTACACGGGGGCCTTCTCCCGCCGTCGCATCGACGCCATGCACCGGTACTTCGTCGAGCGCGGCGAGGAGAGTCCCTACCAGGCCTGGATCGACCGCCTTCCCGAGGACGCGCCCGAGACCAACACCACCCGCATCGACGTGGGCAGCTTCCTCGAGATCGGGCGCGCCGCCCTGATCGCCCACCGCACCCAGATCGCGCCCGACGGCCGTTGGTTCGCGATCCCGACCGACGTGATCCGCCAGATCCACCCGTGGGAGGAATACGTGCTCGCCCGGTCTCTCGTGGGCGACATCCCCGAGCCGGGCGACTACGAGACAGATCTTTTCGCCGGCGTGCAAGCCCTCGAACCCCGAACTTGAGGCAATAACGATCGGATTCCGATCGTTATTGCCTCAAGTTCAGAGCTGATGAGCATTCAGGACCAGGTACTCCACACACTGAACGAACTCGGAGTCGACCACGAGGTGATCGACTGTGACCCCGACTTCGCCGACACCGCCGCATTCTGTGAGAAGTACGGCTACGACCCCGAGATCTCGGCCAACACGATCGTCGTGGCGTCGAAGACCGAACCGCCTGCCTACGTCGCGTGCGTGGTGACCGCGACGACTCGCCTCGACGTGAACAACCGCGTGCGGCGCATGATGGGCGTGCGCAAGGCGTCGTTCGCCACGCCCGAGCAGACCTCAGAACTCACCGGCATGATGATCGGCGGTGTAACCGTCTTCGCGCTGCCCGCCGACCTGCCGATCTGGGTCGACGCTCGGGTGATGGCGCTCGACGAGATCATCCTGGG
Source organism: uncultured Acidimicrobiales bacterium (assembly GCA_964632885.1). Lineage (GTDB taxonomy): Bacteria > Actinomycetota > Acidimicrobiia > Acidimicrobiales > CAZWDB01 > CAZWDB01. The sequence goes on along the minus strand of CAZWDB010000043.1, from coordinate 30,073 downwards.
AGGCGGGAGCCGTTCGGCCAAGATCAAGGTCTCGCCCGACGTCCTCCACCGCCTCCCGAACGTCGAGGTCGTCGACGACCTCGCCCGCTGACCGCCCGAACTTGAGGCAATAACGATCGGATTCCGATCGTTATTGCCTCAAGTTCGGCGGGGACGAAGGCTCGGTTGGGGGGTCAGTTGCCTGAGAGGTGGTCGAGGTGGCCGAAGAGCTTGGTGAGAGCCTCGACATCGCCCTCCGGCAGAGGTGGCGCCATGATCGAGGCCACATTCTCCTCGAGGTGTTCGACACTGCCGGTGCCCGTGAGGATCACGTGGGTGCCCGCCTCGTGACGAGTGAAGCGGTACGCGGCCTCCACGACCGACGCCGCGCCCCCTTCGTGGACAAGAAACCCGAGCGGATCGTCGAGATCGACGTCGTCGGTAACGAGGCCGTCGGCGACGAGCTGTGACACCACGCGCCGGAGCTCGTCCGGCTGGCTCAGGGCGCGGCGCACCGCGAACATCACGAGCACGCCGATGTCGGCCCCGATCGTTCCGGGGAAGACCCGGTCGCGTGCCGACGGGTTGAGGAGGTTGAAACCCACCATCATCACGTCCCAGCAACGATCAGCTACGGCGCGCTGCAGCATGGCGTGGCGGGGATCACGGCCGAACACCTCGCTGATCGCGAGGAAGCGGATCTTGCCCTCGTCCCTCAGCTTCTGCATTTCCGGCACGAGCTCGTCTCGGCAGTGGTCGTAGACGGAGTCGCTGACGCCGTGCAGGTGGAATACCTCGACGCGGTCGGTGCCGAGCCGCACGAGGCTTTTCTCGAGGGAGTCGCGCAGGTCCCTTGCTGCGAGAGGACCGTCGCGGCCCGCGGGATGAGCCTTGGTCGAAATCGTGACCTCGTCGCGGTGACCGGCGACGCCCTTGCCGACGATCTCCTCGGTGCCGTAGGCCCGGGCGGTGTCGATGAAGTTGATCCCGAGCTCGAGCGCCCTCTGGACGACCGCAACCGACTCGGCTTCGCTCGCGCCGCGGGTCTGGCCGAGGCGGCTGTGGCCGCCGCAACCGAGTCCGGCGACGCTGACTTCGAGCCCGGTGCGTCCGAGCACGACCGTGTCCATAGGCGTCACTCCGCGTACAACGACGACGACGCCTTCATGAACCGCAGCAGCATCCGCATCTGGGCCACCCGCAGGCCGGAGGCGACATCGTCAGCGCCCGCCTCGAACCAGACGTACTCGGTCTTGGGACTCTGGCCCGCCGCGAGGATCGTGCTGCTGACGCGATAGGTGTGATCGAGCAGCAGAGGACCGGTCACGTGGGCGATCTCGATCGCGCCGAACAGTCCGACCGCGCCCGCGGTGTGCTCGTGCAGCTGCCGGGACGAGTTCCGGTACAGGAGGCGGACCGCGGTGGACGGCGCGGCCACCGGCCCTCCCCACGGCGAGTCGTGCGTGTACCAGTCGAGCGGCTCGGTGAGGAGGCCGTTCTCGACACGGGAGCGCAGATCCTTCGCGGGCAGCTCGATCTCGATCTCGCCGAGCGAGTCGCCGGCCTTCAACGCGGAAAACATCCGGAGCTCGGACGGGTCGGAGGCACGCAGGTCGCGAGCCTGGAGCGCGGTGGCGTCCCCAGGTTCGCCGACCGCCGCGGTGCCTTCAGCCACCCGCATGCCGTCCTCGCGGTCCATCCACACCTTCACCTGCGTGTCGTTCGCGTCTGCGGGAGGCTGGGTGACGAACGCCTGCACCGGCTCGCCGTCGGTCGTGGCGTTGGTGAAGTAGAGCGACAGGGAGCCGCGCTCGAACCAGCGTGGGCCGAAGGCCTTGAGCAGCACCGGCGGAAATTGGTCCATGTGGATCGAGCCCGCCACCGTCCCGCCGCGGAAGCCGAGCTTCGACGCGGTGTCATCGTCGTGGATGCTGCCCTTCTGGGACCGCGCCGAGTTCGTGGGCCGGCGAACCGGACCCCTGAGCACGCCGTCGCGAACCTCGATCTCTCCGGACGTATGCGGCATGACGAGTCCCCCTTTTACTCGTGGCTACGCGGATTCTGTCACGCCCCCGTAGTGTTGGACACTCGGAGGGAGTTGATGGGGGTGTTCGTCGGCAGGCAGCGGGAGCTCGCAACCCTGGTCGCGCGCCTCGAGTCGGCGCTCGACGGAGCTCCTGCCGTCGCACTGCTCGCCGGTGAGCCGGGCATCGGCAAGACCCGCCTGGCGGCGGAGCTGGAGGCCACCGCGGCGGAACGCGGGTGCGAGGTCCGGTGGGGCAGGTGCTGGGAGGGGCCTGGCGCGCCGGCGCTATGGCCGTGGACGCAGGTGGTCGGCAATGATGAACAGCTGCCGGCTCCCTCCGACGGCCGCCTCGAGACCGACGACGACCGGTTCGTCATCTACGAGGCGATCGCCGAGAAGCTGAGGGCGAGGGCCGCCAAACAGCCCGTCGTGGCGGTCCTCGACGATCTCCACTGGGCCGATCCGCTCTCGCTCGGCGTACTGCAGTTCGTCGCCCAGCATCTCCGCACCGGTCGCGTGCTCATCGTGGGCACCTACCGCGAGACGGAAGCCAGGCGTGACGCCGAGCAGGGGTCGATCCTGGCCCATCTCGCCCGGCACGCGACAACGGTCCCGCTGCGAGGACTCAGCTCGAGCGAGATCGGGACGTTCGTCAACGACACGTTCGGGACGCGGCTGTCGGCGACGACACTCGCCGCGCTCCATGAAGCGACCGCCGGCAACCCTTTCTTCGTCGATGAAGTCATGCGGCTCCTCATCGCTGAAGGCTCGGTCGACAACTTCGACGTGCGGAGGGTGCCCGACGGCGTACGGGAGGCGACCCGACGACGGCTGGATCTCGTCGACCCCGATGCGCGCGAGCGCCTCGGAACGGCCGCGGTCGTAGGCCGCGACTTCTCGATCGCAGTGCTCGAAGGTGTCACCGGGGCGAGCCGCCAGGAGCTCGTCAACCAACTCGACGACGCCGCCGCGGCGGGGCTCGTGCAGAGCTCGGACAACGGCTATCGCTTCACTCACGCGCTCGTTCGCGAGACTCTCTACGGCGACCTCGACGCGGCCGATCGGGTCGCCATACACCGGCGCGTGGCCGAGAGCCTGGAGCGCTTCTATGGAGGCGACGTCGACGCCCACGCGGCCGAGCTCGCGCACCACTTCGCTCAAGCTCAGGGCGCTCGGGAGGCTTCGAAGGCGGCGCGTTACGACCTGACGGCGGGTGGCGACGCCATCCGCCGGTTCGCGTACGAACAGGCCGTGGAGCACGCTCGACACGGGTTGCTGGCGGTCAACTCGACCGCGAACCCCGACCTCCGCCTCCGTTCCGAACTTCACCTCCTGGATGCCAAGGCCCAGCTCCGCCTGTCCGACGCACCAGCCCTCAAGGAGGCCGCCAGCCGGGCCGCCGCCGACGCACGCGCCGCCGGATCCAACGAGCATCTGGCACGCGCCGCGATCATCTACGGAAGCATGGCCACCGCGTGGGACTCCGATCCGGACGGTGTCGCCCTGTGCGAGTCCGCGCTCGACGCGGTAGGCGCCACCCGACCCGACCTCCGCGCTCGGGTTCTGTGCTCGCTCGCATGGATGCACGTCACTCCAGGCAACCTCGACGCGGCCGACCGCCCGAGTGAGCGGGGGCTCGAATTGGCGCGTCAGATCGACTCTCCGCCGACACTGTGCCGGGCGCTCTACGTACGCCACGAGGTCTTCACCGGCACGGCGAAGGCCGCTGAGCAGCTGAGCCTCGCCGACGAGCTGGTCTCGGTCGCTGAGCGGAACTATGACGTGTACTGGCGAGCGCAAGGCCACCGGTGCCGCGCCCTGTCCCGCCTCGCGCTTGGAAACGCGTCGGGGTTCGAAGACGACATGGAAGCGATGGCGCGTCTCGGCCAGACACTGCACAGCCGCGTCCATCAGAGCCTCGCCGACAACTGGCGTGCCACGCGGGCGCTCCTGCGGGGCGACTTCGACCAGGTCGAGGCACACTCGAACCGCGCGCTGATGACCTTGCAGGGCGACCCTGACGCCATCAAGGCGTATGCGGCCCAGCTCTTCTGGCTGCGCCATGAGCAGGGGCGGCTGCACGAGATCCAATCTCTGGTGGCAACGAGCGTCGACCAGGAGCCCGGCCTAGCACCGGCGCGCGCCGTCGCGGGCCAAGTAGCTGCCGAGCTGGGCGACCACGAGGCAGCCGCCCGTCACCTCGACCACCTGCTCCGGGGGGGCCTCCACAAGATCAAACGTGACTGGGGCTGGTCGATGACGATGACGTCGATCGCGTCGATCCTCGCGTTGCGCGCCGACCGCGACCCCGAGTACCTACCGGTGGTGGCGGCGGTCGCCGAACTGCTTGAGCCGTTCCGCCATCAACTCGTCGTCGTCGCCTCAGCCACCCATGTGCCCGGCGCTTTCGACCGGTACCGCGGGATGATGCTCAGCATGCTCGGGGAGTGGGCCGAAGCGGAGGAGGCTTTCCTCGATGCCCTCCGGCTCGAACGTGGTGCCGGCGCGGTTGCTCTGATGGCTCGCACGCAGTACTGGCACGCCCAGATGCTCGTCGCCCGCGGCCTCGACGCCGATCGGAGCCGGGCACGCGATCTCCTCACCCTCGGCGCCGAGGAAGCCCAGCAGCGTGGAATGATGCGGTTGGCCGAACAAGCGGAGAAGCTGAGCGCATGCGTGTAATGCAAGCTGATGTGAGCGTTGATGATGTTGTCGGCATCGTGCAGGAAGATGGCTACGCCATCGTGGAGCGTCTGTTCGACGCCGACTGGGTCGCGGCCGCTCGGGCCGAGCTCAAGACGATCCTCGCGTCGACACCTCTCGGTCGGAATGCCTTCGAAGGGTTCTCCACGCGTCGCATCTACGCGCTCTACGCCAAAACCCGTGTCTTCGACGCCCCCGCGCTCCATCCCCTCGTTTTGGGGGTGCTCGACGGTGTGCTCGGCCAGTACCAGTTCAGCGCGCCCGTCGGGATCGAGATCGGACCGGGCGAGGTCGCCCAGAACCTGCACCGCGACGACGGTGTGTACCCGCTCACCCGGCCTCATCCCGATGTGGTTGTCAACACGATGTGGCCCCTCGACGACTTCACCGAGGCCAACGGCGCAACGCGATTCGTGCCCGGCAGCCACCGTTGGGAACCGGGCCGCACGGCAAAGCCCGAGGAGGTGCAGGTCGCGGAGATGCCAGCCGGCTCCGTCATGTTCTACGTCGGCAATCTCGTGCACGGCGGGGGTGCCAACCAGACCGATCAACCGCGTCTCGGTGTGATCCTCGAATTCGTCGTGTCATGGCTCCGCGCTCAGGAGAACCACGTGATTGCCGTGCCGCCCGACGTCGCGCGCGGCCTGCCCGAACGGCTCCAGGAGTTGCTCGGCTACAACATCTATCCGCCCTTCCTCGGCTACGTAGACGGCCGTCACCCCCGCAGGTTCCTCTAACGCCGGCGTTCCTTCCGGTTCAGAAGAGGGAGAGGAGCGCGTCGAGTGACCACGTCTGCCAGGACTGGCCTCCGAGGGCAACCACGCCGGCCGCGACCATCATCAGGTTCTGGCCCTGTTCGGCCACATCGTCGATCATGAGCACCAGGTAGACCAGGTTGAGGGCGATGCTGGCAACGAGCGCGACCGGCGTGAGCAGCCCGGCGACCAGCCCCAGCCCAAGGGCAAGCTCGGCCCCCAACACGACATAGGTGAACAGGCGAGGGTGGGGGCGCACCAGCCGGTCGAAGGACCGGCCCACGGGGGCCCACTTGTGCTTCTCCGCCACCGATCCGGCCCACTTGATGCCGGCGTGACGCTCGAGCCACGCACGCTTGTCCTTATGCCAGAAGCTCTTGAACCACCACGCACCGAGCGCGATGCGCAGCACCGCGAACCACTGGTCGCTGTCGAGGCCGATGGTGTCCGTCACCGCAGCCCTTTCTACCGCCTGACTTGAGCAATAACGCACGGAATCCGCGCGCTATTGCCTCAAGTTAGGCTGGCGGGTGTGCGCGTGCTGGTGTGCGAGCCGTACTTCGGCGGGTCGCACCGGGCCTGGGCGGAGGGGTACGCGTCGGCGAGCGGCCACGACGTCAGCGTCGTCACGCACCCCGCGAGCTTCTGGAAGTGGCGGATGCAGGGTGCCGCCCTCACCCTCGCCCGGCGCGTCGCGGCCGACGTCGAGAAGCGCGGCATCCCCGATATCGTGCTGGTCAGCGACATGGTCCACGTCCCCGCGCTGGTGGGGATGGCTCGCCGGGCGATCGGCAACGCGGCGGTCGCGGTCTACTTCCACGAGAATCAGCTCACCTACCCATGGCCGGAGGGCGAGAAGCCCGACCTCACCTACGGCATGGTGAACTGGCTAAGCGCGGCAGCCGCCGACCTCGTGCTCTTCAACTCGGAGTACCACCGCGATGCGTTCCTCACCGCGCTGCCGCGTCTGTTGCGCGGCTTTCCCGACCACACCCATACGCGCGACATCGATGAGGTGGCGGCGCGCAGTGAGGTCCTGCCGGTGGGAATCGACGACGCGCTGATCGACTCGGCTCGTCGCACGCCGAATGCAGGGCCTCCGCTCGTGTTGTGGAATCAACGCTGGGAGTACGACAAGGACCCTGGCCGGTTCTTTTCCGCGATGTACCACCTCGCCGACGACGCCGTCCAGTTCCGTGTGGCCTTGGCAGGCGAGAACTTTCGGAACCACCCGGTCGAGTTCGACCAAGGAGTGCGGCGCCTCGCCGAACGGGTTGTCCACACTGGCTGGCTCGAGCGCTCCTCGTACGTCGAGCTCCTGCTCACGGCGGACGTAGTGGTGAGCACGGCCCGCCATGAGTTCTTCGGCGTCGCGATGGCCGAAGCGATCGCCGCCGGCGCCTTCCCGGTGGCCCCGGACACTCTCAGCTACCCCGAGCTCATCCCGACCGAGCACGCCGCCTGCCTCTACCACGACGACGCCGGCTTGTACGACCGGCTCCGACGGTCGCTCACCGATCCCGACCACCGCGCTGCCGTCGTGTCCGCCACTCGTCCCGCCATGCGGAGATACGGGTGGAGCGAGGTGGCACCGCGCTATGACGACCGGCTGGCCGCGCTGGCACGGTCGGTCGGCTTGAATGGAACCAGCCGATCCATTAGGGAGGCACTGTGAAGGAACTCATCTACCACCGCCTGCTGCTGCCTGCGGCCGAGCGTTTCGGTGACAAGAAGACATTTGTCGACGAGGGCTACGAAGGCACGCTCGGCCAGCACGTCGAACGCACGCTCCGGCTCGCGTCCGCGCTGAAGTCCGAACTCGGAGTCAAGCCCGACGACCGCGTTGCGATCATGGCGACTAACAGCCACGAATACATCGAGCTCTATCACGCTGCCTACCTGGGCGCCGGCATCATCAATCCCCTCAACCTGCGACTCGCCCCGAAGGAGCTCGAGTTCATCATCAAGGACTCTGGCACCAAGGTGTGCTTCGTCGACTTCATGTTCGCCAACAACATCGCCGCCATAAAGGAGGCGGCTGGGATCGAGAAGATCGTGCTCATCGGCCCCGACCTCGACTCGCCGCACGACATCACCTACGACGACCTGATCGCGGCTGGGGATCCCACTGTCCCGCCCGAGCCGGAGGAGGACACCCCCGTCGTCCTCATGTACACCGGCGGCACTACCGGCCTTCCCAAGGGAGTGCTGCTCGACCAGCGGGCCGAGATGCTCAACCTCTACCACGTGGGCATAGCAGTGGGATATGCCGAGGACACGATCTATCTCCACCAGACACCGCTGTTCCACGCGGCGTCGATGGCATCGCTGCTCGCGCTCCCCGCCTTCGGGGCCACTTCGGTGTTCGTTCCCCTCTTCGATCCAGCCAAGGTCGTGGAGCTCATCGAGACGCGCAAGGTCAACTGGACCGTGATGGTGCCCACGATGATCGGCATGATGCTCAACCATCCGGACTTCAAGCCGGAACGAATCGCCTCGTTGCACAAGCTCACCTACGGAGCATCTCCGATGCCCACCGCGATGCTCGAACAGCTCCTCAAGATGTTCCCCGACCTCGAGATCAGCCAGGGCTATGGCATGACGGAGTCGTCGTCGGTGCTCACGTTCTTGCACGCCGCCGAGCACCGTATGGGCGGCGAGGTCCTCAAGTCGGCCGGCCGGCCGGTCGCAGGCGTGGTGCTCTCGATTCAGGACGACGAAGGAAACGAGCTCCCCTCGGGCGAGACGGGAGAGGTGTGCGCCCGCGCCGGCAACTTCATGATCGAGTATTGGAAGCGGCCGGACGAGACCAAGGAAGCGTTCCGCGGCGGTTGGTACCACACCGGCGACATGGGCTACCTCGACGACAAGGGCTACCTGTTCCTGGTCGACCGGGTGAAGGACATGATCGTCACCGGCGGTGAGAACGTGTACTCGGTAGAGGTCGAGAACGCGATCGCCAAGCATCCCGACGTCGGCCAGGTGGCCGTGATCGGCGTCCCAAGCGACCAGTGGGGTGAGGCGGTGCACGCCATTGTGGTGCCGCAGGAGGGCGCCTCGATCGCCGAAGAGGACCTCATCGCGCACACGCGGGAGTGGATCGCCGGTTACAAGGTGCCGAAGTCGATCGAGTTCCGCACCGAGCCCCTCCCGCTCTCGGGCGCGCTCAAGGTCCTCAAGAAGGACCTCCGCGAGCCGTATTGGGAGGGCCGGGACCGCAAGGTCCAGTAGCCCGGCCCCCGATCCATCCGAACTTGAGGCAATAACGATCGGAATCCGATCGTTATTGCCTCAAGTTCGTGTTCAGGAGGGGCCGCGGGAGCCGACGACGAGTTGGCGACGGGCTTCCTTCTCGTCGCCCTCGATCGGCTTGTGGGCCTCGTCGATGTCCTCGTCGGTGAATCCGGCCATCTTGCGGAACTCCCGGGCGGCCTCGGCGTGCTCGCCACGGCCGGCTCCGCTGAAGATCTTGTCTACGATCCGCTGGAACTCGAGCGCGCGCTTGAGCCGTTCCGGATCGTTCTCGGTGAGTCGGCGCAGCCAGTCGGAGCCCATCTTCACGTGGGTGACCTCGTCGGCCAGCATCCAGTCCTCGCAGAACTGCATGAACGGATCGTCGCACTCCTCACCAAACTTCTTCATGTTGGTGAACACGTCGATCGCGAGGCCCTCGATGCCCCGGTTGACGGCAGTGAGCCGAAGGGCGGGATCAGGGTTGCACGCCGCCTGGTACAGGCCCCGGCCCTCGCCGAACTCGCCCGGTTCGGTGCCCATCCAACCGGCGAGCTTGATGCTGATCTCGACGTGGCGCGACTCGTCCCAGCACTGGCGGGCCATGTCGAGCTTCAGCGCGAACGGCGCCTGGTCGTCGGCGTCGCCGGTGTCGAAGTCCCAGCACGTGCGGCCCGCGCCTTCGAGGGCTTGTACCTCGCCCATAAAGATGCCGTGCATGAGCGAGCGGGCGCGGTCGGGTGCGTCCTCCTCGGCGGGTGACATGCGGCCGGTGCGCTGATAGTTCCCGTTGCTCTGCTGACCCTGCCTCGGGTCGTTTGCACGCTCCGACTCGTGGATCCAGCTGAACCGGTTGTCACGCGCCAACTCGGTAACCGGCAGGAATCGCTTCATCCGTGGCCCCCCTTGGCTCCCGGAACTGAGGTCGTTCGACACTCTACCCGTAGGATCACTCCTACAACGGGGTCACAGCCATGATGGGGGCACAGCAATGGATGGGGGCAGGGGCATGACGTGGGCACTCGCGGGGATACGGGTTCTCGACCGGAGCACGGGTATCGCAGGCCCGATGGCGGGGATGCTGCTCGGAGACCACGGCGCCGACGTCATAAAGATCGAGCCGCCCGGAGGCGACCCCGCCCGCGAGATGGCCGGATTCGCCATGTGGAACCGCAACAAGCGCTCGATGGTCGCTGAGGACTGGGAAGACCCCCGCCTCGCCGCGCTTCTGACCGGCGCCGACGTGGTGATCACCTCTGGTCGGGACCATCCTCCGTCGGTCCCGACCCACACGGTGCACCTCGACCTGCCGCCGTACCTCGACGATGCGCCCTGGTCAGGGGAACATGAGTCGGCCGCGTTGCTCGGGGCGCTCACGGGGCTGGCCCGGCGGCAGGCCTCCTTCGACGACGTCCCCGTCGACTCCGTCTACCCGCACGTTCTCTACGCACAGGGGATCTGGGGCGCGGCGTGCGCAACGGCGGCGCTGGTCGAGCGAGCGACCTCCGGTTCCGGCCAGATGGTGACGGTGGGAGGCGTCCACGGCGTGATGGTCACATCCCCCGGGATGTTCGCCTTCGATCCCGATCAGACCACGCCTGCCCGGCGGGGTGCGGGTGGCGGAGGGGGCAGCGTCCCCTTCTACCGCACCTATCAGTGCGCCGATGGCGAGTGGCTCTTTCTCGCCGCCCTCACCCCCAACTTCTATCTCCCCGCCTTCGACGCGTTGGGCGTGTCCGACATGATCGACGACGAGCGCGTCGGTGGACGGCCCGGCGGACTGCTGAAGCCGGACAACATCCCGTGGGTGATCGAGCGCATGGCCTCGGTGTTCCGCACCAAGACGCGGCACGAGTGGCTCGAGCTCTTCGACGGCATCGGGATCCCGGCCGGCCCGATCCTCGAACGAGACGACTGGCTCGACCACGCCCAGATCGAGGCGATCGGCATGCGGGTCGAGGTCGACGACCCGGAGCGCGGCACGGTGACGATGCCGGGCGTCTCGATCGTTCTGACCCGCACCCCTGGATCAGTCCGCGACCCCGCGCCCACCTTGGGGACTTCGACTCTGGAGTGGTGGGCCCCCCGCCCGCGGGGGGGGTCCACCCCCCCCACTGTGGTGGCGCGGGCCCGGCCCCGCGCCCGCGGGTGCGGGGTCGCCCGCCCCCCCGGGGACGGGGCCGCCCCCCCCCCCCCCCGGGGGGGAGTGCGTGGGGGGGGTGGACCGCCCCGGCCGGGGGGGGGCGCACCACTCCAGAGTCTGCGGTGCGACGGAACGGACCGCTCGACGGAGTGACGGTGCTCGACCTCGGTGCCGTGATCGCCGGACCGTACGGGGCGTCGCTCCTCGGTGAACTCGGCGCTGACGTCATCAAGGTGGAACCCCTCGGAGGGGAGAGCTTCCGCGGCCCGAACAGCAGCAGCTACAACAAGGGCCAGCGCGGCCTCGCCATCGACCTGCGGTCCGAGAAGGGCAAGGCCGTCTTCATGCGGCTCGTCGAAACGGCCGACGTGGTGGTCGACAACTACCGGCCGGGCGTGCTCGAGCGTCTCGGCATCGCCTACGACGACCTCCGCGCCGTGAACCCCCGCATCATCACACTGTCGATCACCGGCTTCGGCGAGGGCGGGCCACTGGGCGAGAAGCCCGGCTTCGATCCGGTGTTGCAGGCCATGAGCGGGATGATGGCCGCCCAGGGGGGCGACGACGAACCGGTCTTCTTCACCATGCCCGTCGACGACGTCGGAACTGCCGCCCTATCGGCCTTCGCGGCAGCAGCCGCGCTGTATGAGCGCAGCGGGAGCGGCGAGGGCCAGCGGATCTGGACTTCGCTCGCCGGCACGTCATGCGTGATGCAGGCCGGAGAGCTGGTGCGTTACGACGGCCGGCCGGCCGCCATTCGAGGTGGACGCGACTTCCCAGGTCCCACCCCCGGCGACCGCTACCGCCAAGTCGCCGACGGATTCGTACGGATCCAGACCGAGGATGCCGCGGTACCGGATGTGAGCGCGCTGACACGGGACGAAGCCGTGCGGGTGCTGAGCGAGTCCGGCATCGCGGCCGCGCCGGCGCGCGTGCCGCCCGAGCTCGCGACCGACGATTCCATGCTCGCCGGCGAGGTCCTCCACGAGGTGAAGGGCGACGAGGGCAAGCGCACCTTCACCGCGGGGCGGTTCGCGCGCTTCGGCCGCACACCCCGCGCCGGGGTCTTCCTGTCGCCGGGACTGGGCGAGCACACCCGCGAGGTGCTCAGCGACGCGGGCTACTCCTCCGCCGAGATCGACGGCCTCCTCGAGGCGGCCGTCGTCGCCGAACCCTGACGAACTTGAGGCAATAACGAACGGATTCCGTTCGTTATTGCCTCAAGTTTGGCCGCCGAGGACGCCGGCCTTGGCCAGCTCGGCGACACGATCGTCGGCGATCCCGAATTGGGCGAGCACCTCGCGCGTGTGCTCGCCGCACTCGGGCGCGGGACCACGGACGGCAACGTCGGCGCCACCCATGTCGAAGGGCGCGGCCAGCGTCTCGAACCGACCCACGTCGGGATGATCGATCTCGGTGAACATCCCGAGCGCGCGTGCCTGGGGATCGGCAATAACGTCCGGCAACTCCGCCACCCGGCCCCACAGGATCCCAGCCTCGTCGAGACGCGGCGCCCAGTATTCAAATGGCTGCGAGCGGAACACCTCGTCGATGGCCCCCACTAGCTCAGACCCGGCCTGGAAGCGCTTCGCAGGGGTGTCATACCGTTCGTCGGTGCCGAGATCGGGGCGGCCCAGCGCCTCGCAGAAGCGCGGCCACGCGCCCTGGTTATGGGCCGAGAGGTTGATCCACACGCCGTCGGCACACTGATAGCGGGTGTTCATCGGACTAATGGACTGATCACGGCCTCGCTTGGTCGGCTGCCTCTGGTCGACGAGGGCGGCTGCCATGTCGCAGCCGATGGTCCAGGCGCCCGCCTGCATGAGCGCGGTCTTCACGACCTGGCCGGCGCCGGTCGCGTCCCGGACACGGAGGGCGGCGAGGATGGCGGTGAGCAGACAGAGCGCGGTCACGTGGTCGCCTTGGCCGGCGCGGAACGCGGGCGGCGGCTCGTCGGGCTCGCCGATCAAGCTCATGATCCCGCCCCGTCCGAAGAAGGCGGTGAGGTCGAAGGCGATGCGGTCGGCATCGGGCCCATCGGTGCCGTAGCCACTCACGATGCCGTACACGAGGCCGGGATTCAGACTGTGGAGCTCTTCGGGAGTGAGGTGGTAACGCTCGAGGCGGCCCGGCAACAGGTTGGTCACGAACACATCGGCCGAGGACGCCAGCTCGCGCACGACCTCGCCTCCCCGCTCGTCGGTCAGGTCGACCGCGATCGAACGCTTGCCCCGGTTGTCGAGGTGAAATGGGAAATCGGTCCGGGCGGCCCCGTCCGGCAGAGACGGCTGACGGAGCTTCCCCCGCATACCGTCGCCGGTGAGAGGTTCGACCTTCACGACATCGGCGCCCATGTCGGCCATCAGGGCCGCACAACTCGGCCCCGCGACCCAGTTGGCGAGCTCCAGAACGGTGATGCCTTCGAGCGGTGCGACCACGATTCCCCCTTGCCTTCGAACTTGAGGCAATAACGTACGGATTCCGTACGTTATTGCCTCAAGTTCGGCGGGGTTTTGCGAGACTGCGCGGATGGCCGACCGGACGGAGCTCGTGCACCGCACCATTGACGCCGGTGGCACGCGGATACACCTCGTCGAGCAGGGTGAGGGCCCCATGGTGCTCTTCGTCCACGGCTTCCCCGAGTCGTGGTACTCGTGGCGGCACCAGCTACCCGCGGTCGCCGCGGCCGGGTACCGCGCCGTCGCCATCGACGTGCGCGGCTATGGCCGTTCGTCGAAGCCCTGGCCGGTCGAGGAATATCGAATGCTCAAACACGTGGCCGACAACGTGGGTGTAGTGGCTGCCTTGGGAGAGGAGCAGGCCGTGATCGTCGGTCACGACTGGGGGGCTCCGATCGCCTCGAACTCAGCTCTGCTCCGCCCCGACGTCTTCAAGGGACTTGTCCTGCTCAGCGTCCCGTACTCGCCTCGAAGCCAGACCCGCCCCACTGAAAGCTTCCGGCTGCTCGGCGGCGACGAGGAGTTCTACATCTCCTACTTCCAGGAACCGGGCAGGGCCGAAGCTGAGATCGAGGCCGACGTGCGCGGGTGGTTGCTCGGCTTCTACTTCAGCGCGTCAGGCGACGCGCCTTCGGGCACCGCCATCACGACCGTGAAGCCCGGCGGCCGGCTCCGTGACCGCTTCACGATCCCGGAGGAGTTGCCGAGCTGGTTGGGCCCGAACGACCTCGACTTCTATGTCGGCGAGTTCGAGCGCTCCGGCTTCCGCGGCCCCCTCAACCGGTACCGCAACGTCGACCGCGACTGGGACGACCTCACCGCCTTCACGCACCAACCGGTCACGGTGCCCGCGCTCTTCATTGGCGGCGAGCGCGACGGTCCGACCCGTTGGGGCGGCGGCGCCATCGCCCGGTTCGACGTCAACCTGCCCGCGCTCGTCGGATCCCACGTCCTTCCGGGTTGCGGCCACTGGATCCAGCAGGAGCGTGCCGACGACGTCAACGCCCTCCTTCTCGACTTCCTCCGCCGAACTTGAGGCAATAACGAACGGATTCCGTTCGTTATTGCCTCAAGTTCGGGGGCCGGTGGGACCGCACAGTGGTTCGGGGTCGGACTCGTAACCGGGCGCGATCGGCTCGAGCCTCAGTGACGCGCAGTGCACCTCCCAGTCGAGCGGCCACGGATTGGGAAGGCAGCCGTCGAGCGCGGTGCTCTGCTGGGCCATCACCGGCGCCGGCCGCCCCCGCTCCGGGCACTGTGCATCCGGGTGGTGCTGGCCGAGCAGGTGGCCCACCTCGTGGTTCACGAGCATCTGCCGGTACGTCTCGAGGTCGCCCGTCCACTGGGCCGTAGCCTCCCGCCAGCGATCGGCGTTGAGCGCGACGATCGGCCCGTTCTGGCAGCTGAACCGGCCCCCGACGTCGTACGGGTGACAGAGCTCGTCCACCTCGCCGCCTTCGGCGAGCACCACGGTGAGAGGGGCGTCGGCCGCGAAGCGGAACGCGAAGCCAGCCTGCTCCCACCCACGGGCGTCGGTGAGGGTGGCGGCGACGGTGTCCTCGAAGTCCGCGGTGGCGGCATCGGCGACGCGGCGGTCAAGACGAAGCACAATCTCCAGAGGGGGATCCGAGCCCGTCGTCGTGGCTGGGCTGGTGGTCGTGGGGCTGGTGGTCGTGGGCGCGGTCGTCGTGGGCGGTGGTGCAGCGTCGTCGGACTGCCGGCACGCGGTCCCCATCGCGAGTACCACGGCAACACCGAAGAGCGCCACGATCCGCCGCATCACTCGGCCGTTCTAGCCGCTAGCGTTACCAGGCGGCGACCACGATGCCGTCGCTCAACTCGACGGGGTCCTCGCCCGCGGACCATCGCATGAGCCGTCCGCCGCGCGGCCCGCCGTCCTCGATGTAGAGCAGGTGGTCCGCATCCGATCGAGTGTCGAGCCGGAACACGTCAACCCGTTCGTTCGGCAACAGCCCTCCCTCAACCTCCGCCGGCTCGATGCTGACCAGCACTACGAGGGCGCGTTCGGAGCCACGCTCGTCGCAGCACGCCTCCGCGACTGCCAGTCCTTCGTCGTAAGCCGTCACCGCTCGCCACGTCGTGCCGTCCTCGCGACCGGCTTGGCGCGGTCCGAGGGCACGGGCGGTGTCGAGGTCAGGGGCGTCAGGCTCAACGACCCACACACTCGTCTGCACCTCGCCGGCGACGAACGCGAGCCACTCGCCATCGGCCGACCAAGCCAGGTCGGCGATGAAGGCGAAGCTCTGCTCCTCTTCCCGGGCCAGCGTGCGCTCCGCGCCCGTGTCGAGGTCGCGGATGACGATGACCGGCTCGGGGAGTATGTCGCCCGGAGTCGCCGACGTTCTCACGTAGGCGAGTTGCTCACCGTCGGGGCTCACCGCGGGAGCGAACCCGTTCGCGACGACCTCGGACGCGGCACTGCCGGTAGTCGGGACTCTCCTGATTTCGGCGTCGGATGCGGCCTCGCCGACGACACCGGGATCGACGAAGAAGGCCGTCGACTGATCGGGTGTCACCGCAACCGCGTTCTTCGCGGGGTCGTCGACGCGGATGCCTTCAGCTAGGACGCGCGCGACCCGTCCACTCTCGGCGTCGAGCACGACAAGCCGGCCGCCGGAGTCGACTGCCGCGACGATCCCATCGGGCTCCCCGCCAGCCCCTCCACCGGGCCGAGCCGAGGTCGTGGTGCGCCCCTCTGTTGTCACCGTCGCGTCGGAGGTGGTCGTCGTGTCATCGGTGGCGAGCTCGTCGTCGCCGTCCCCGGCGACCAGGATCACACCCACAAGGGCAGCGAGCACCGCCGCAACCGTGGCAACAACCGCGATGAGGATGCGACGTCGTCGCTGATCAGCGCTGGCGGTGGGCGTGGTAACTGGCTCGGTTCCGCTCATTCGCGTGGGCTACCCGAACCCAGGGTGGCGCCATGCGCGGTGTTAGGGGCGGCTGGCGTTAGGGGCGGCTGGTGTTAGGGGCGGCATGGCGCCACGACTTACGGTTCAAGGGAGCGGGATCGGACCCGGCGTGGTTGTCGTTGTCGTTGTCGTTGTCGTCGTCGACGACGGCGGAGGTTCAGCGGGTTCGTAGGGGTGATGGCACGAGCCACTGGCTCCGGGGTAACGGAGCGTCGGACCCGGTGAGAAGTCGACGACGGCGTTGCTCCAGACACCGCCGGCCGAGAATGTGTACACGGTGTCGTTCATCACCCGCGACCGTTCGACGACGTACCGGCACTCGCTGTCGTCCTCCGGCAGATGCGCAACCCGTCCTACGTCTTCGAGACCCCCGTCGTGAACGCCGAGACCGATCGCGCCCACGAAGCCGTCCCGATGCCACTGCGTGACGGGAAGGACCGCACGCCCGGGTTCGGCCCACCAGGTGAAGGCGCGGTGGTCCGACTCTACGAGGGAGCCCATGCCGCGGTCGCCGAGTTGGATGCGGTCGAGCTGCTTGGGATCGGCTGGGTCGCTCACATCGAAGAGCGAGGCCTGAAGCCCTTCGACCATGCCGTCCTCGTTGGCATCCTCCTGACCGATGCCGAGCAGGAGGCCATCGCCCACCGGGTGCAGGTAGGCGGAAAAGCCAGGCACCTTGAGTTCTCCGAGCAGGCGCGGGGCCTCCGGATCAGCGACGTCGAGAACGTAGAGCGGATCGACCTGACGGTAGGTGACGACGTAGCCACGATCGCCCATGAACCGCACCGCGTAGACGCGCTCACCGACACCGAGACCGCTGACTGCTCCAACCGGCACCAGAAGATCCCCTTGGCGGCGCAGGACCGTGACGCTGCTCACCGATCCGCGCGTGCCGTTCGGGTCGCCCACAGTATTTGCGACCCGTAGGTGGCCGTCATGCTCCGAGAGCGCCCACTGGGCGAGCCCGGAGCCACCGCCCCACAGGAAGGGTCGGATGAGGTGGCCGGCGACAACACCCGACGCGGTGTAGACCGCCCTCTGGGGGTCGCTGATGTCGAACTGATGGATCTGCGTTGTCTGGGGCGGCGCACGATCTTCGTCCGGGCCCGCGGGCCACGCCGAGGTCGCGACGTACAGGTTGTGAGGGCTGGCATACACCTCATGGGCGTCGGAGAGGACCGATGCCGCCTCACCGAAGGTTCCGTTCGACGGGTCGAGCGTCAGCACCGACGTGGTGTTGAAGCCCGAGAAGGACGCGGTCGCGTGGGCGCGCGTGCACGGCACCGCGGGCGACACCTGCCCGGTCGGCACCTCCCGGATCTGCGGAAGCCAGTCGTCGACGGTTGCGGATTCGAGGATCCGGCGGTTCGAGCTCAGCGCTTCCGCCTTCGCCTGCTCGCTGCTGTTGCCGGGACGCACGAACGGCAGGCTCGGGTCCGCTGTCGTCACGATGCGCACCACGCCGGCGGCAGCACGAGATGACACATACGACCCCTCGACTTCAAGGTCGTTCACGAGCACGAGCTCGTCGGGGTCGGTGGCGTCGTAGAGCTGGACCCTGGTGGCGCTCCGTTGATCTGTGAGCACGACCACGCGGTCGCCGACGAGGAGGAGCTGCACACTCGAGCCGGCGGGAACGTTCACCTCGTCGGTGAGCGTCATACCGTCGTCGGTGAGCGCATGGGCGCGCAGGGTCGTATCGAAGACAGTGAACACGCGTGCGCCGTCGTTCTTGACGATGTCGGGTTCGTCGACGCCCTGCTCCTGCACGTTGGTTGTCGTGTACGCCCCGCCTTGCCCGGCCGCCCCAGCCCCGTCCGAGGTTGCCGCTTGCGCCGGCGCGGTCTGACGATCGACCGCAACGTCGCCATGGAACCCACCCGGGTGCGGCAGACCGTAGGGCGTCACCCGGGCAAGGCCCTCGGTCCGCACGTGGTCAAGCAACGCGTCGCATCCCGAGAACGACTCGAGGGCCACCTCGTCGGACGAATCCGGTGCGACCACCGGCGCGGGCCGGGGAGGACGAGGACTACCCGTTTCCGGGGCGGTGACCGAGGACGGAAGGGCATCGAAGCCGTACCCACCGGCCGGACTCGAGGCACTCGCGGGCGCGGGCTCGCGGGCGTCTCGGCGGTGACCCGCCGCGGCCAGTCCTGCTGCGACGACGAGAACGGCGATGACAGCCGCAAGCGGCCGGTGGGTACGACGCATGTGGCTTCTCCCCAGTCGGTTGCCGTCCGTTGGTGCGCCGATCGACCCGAAATCAACCGCGCTCGCGGACAAGAAGTTCAGCGAGGCGCTGCGCGGACCGTGCAAGTTCGCCGGTCGAGGGGTACCTGGTGCATCCTGATGCGATGCGCAGCCTCGGTGCCCGCATCGTTTCCTTCGAAGAGTTCGACGCCGATCGTCCCGCCGGCCGCATCGTCGCGACGAGCGGCGGCTTCGATCCGATCCATCCCGGCCACATCAGCTCGCTACAGGAGTGCCGCCAGTACGGCGACGTGGTCGTGGCGATCGTGAACGGCGACTCCTTCCTGGCTGCGAAGAAGGGCAAGCCGTTCCAGGACATGGAGACCCGGTGCCTGATCGTGTCGGCCATCAGAGGTGTCGACTACGTCGTCCCATTCGAGATCGAGGGCGATCAAACCGTGCGGGAAGCACTCCGGCGTCTCCGGCCCCACGTCTTCGCCAAGGGTGGCGACCGCGTCGACAACACGTCGATCCCCGAGTGGGACGTATGCCAGGAGCTCGGCATCGAGGTCGTTTCCGGCGTGGGAGACGACAAGCGCTGGTCGAGCAGCTGGTTCCTAGACGACTGGGCAGCCCACGCCGCCGCCACCTCCGATACCCCCACCTCCCGCCGAACTTGAGGCAATAACGATCGGATTCCGATCGTTATTGCCTCAAGTTCGGGGGTTCGCCAGTCCGCGGCCCATGGGCCCGAACAGGCAGAAGCCGATCGGGATCAACCAGAACGCGAAGTGCCGCATCAAGACCGATCCGGCGATGACGAGCAAGATGACAAGCGCGGGGGTGGGCAGGCCGATGCCGCCACGGCGGGGCGGCGTGGACGGCCGTGGGGAGGCGGTCGGGCGGGCCGGCTGCGCCTCGGGAAGCTCCCGCATCGTGGCCGCCAGATCGGCCAGGGTCTTGGCAGCGAGCACTTCGCCGACCCGGACTTCGAACTCGTCGAGGCTCAGGCGACCTTCGACGGTGTGAGCGCGTAGCCGCTCGATGACTGCCTGGCGGTCGGCGTCGGAGGCACGGATCGCGCCATTCGGCTCGTTCGGGCCGGGGTTGTCGTGGTGGCCGTGGTGGTTATCCCGATCGTCAGGTCGATGCTCGAACCGGCACATACTGCCTGCCCTCCTGGGGCCGATGCTACCCACCACGGACCGCCCGAGAAAGCGTGATCCCCGCAGTGGCCTCTATCCCGGTCGAATGGGCCGTTCGGCCCTGTCAGACAAGCCTCCCCACCAGGGACGATAGGTGGACAGAACCAGGAGGCAACATGGCAAACGACTTCATCGGAAAGGTCGCGCTCGTGACGGGCGCCGCGTCGGGCATCGGGCGCGCGACCGCCTTCGCGTTCGCGGACCACGGCGCCCACGTCGTGGTGTCCGACGTCAACGTCGAAGAGGGCGAGGAGACCGTCGAGATCATCAAGAAGGAAGGCGGCGACGCGCTGTTCGTCTACGCCGACGTATCGCGGGCGACCGACGCGGAAGCGCTCGTCGATCGCGCGCTCGAGTTCTACGGACGCCTCGACTTCGCGGTCAACAACGCTGGGATCGAAGGCGTGCTGGCGCCGACGGCGGAGTATCCGGAAGACGTGTTCGACCGCGTGATCGCGGTCAACCTCAAGGGCGTCTGGCTCGGCATGCGCTACCAGATCCCGAAGATCATGTCCTCCGGAGGTGGGGCGGTCGTGAACGTCGCCTCGATCCTCGGACTGGTCGGCTTCGCCAACGCGTCCGCCTACACCGCCGCCAAGCACGGCGTCGGCGGCCTCACCAAGGTCGCCGCGCTCGAGTACTCCGCCCAGGGCGTCCGCGTGAACGCCGTATGCCCGGGGTTCATCGAGACTCCGATGGTCATGGAGCGGGGCGTCGAAGCCGGCACCCACCCTGACGTGCACGACCAGATCGCGGCCCTGCATCCGATCGGTCGCATGGGGCGGCCCGAGGAGATCGCCAACGCGATCGTCTGGCTCTGCACCGACGGCGCATCGTTCGTGACCGGCCAGTTGCTGACCGCCGACGGCGGCTACATCGCCCAGTAGGTCCGGCCGGGGAATCGATCGGAACCCCGCTGCGTTGCCACCACCATGACGGAGTTCAAAGTCGAGTGGGGCGACAAGCGGATCCGCGCCTACAAGGACGGGCGCCTTGCCGCTGACACCACGCGGCCACTTCTGGTCTGGGAACGGCCCTTCTACCCCACGTACTGGTTCCCGCAGGACGACGTGGCGCGCCCCGACCTCGGTGAGCTTCGAACCCTCGATCGGCACGACGAGAAGTACGTCCGCTTCGACTGGACCGCCATCGACAACTGGTTCGAGGAGGACGAGGAGGTCTACGTCCACGCCCGCAACCCCTATACGCGCATCGACATCCTCGCGAGTTCGCGGCACGTCCGGGTCGAGCGTGACGGCGTGCTCCTCGCCGACTCCGTCCATACCCGCGCGCTGTTCGAGACCGGGTTGGTGGTGCGCTGGTACTTCCCTAAGGTCGACGTGCGCATGGAGCTGCTCGAGCCGAGCGGCACGATCACGCACTGCCCCTACAAAGGCCAGGCGGAGTACTGGTCGGCGCGCGTCGGCGACCGCCTCGTGCCTGGTCTCGCGTGGTCGTATCCCTCTCCGTTGCCCGAGAGCCAGAAGGTCGCGGGTTTAGTCGCGTTCTACAACGAACGGGTCGACCTTCACCTCACCCCGCCGAACTTGAGGCAATAACGAACGGAATCCGAGCGTTATTGCCTCAAGTTCCGCGGTGGAGGATCTGGAGGGCGGCGGTCGCCAGAAGATGACCGTCCTCAGACCACACCGACGCGGTCGAGGTGGCGAGACCCCGGCCCGCGACGGGCGACTCCGCGCGGCAGAGCACCCACTCGGTGTCGCGATCGCGGTTGTGGAATCCGACCGAGATGTCGAGGGTCGACGGAACGACGAAGCCGTCCCGCTCATGATGGGGACGAACGCTCGCGTTCACCGCGAGCCAGTCAATCGGCAACAGCAGGCGGGCCGCGTCGGTCCAGTTGTCGTCGAAGCGGGCGCGAGGGCGGAGCCGGACCCATGCCGCCGCGGTAGACGCATCCCCCTCGACCTCAACCGGAATCGCCTCCATCGTGCCGCCGAAGGACTCGAACGGCCGCCCTTCCGGCAACTCCTTGACGGCCGACGCGGGCGATGGCACCGACGGCATCGCGTACAGTCCGTGCGCGGGTCCACTGGCCGGCTCGGCGCCCCACACGAGACTCTCGAACAGCACGGCGCCCTGCCGGAGGGTGATCGTCATCGACTCGAGGCGCGATGACGAGCGCAGCGTCGTCCGCTCGACCTGTACCGCGCCGGCCCGGCCGGTGTTGAGGAAGTGGCCTGACATGCTGACAGGGGTGGACTTGTCGCTGTAGTGGCCGGCGACGGCGACCGCCAGCGCGGCAACGTAACCGCCGAAAGGTCCGACGGCGGTGGTGAACACGGCGGGGATCAGGGCACGGTCCGATCCGGCACCGTCGGAATCCGCAGCGGCGCCGTCACCGTCGGAGCCATCGGAAGCCGTGACAGCGGTCGCTTCGCCGAAGTCGACGGGCCCGTCCGAAGGCTCATGTTCGGTCGTGGAAGTTCGTAGGATCCGATGCGGCGGGTTGCCTTCCATCTCGAACCACACGCGAGCCACCGCGCCACCTTCGAGCCGGGTGGTCACCACATACCGGTCGGCTGCCAGCGCCTCGACCGTCTCGATGGAAGCACGCATCGAGCGCCACCGTCCGAACCAGAGCTCGAGGGCGTCCGAGTCCCGCGGCGAGCCCCAAGCCCACCGGTATTCGGGGGCGAAGTGGGCGTCGATCTCGTCGGCGGTCGCGACACCGCGTTCGCGCACCGCGAAGTACCACTCGAGGTGCCCGCCCGCCGCGGTGGCGGGGAAAGGCCCCACCTGTGTCCCATCCATGACCGCCAGTCTCTCCGGAGCGGGCGCCCCGCGCTCGCGGTTTTCGCCTCGCGGACGCTAAGGCTGAGTCGACAGCGCGGGGTCGGGACGACGCGAACCCACGACGCGGGTGGTCATCGCCACTGCGATTATGCCGAGACCGAAGGCCACGGCATAGGCCCGCCCAAATGCGCCCGAGGTGGCGACTCCCCCATAGACGGCCGTGAGCAGGGTGATGCCAAAGGCGTTGCCGATCTGATGGACCATCCGCTGGCTCGCGGACGCGATCCCGAGGTCCTCGTCGTCGACCGAGTTGGCGAGTATGGCGCCGAGAGACGGTCGGGCCATCCCGTTACCCAGGCCTTGGATGACGAGCGCCGCAGCCACGAGCGGCACCGCGGTGAGCCACGAGCCAGCCGCGTACACAGCCATCGCGAGCGCCAGCATCGTGGTGCCGGTGATTGCCGTCGGTCGTTCACCCCATGCCTGGCCGATGCGCCCGCCGATGGGCGAGGACAGGCTGTAAGTGAGGGGACGCAGCAACATCAGGAGAGCGACGGTGGACAGCGGCCAGACAAACACCTGTCGCATCAGAATCGGTGTCATCACGAAGCCACCCATGTAGGTGGAGCCCGCGAAGAACTGGCTGATGAGGGTCGCGCTGAAGTTCCGCCTTCCCAGCAGCTGGAGCGGCAGCAGGGGGTAGCTGGTGCGCCGTTCGACCTTGACGAACAACGTGCCCGCGATCGGAGCGACAACCAGGCCGCCGACGACGGCAGGGTGACTCCATCCCCACTCTGCGCTCTGGGTGAGTGCGAGCATGAGCCCTCCGGCCGCAAACGCCATGGTGACCGCGCCCGGCACATCGAAACGGGCGTCGACGTGTGCCCTCTCTGTCTCCTCCAGCACGAGCCAGGCCACGACGACCGGGATCACCGCGAGGCCGGCCTGAGCGAAGAAGACGAACCTCCAACCGACGAGTTCGACGACCGGGCCACCGACAGCGAGGCCTATAGCGGGAGCCCCCGCGCCGACGAGCGACCACCATCCCATCGCCCGCACCCGCTCTTCCTTCGGGAAAACGCGCATGATCAGGGCCATCGAAGTCGGCTGGGTGGCGGCGCCGATCACCTGGGTAACCGTGCGCAGGCCGATGAGCACCAGCGGAGTCCATGCGAACCCCGTGAGGAACGCCACCGCGGTCGCCGACGCGAAGCCAGCGAGAAAGACCTTTCGTTGGCCATGGAGGTCACCCATGCGACCCATGACGGGCAAGGCGACGGCCGACGCGAGCATCGGAGCCGAGATCACCCATGTGAGGAGGGTCTCGCTAGCGCCGAAGTCGTCCGCGATGTCGGCGAGCGACACCGTCAGGATCGTCACCGGGAAGGTCGTTGCGAACATGCCCACCAACGCTGTGACCAGCACCCAGCGCCGGTATGTGCCGCGTCGACGCAGCGACGAGACCAAGCGGGCGCGCGCGGGATGGGCGACACGAGTCACCTACCCGAGGCTAGGAGGGAGGTGCACCACAGCGCCCATCCGCCGGTAGCCACCACCGGCCGTTGCACCCGACACTGACCGAAATTCATTTGCGCGGTCACCACGTGGCGGCTCGACTTCCGAGGATGATCACCTTCGTCACGATCCGCCGCCGTGGCCGGGCGGCGGCAGTGGGGATGGCATCAACTCACTGCGGAATGGTCTGAGCGCTTCGTCGCTGAAGCGTCCGTCGACGCGGGCGCGCTCGTTGTCGACGTCGGAGCGGGATCCGGCGCGATCACGGCTCCTCTCGTACGATTGGGCGCGCGGGTCGTTGCGGTTGAACTCCACCCTGGGCGGGCACGCGACCTCCGCAACCGCTTCGGCGATGCCGTGGTGGTGGTGCAAGCGGACGCGCGGGACCTGCGCCTCCCCCGCCGCCCTTATCACGTCGTCGCCAGCCCACCCTTTGGCGTCACCGCCCCGCTGCTGGGTCGCCTCCTCCAGCGAGGCAGCCGGCTTCTCTCGGCTCGGCTCATCCTCCAAGACCAGACAGCGAGGCGTTGGGCTGCCTACGACGCACCCGGCGCCCGCCGCTGGTCGAACACGTTCGAGGTCTCGCTCGGGCCGTCGGTGCCCCGGCGGGCCTTCACGCCTCCACCGCGTGTCGACGCTCGGGTCCTCGTCGTGGCGCGTCGCAGCCCGCGAGGAGCACGGCGCCGTCGGTACGATTCCAACCGTTGACTGGTACGGCCCTCGCACAGGCTCGCGATGCGTTGGCTCGACAGGCATGGGCCGACGCGTTCGAGGCCTTCTCGCGTGCGGCGGCTACCGACGACCTCAGCGCTGCAGATCACGAACGCTTCGCCCTGGCCGCGTACCTGGTGGGAGAGGACGACCAGTGCGCGGCCGCGTGGGAGTCGGCGTATCGCGTTTCGCTGGAGCACGACGACGCGGAAGGAGCGGCGCGTTGCGCGTTCTGGCTGGCGTTCTCCTTGATGATGCGCGGGCAGATGTCCCAGGCGGGCGGTTGGCTGGCCCGCGCCAACCGGCTCATCGAGGAACAGGAACTCGACTGTGCCGCTCGCGGCTACTTGTGCATCCCCGCCCTGCTAGGCGCCTTGGATTCGGGTGACGCTGTGGGGGCGCACGACCTAGCTCTCGAGGCAACGGAGATCGCCGCCCGGTTCGACGACGCTGACCTCCGGGCATTCGGAACACTCGGGCACGGCCAGGCTTTGATTGCGATGGGGGAGCGGGCGGCAGGGATGGCTCGG
Organism: uncultured Acidimicrobiales bacterium; assembly: GCA_964632885.1. Classification (GTDB taxonomy): domain Bacteria; phylum Actinomycetota; class Acidimicrobiia; order Acidimicrobiales; family CAZWDB01; genus CAZWDB01. The sequence goes on along the minus strand of CAZWDB010000043.1, from coordinate 4,936 downwards.
CTCGACGAGGTGATGGTGTCCGTCACCGCGGCCGAGGTCGGGCCGATCACCTCCGGCATCGTCTATTGCGCGGTGATCATCGAATGCATGCAACTCTTCGACCTGCCGCGCGCGTCCGAGTGGACTGATGCCCTCAGCTCTTGGTGCGACGCGCAGCCCGATCTCGTCCCATACCGCGGACAGTGTCTCGTGCACCGGTCCCAGCTCCAGCAGGCTGCCGGCCACTGGCCCGACGCGATCACGACCGCCGAGGCGGCGTGCCGGACCCTCACCGACCCGCCTCACCCCGCGTTGGGTCTCGCGTATTACCAGGAGGCAGAGCTGCACCGGCTGGTCGGTTCCTTCGACGACGCCCAGACCGCGTACCGACGGGCCAGCCGCAACGGCCACCATCCCATGCCGGGGTTAGCCCTACTGCAGCTGGCGCGGGGCGACGTCCCGGCGGCCGCGGCCACGATCACATGGGCGCTTCAGGAAGCGAGTAACTCGGTCGAGCGGCCGGCGCTACTGGCAGCCGCCGCCGAAATCTTCCGCGTGGCTGGTGACGTCGCCGCAACTCGCTCGGCTGCCGATGAGCTCACCGCGATCGCGGCGGGCTCATCTTCGGAGGTGTTGACCGCGATGGCAGCTCAGGCCTCCGGAGCCGCTCTGGTGACCGAAGGCGAGCCCGCCGCCGCCCTAGTCGAGCTCCGGACGGCGGCAAGCACCTGGCAGTCGCTGCACATGCCGTACGAAGCGGGCCGTGCCGCGAGCCTTCGCGGGCTGGCGTGCGCCGCGCTGGGCGATCGCACGTCAGCCGCGCTGGAGTTCGACAACGCCAAGGAGATCTTCACGGAACTGGGCGCGCAGCCGGAGCTCGAGCGGCTGACCGCGCTCGCCTCTGGGCTCACCGATCCGCCGGACCCACAACCGGCCACCGCCAGTCGCATGCTCTCGGCAAGAGAGCGCGAAGTGCTGGCAGAGGTGGCGGCGGGCAAGACCAACCGGGAGATCGCCGAGAGTCTCGTCATCAGCCAGCACACCGTCGGTCGCCATGTCGAGAACATCTTCACCAAGCTGGGCGTGACCAGCCGCGCTGCGGCGACGGCCTACGCCTACGAACACCAGATCCTCTGACGCGGGCGGGCAAGCCGTCAGGCACCGATGGGGCATTCACCCCATGCCCGATCGATCAGAAATGGGATATCCCGGCGATGCCGGGAGGGGTGTCTGATCCGTACGGTCACCTCATCGCACCCGCGCCAGCGGGTCACACCGAGGAGGAACCGAGAATGTCGATCCAATCGCCCACCACACAGACCCCAACACTCGATCAGGACACGGCCGACCGGCTGAGCGCCGGCTTCCACCGTTGCTTCTCGACTTTCGAGGCTGACGCCGAGCTGTTTGCGCCGGACACGTTCTTCGACCTGCTGCCCCCGATGTGGCGGTTCCAGTTCGAGGGGCCGGGCGACGCGTTCGCGGCCCAGCTGCGCTCCATCGCGGCGGGACCGGTTGACATCGACGTCATCAGGACTGTCCCGACGGCTACCGGCTTCGTGACCGAGCACGTGGAGACCCAGCACACCCCCGAAGGCACCCAGTTCGCCCGCCGCATCCACCTGTGCGAAGTGCGCGACGGCCAGATCTGCGCCGTCACGACCTACTGCAACGGCGCTTGGGACGAGGAGCTGCGCGCCCGGCACGCCGCCGAAGCTCCCATGATCCGGCCCTGACCCGCGGGCCTTGACCTACCGGTTTCATCAACACCACCCATCCGCTTGAACCAAGGAGAGATTCGATGACTTCCGTTTCGTACCGCAACTTCACCGGCACCGGTGCCGAGAACTACCAGCGCTACTTCGTGCCGGCGATCGCCACACCGGTGTCGGCCGGTCTGCTGCGAACCGCGGACCTTCAGCCCGGAGAGCGCGTCCTCGACGTGGCCTGCGGGACCGGTGCCGTCACACGCCTCGCCGCCGAGCAGGTAGGCGTGACCGGATCGGTGACCGGCCTCGACGTGGCGCCCGACATGATCGAGACCGCGAAGTCCGTCCCGTCCCCGGCGGGCCCGGCAATTGAGTGGCGCGTCGGGGATGCCACGTCGCTTCCGCTGCCCGACGACTCCTACGACGTCGTCCTCTGCCAGATGGGCTTGATGTTCGTCGAGGACCGCGCAGCCGCCGTGGCCGAGATGCGCCGTGTGCTCGCGCCAGGCGGCCGGGTCGTCATCAACACGCCCGGTGCGATCCAGCGCACCTTCGAGCTCATGGAACAGGCGATCATCGAACACATCAACCCCGAACTTGGTGGCTTCGTACGCGCTGTGTTCTCGATGCACGACCCCGACGCGCTGGCAGCGCTACTGAGGGAAGCCGGGCTCGAGGGCGTTTCGGCCACCACCTCGACGGCCGCCCTCCAGCTCCCGTCGCCAGCCGAATTCCTATGGCAGTACATCAACCTCACGCCGATGGGCCCTTTCGTCGCCCAGGCGCCGGAGTCCGCCCAGTCTGCGATGGAACAGCAGGTCGTCGAAACCTGGCAGCCCTACGTCACGAACGGCACGACGCTCGTCGATCAGCCGATGGTGATCGCGACCGGTCGGAAGTAACCCGCCCTAGCCGCGCTCGTCCCTCGCCGCGGTTCCCGGAGTGTCGGCCGGGACGACCGTCCGTTCCGTCGAGCTCCGCAGTTGGGCCCGTTGTGGAGCTACGGTCGGACGAGACGTGACAAAAGGGGGAGCTATGGAACTCGACATTCGCGGAACCAAGATTCCGGCACTGGGCTTCGGCACCGCGGGACTGACGGGCGAGGTCGCAGTCGAGGGCGTGCGCGACGCCATCGAGATCGGCTACCGCCACATCGATACCGCCCAGATGTACCGCAACGAAGCCGAAGTAGGGAAGGGGATAGCGACAAGCGGCGTGGCCCGCGACGACATCTTCCTCGTCACCAAGATCGTCGGACCGAGCCTGGCCGGCGACAAAGTCGGACCGGCCACCGACCAGAGCCTGGCCGCACTCAACGTGGATTACATCGACCTTCTGCTCATCCACGGCCCATCCGAGGACATACCCCTCGAAGAGACCCTCACCGCGATGGCCAAGGAAAAGGCGGCAGGCAAGGTCCGTCACCTCGGTGTCAGCAACTTCCGCACGGCCCTGATGCGCGACGCCATGGCCGTCACCGAGATCCTCGCCAACCAGGTGCCGTACCAACCAGGCCGAACCCAGCGCGGGCTGTGCGAGCTCGCGGCCAGCGAGGGGTTCATGCTGACGGCCTATTCCCCGCTTCGAGGAAAGGCGGCAGGCGACCCGACAATGGAGGCGGTCGCAAAAGCCCACGGCAAAACACCTCAACAAGTTGCGCTGCGGTGGCTCCTCCAGCAGACGAACGTGGCGCCCATTCCCCGCTCGAGCTCACCGCGGCACCGCCGGTCAAACTTCGACGTCTTCGACTTCGAGCTCACAGCCGACGAGATGGCACAAATCTTCGCCCTTGCCGACACCGCCTAGCCCAGGGGTTCAGGCGCCCCGGTTGGCTTGCGGCTAATAAGCGCGAGCATGGAGACGTGGCAGGGATCGACGACCGCGAGTACCACAAGACAGCCGGCGTGGCCTCGACGATCCGACCGTCGATCTACCAACTCCGTCAGCCAGGGGTTGACCTCGGTCAGTTCCTAGACGATCACCTCACAGCGTTGCACGGCGGCCGAGTACTCGACGCCGGCTGCGGCACCGGGGCATACGTCGCCGACACGGTCGCACGGGCGAGGGAGCTCGTGACCTTCGACATTGGCCACCAACGGCTCGGGAACATCGACGGGCGGACACATCGAGTGTGCGGCGACTTGCAGACCCTGCCGTTCCCGGATGCCACGTTCGACGCCGCGATGGCAATGCACATGCTGTATCACGTGCCCGACATCGCCCTTGGTGCCTCCGAGCTGCGGCGCGTCCTGCGTCCCGACGGCGTGCTCTACGCCCTCACCAACAGCGAACGCGCCCAATGGGAGATGCAGGAGCTCATCGACCGCAACGGCTGCGACCCGTTCGCAGGCGGTGAGAACCGCTTCACCAACGAAAACGGCGCTGACTATCTACGCACGGCGTTTGCCGACGTGCAGCTGACCGAGTTCAGCGACTCGCGTCTCGTAGTAACCGATCCGGAGTGCGTTGTGGACGAGATCCAACGCAACCGCTACCTGATCGAGCCCGGACTCCGTGTCGGGGTCGCCTGGGAAGACGTCGTGGTCGGCGTGCGCAATGACGTGGCCGAGGTCGTGGCCCGGGACGGAGCGTTCGTCATGAGCGAGTGTCACGGCCTCTTCACATGTAGCTGAGTTTTTGTCCGCCCGGCGGCAGGCGGCCAGCGATCGGTAGATGACACCCAGCGGGTGAGCACCCCTTGCTGCAGCTGCGCTGCCACTGACCTCAGGAAGTCAGGTCGGTTCAGGTTCCGTAGTGCTTCTCGAGCTGAGCAATCTCGCCTTCCAGCATCGGCGTGAGCGCGTCAGCCAACTCGTCAGGCTTGATGTCGGTGATCCATTGGAACGTCGACTTGCCGCGGCGGGCGTCGGATACCTGCATCGAGGCAGCGTGAACCTCGATCGGGAACGGGCTCGCGGTGATCGAGTACGCCACCCGACGATGCTCGTCGTCGATGCTCAGGATGAGCTCGTCCAGCTGTCCGCCGTCGGCCATCGTGCAGCTACGCTTGTAGCCGTCAAGGGAGCTGTCGGTGATTACGTCGAGCATGTCGGAAAGCGCGCCGACATCCCTGACTCGGGCCCAGAGCTCGTCGGGCGAGACCTTCAAGGTCGTCTGCAAGTTAATGGTTGCCATAGTTGGATCCTCCGGGTAGTCGGTCGCGCCACCCAAGGTCCGGAGCATGGCGAGTTCTTAACCCCGATCTTTCACGTGGTCCTCTGATCTGAGGGGCGCGTATCCGCGAAGAG
>CAZWDB010000042.1:0-37144 GCA_964632885.1 uncultured Acidimicrobiales bacterium | reverse complement strand
CTTGCGCGTCATGCAAGTGCGCTACCAGCTGCGCCAACGGCCCGTGGCGCACCAACGTATCACCCGCGGTTGTGGGCCAGAATGGCGGCGCATGGACGAGTGGTTGTTCCGCTTCGCGGGGGTGCTTGGTGAAGGTGTGCCTGCCGACGCGCCTGCGATCGATCTTGGGCCCGAGGGTGAGCAGCTGGTGCTCGACATGGCCCGGCTCGTCGGCGAGCAGGTGGGGGGCGACCACATCGCGCTCGCGTCTTTCCTAACGGGGTTGTACGTCGCGCTTCGGGCAACGGGCGGCACCGACCCGGCCCGCGCCCTCGAAGAAGCGGTGAGGGTCGCCCGCCGCCTCAGCCCCAATCCCAACCTGCGGCAATAACGGACGGCCTCGAGGTGTTGTACGGCATTGGTGGGCGCGACACTGAGTGCCGGGAGAGCCGATGACCACGCTCGAGAAGAACGACGCTGAACTCGAAGTATCCGGGATGACCTGCGGCTCCTGCGCGGCCCGGGTCGAGAAGGTTCTCGGCCGCCAGAAGGGCGTTACTGCCGCGGGCGTGAACTTCGCGACTGGTCGGGCGCACGTCGAGTTCGACCCGTCGGTGATCTCCCTCGACGACATGGCCGTGGCGATCGGCAAGATCGGCTACGGAGTGACCCCGGCTGAGCCGTCCGCGACACCGGGCGAGGAGGAGTCCGCTCTCCAGGCGATGTGGCTCCGACGCCTGCTCGTCGCCTGGCCGCTCGGCATCACCGTGCTCGCGCTGGGCCTCTTCTTCATGGAGGACGTGTGGGCGCGCTATGCCTCCCTGGTCCTGACGGTGCCGGTGCAGTTCTGGGCGGGCTTGCCGTTCCTCCGGTCCGCCGCAACCCGTGCGCGCTCCTTCAACGCCAACATGGACACGCTGATCGCCCTGGGCACCCAGTCGGCGTTCTGGTTCTCCACCTATCAGGTGCTGTTCAACGAACCGCACAGCCCGCACTACTTCGACACCGCCGCGGTAATCATCGCCTTCCTGCTTCTCGGCCGCTACTTCGAGGCGAGGGCGAAGCGACGAGCGTCCCATGCCATCCGGCAGCTTCTGGAGCTGGGCGCCAAGGACGCTCGCGTGCTCGTCGACGGTGAGGAGCGCGTCGTTCCGGTCGACAGTGTCGGCGTCGGCGATCTGGTTCGCGTCCGACCGGGCGACAAGATCCCCGTGGACGGGGTGGTGGTCGAGGGCGCATCCGCCGTCGACGAGTCGATGCTCACCGGCGAGTCGGTGCCGGTGGAGAAAGCGGTCGGCGACCACGTCGCCGGCGCCACGATCAACACCCATGGTGCGCTCACGGTCGAGGCCAAGGCGGTTGGTTCGCAGACCGCGCTTGCCCAGATCGTCCGCCTCGTCGAGCAGGCCCAGGGAACCAAGGCCCCGGTGCAGCGGCTTGCCGACCAGGTCGCCGGCATCTTCGTCCCGGTCGTCGTCGTGATCGCCATAGGGACCTTTGCGGCGTGGTCGCTCGCCGGACAGTCCGTCGACGGGCTGATCGCGGCGGTTGCCGTCCTCATCATCGCCTGCCCATGCGCCCTCGGACTGGCCACGCCCACCGCGATCATGGTCGGCACCGGACGGGGCGCGGCCCTCGGTGTCCTGATCAAAGGCGGCGACGTCCTGGAGCGCTCCCGCGCCGTTGACGTCGTCGTCTTCGACAAGACCGGCACGCTCACCGCCGGCAAAATGACCGTCACCGACGTCGTGCCCGTCGCGGGCGGTGACGCCGAGGATGTCCTGCAACGCGCCGCCGCGGTTGAGGCCCGCTCGGAACACCCGATCGCCCAAGCGATCGCGGCCGGCGCGACGGCACGGGGCCTGGCGATCCCAGACGTCACCTCCTTCACGTCTGTCACCGGGCACGGCGTGCGCGGGGTCGTCGGCGACACGGAGGTCGTCGTCGGCAAGCGAGCTCTCATGGCGGAGGTCGGTTTGGCCGTGCCCTCCGAGATCGAGGACGCGCTTACCGCGCTCGAGGACGACGGCAAGACCGCCATCCTCACAGGGTGGGACGGCGCGGTGCGCGGGATCCTGGCAGTGGCCGACACCCTCAAGCCCGATGCCGCCGCCACAGTTGCTGACCTCCGACGTATCGGCGTCGACGTCGTGATGATCACGGGCGACAACCGACGGACCGCCGGCGCCATCGCCCGTCAACTGGGCATCACCCAGGTCCTCTCCGAGGTGCTGCCAGAGGACAAAGTGGGCGAAGTCGCCCGGCTACAACAACAAGGGGCAGTCGTGGCGATGGTGGGCGACGGCGTCAACGACGCACCAGCCCTGGTCCAGGCCGACCTCGGCATCGCCATCGGCACCGGCACCGACGTCGCGATCGAGTCGTCAGACATCACGCTCCTCTCCGGGGACCTAGACGGCGTCCTCCTCGGCCTGCGCCTAGCACGCCGAACCCTCCGCACGATCCGCCAGAACCTCGGTTGGGCCTTCGGGTACAACGTCGCTGCCATCCCGCTTGCCGCGGCTGGCCTCCTCAACCCGATCATCGCTGGTGCTGCGATGGCGTTCTCGAGCGTCTCGGTCGTGACGAACAGCTTGCGCCTCTACCGGTTCCGCCGCACCCGCTGACGGGACAGCTCGCCCCAATCGGGGTAGGACCACCACGTGTCACGATTCAAGTTCGCCAACTACAACCTCGTCGCGACCTTCCCTGATCTCGCCGAGGCGGCGCCCGTGCTCGACGAGCTGCGCGAGCACATGGACATGTCGGCGGTATCGGTCCTGACACCCGAGACCGCGGCGGAGGTTGAAAACCGTCCCGACTCGCCCCGCGACGACGCGACGGCAGACGTCACCGACAGCGTCGCCAAGGGGGCGGCCGCTGGTGGCGCGGCCGGGGGCGCGATCGGTGGAGTCGCCGGCCTCCTCGCGGGCGCGGCTGCCGTCGCGATACCAGGCATCGGCCCCGGCCTTGCGACCGGGATATGGGCGGGGGTCCTCGGTGGTGGGTTCGCGGGTGCCACCGCCGGCGGCGTCGCAGGCGCCTTCAGCAAGATGTGGGACGAGATGTATCTGGACACGCTGCGCGAGGGCGGCGTTCTAATCGCCGTTCATAGCGACGATGGCGAACTGTTTGAGAAGGCCGCGGCCAAGCTCCACCGGGCCGGAGCCGCCGAAGTGCACCACTATGACCAGCAGGGAGAACTGATCCACTCGGCCTGACGGTAAAGGGCGGTAGGCTCGACCCTCCGATGTCAGATTTGGCCGGCGGAGGTGCCGGTGAGACCCGCCGCCGACTGCTTGTGTTCGCCCAGGCGGCTCGCGCCCTTCACGGAGAGCCCGACCTCGACGCGCTGATCGAGTGGGCGACGTCGGCGGCGGCCGAGCTAACCGGGTTGCACGCGGTCGGATTCTGCTTCGTGCCCCAGGACGCGTCGCCGTGGTGGACCGAGTACGACCCCACGTCATCGCGGTTCAGTCAGCTCGGAGATCCTCGCACGAACAAGCTGCTGGCCGACGGCGTGATCGGCGAAGCCGTTATCCACTCCGACGACCTCGACATCGATGCTGCTGAGCGTCCACCCGCCCTCGCCGCGACACGGTCGCTGGCTGTGGTGCCCGCCGTCGGCGGCAGCGGACGCTGCTATGGCGCGATGTTGGCCGCGGCTCCCGAACCCGGTGCCATCGGCACCGACACCGTGACCGCTGTCGAGGCGCTGTGCGCCCATCTCGGAGTCGCGCTCGACAACCACGCCGCACTCGCCCACCTAGCCGAGCTCGAAGCCCGCGGCAAGGAAGTCGTGCACCAACTCCAGGAAGCAGTGCGACCGCCGGCCCCGGCGATCCGCCACACCGAGCTGGGCGTGCACTACGTGGCCGCCGACCCGAGCGCGCCGACAGGCGGCGACCTCTACGACTGGCTCGTCCTACCCGACGGCGACCTCCATCTAGCCATCGTCGATGTGATGGGCAAAGGCGTTGAGGCAACCAAGCACGCCTTGATCATCACTCACGCCCTCCGGCTCCTAGCTGTTCAGGATTGCCCGCTCGACGAGATCGTCATGCGCGCCGACGGTCTGGTGACCGCTCAGCATCCGGACCTCGTCGCGACGGTCCTCCTCGCCCGCTACAACCCAGAGTCGGGCAAGCTTCGCCTCGCTGGAGCCGGACACCCCCCGGCGCTTCTCGTCTCCGAGGGTACCGCCGAAGAGATCGCCGCCCCCGGCATTCCGATCGGTTGGCCGGGCGCCGGGAGCCACGCCACCGTCGAGCTCGAGCTCGACCGAGCCGACACGGTGATCCTCTACACCGATGGGCTCATCGAAGCGACCAAGGACATCCTCGCCGGTCTCGAAGCACTGTCGCACTTTGCGGTTGAGACGGCGTCCTACCCGGCGCGGGCGCTGGCCCGGGTCCTCGTCGAGCGGGCCCTCACCGGCGCCGACCGCCACGACGACTCCCTGGCGATCGTCCTGCGCCGCCGCAGTCCTCTACAAACCGCCCGGCAGCGTCCACTCGCCCCCCTTGTGCATCGTTTCTCACCGACGCCCGCGGCGGTACCGATCGCCCGTCATCTTCTTCAGGACTGGCTGAAGATGGTGCCCGTCGAGGAAGAGAGTGCGGAGAACGTGCTCCTCGTGGCCTCCGAGCTGTGTTCAAACGCGGTTCGCCACGCAAGCGGTGCGCCTGGGGGCATAACCCTCACGGCAGGGGTCGACGGCGACGATGTCTTGATCGAGGTGACCGATGATGGCAAAGGCATCGCGCCGTTCGCTGTCGACGCTGACGAGCTGCCAGACCCAGAGGCGGAGGAAGGGCGTGGGCTCTTCCTTGTGCGCACCATTGCCGACGAGTGCACGCTCGCAACGAGCGATCACGGCACAACAGTCCGTGCCGTCCATTGGGCGGTCGTGGGATCGCAGCTCGGCGACTCGGCGTTCCGTATGGAGGACTCGATCAGCCCAGAGATTGCCGGCCACCCGTGAGGATCTCCTCACGGTCATCGAGGCTGTAGATCAGACCCTCCCCTGCGCACCTCACCTCACCGCCGTCGTCGAAGCGCAACACGGTGTGGTTGTCGGGATGAGGCTCGACGTGGATCGATAGGAACTGGCCGAGCGAGTCGAACACCGAGATCGACCCCCGGGGCGGCGGTGTGAGCCAGTGGATCACCACGACGCCCGTCGAGAACTGCACCCCCTCGAGGACGACCCCGGTGCCCGACACTCCCGACACGTCACGTTCCCGTTCCATCAGGAAGCGACGCATTCCGTGCGGCGCGCGATCGACCATGTCCAGCCCCCTCCTATGCCTCCAGAACCCAGTGTGTCAGCTGCCGGTGCCGGTGGCTAGCACGGCAAGCACAATCGCCGCATAGTGCGCGCCGTAGCCCCCGAGGGTTAATGCATGAAACACCTCGTGGTAGCCGAACACCCGCGGTGCTGGATCAGGGCGTCTGAGGGCAACGATCACCGCCCCCAACGTGTAGGTGACTCCCCCGGCCACCAGCAGGAGGGTCAAGGTCGGCCCGCCCCGGTTCAGAAGGGTGGGCAGCACTCCCAGCGCGACCCAGCCGAGGGTGATGTAGAGGGGTATGAACAGCCAGCGGGGCGCGGATCGCCACGCGACCCGCAACAAGACACCTGTGACCGCCCCGCCCCAGACGATGACCAACACGGCGATCCGAGCGGCGCCGCTGAGCAGCAGAACAGCTACCGGCGTGTAGGTGCCGGCGATCAGCACGAAGATGTTCGAGTGGTCGATGCGCTGCAGGACCGCCCGGGCGCGCACCGACCAGCGCCCCCGGTGATAGAGCGCGCTAACACCGAACAACACCGATGCCGACGCCGCGTACACCGCCGACGAGACACGCGCCGCCGTGCCGTTCGCTACCAACACGAGCAGTACTCCCGCAACCAACGACAGCGGGAAGGCAGCGAGGTGGAGCATCCCGCGCAGCACGGGGCGGTCGATCACACCAAGAGACGGGCGGGCAGGAACGGGAGCGGGATCGGTCATGCGGCTTTCAACGCTCTCGAGCGCGAACGGTCACGTAGTCGCCTCGGTAGTGCGCGAGAGGTTTACGTGGTCCAGCGGGCAGGTCGAAGCTGTCGACGTCGCCCCGCACCATCAAAAAATACCCGACCTCGAGAAAACCACCGACGCGGCAGTACGCGCGGGTAGCGACGTCAGTGAGGCGCGGTCCCCACTCCGTCTCCTCGGCCGCCATGGTGCCGAACGGTGCGTCCGGGCCGGGATTGCGTCCAGCGAAGTCATCGGCGACCCGGCGCTGGTCCTCGTCGAGCGCATGGACGATGAAGCGCTTCGTCTCACCGGCCGCCTCCCAGAAATCGGTGACCGGTCCGACGAGGCCGACCACTGCGGGCGGCTCGCCCTCGGCGACCATGGCCGACGAGACCGTAATTCCCGTTCGCCGCCCATCCTCACCAGCGGCGGTCCAAACCGTCACCGGCGCGACCAGCCGGGCACGGAACCGGCGCGCGGGGTCGCGAAGCTCGGGCGGCGTGGCGAAAGGGTCCGAGGAGCTCACCCGGCTCGCCTCGTCACGCGCCACGACATACGTCTCCTGTCCGGATGTCAGAAAGTGTGCCGGGATCGCCCCCCGAGCCGCAAGACCCCGGGGCGGCGCCCGGCGACTCGGGTGCCCACTGACAGGAGGGCGTGCGCTTCGCGTTGAACCTTGTTGATGGGGCCGCTTCCGGATGAGCCGCTCGTTGACGAGCGGGGCGGTCGAGACGAAGACGAAAGGACCGAATGACGCTCTCCAGGCTGGTCGTCGCCGCGGTCACCGTCGCCGCGCTCGCAGCCGCGACCGCCATGCCGGCGACCGGGACCGCGTCAACGACGAGTCATACCTGGGCCCCAGCGTCGTCCGCCGCGATCCGCCCTGGCGTCCAGACCATCACCGGTGGCTCGCAGTGCACCGCAAATTTCGTGTTCGTGGACGGCGCCGATGTCTACCTCGGTCAGGCAGCGCACTGCGCGGGGCTCGACGACCGCCTTGACACAAATGGCTGCCAGGCGGGCACCCTCCCGCTCGGCACGCCCGTTGAAATCCGGGGCGCTGACCACCCGGGCACGCTCGCCTACAGCTCATGGCTCGCGATGCAGGTGTCAGAAGAAGCCGACTCGAGTCGCTGCCTCTACAACGACTTCGCCTTGGTACGCATCCACCCCGCCGACCACCACAAGGTCAATCCGACTGTTCCGTTCTGGGGCGGTCCCGCTGGTCTGGCGGCCGCCGGTTCGTCCTCCGGCGACAAGGTTTACAGCTACGGCAATTCGCCCCTCCGCGTCGGGCCGTCGCCGCTCAGTCCCAAGGAGGGCTACCGAGCCGGCACCTCCGGCGGCGGTTGGAAGCACACCGTCTACACCGTCTCTCCTGGCACACCTGGCGACTCCGGGAGCGGGTTCGTCGATCACGAGGGGGCCGCCCTCGGCGTGCTGAGCACCCTGGAGGTCCTTCCCCAAGCTGGCAGCAACGGGGTCTCGAATCTGCGGAGAGCCCTCGACTACCTCCACCACCACACCACTATCCGGGCCCGGCTGGCGCTCGGGACCGAACCCTTCCGCGCCGGGCTCCTGCCACCTCTCTGACGCGACAACGGGCCCTCTGAGGCGACAAACCGCCTCGTCGCACAGCTACTGAGTCAGGTTCGCTTGGATACGGGACAAGGTGCGGCGTAGGTCGTTGACCTGGCGCGAGGTGAGTCCCTCGAACACTGCCCTGCGCACGAAGTCGACGTGCCCGGGCGCGGCGGCCTCGAGCACCGCGAAGCCCTCATCGGTGAGGGTCGCGACCGTCCCCCTTCGGTCTTCCGGGTGTGTTCGCCGCGTGACCCATCCGAGCTCCTGTAGGCGATCGACCGCATGGGAGAGCCGGCTCGGCGAGAACAAGGTCGTAGTGGCGAGGTCGCACATTCGCAGCGACCGGTCCTCGGCTTCAGAGAGGCGAACCAGGATCTCGTAGTCGGCATGGGAGAGCCCACTGTCGCGGGTGAGCTGACGGGCGGTCCCGTCGAGAAGCATCTGGGTCGTCTCGAGGAAAGTCCGCCAGGTGCGCTGCTCATCCGGTGTCAGCCAGCGGAACCCGTCGTCATGCATGCCAACTTCACGATACCGGGAATGGTTGAGCCTTCAACGATGTTGGACGGCGTGAAGCTCGTTGAAGTTTCAACAATATCCAGATACCACATTGGGAAGGGGAACCGCATGGCTGAAGGAGTGGCAGTACGAACGGTTCAGGACCTTACGGTTCCTGAGGCTGGCACCTACGAGATCGATTCCACCCATACCGTCGTCGAGTTCGTGGTCCGCCACCTCGGCTTGGCGAAGGTTCGAGGCCGGTTCAACGACTTCGCGGGAAGTATCCACATCGGCGAAGACCCCGCCGAGTCCTCCGTGACCACAACGATCCCGGCCTCCAGCATCGACACCCGGAACGAGGACCGCGACGGCCATCTCAGGAGCGGCGACTTCCTCGACGTCGATAGCCACCCGACGATCGAGTTCCGCTCGACCGGCGTCCGGCGCGAGGACGACGAGTGGGTGGTCGACGGCGACCTCTCCATCCGCGGGACAAGCCGATCGGTCACGCTGGCAGTCGAGTTCGAGGGTGGTGCGAACGATCCCTGGGGCAATCAGCGGATCGGATTCTCGGCGACCACAGAGATCGATCGGGAAGACTTCGGGCTCACGTGGAACCAAGCGTTGGAGACCGGCGGCTGGCTGGTAGGCAAGCGGGCAAAAAATCGAGCTATCGGCCGAAGCCGTCAAGCAGTAGACGGAGGCCGCCTCACGCGACTCGAGCACAGCTTCGTCCACAATGATCGCATCGAGCCAAGGGGCGAGAAGTGATCATCACGATCGAGACGACGGCGCTAGGTGACCGCAGCTACCTGCTCGTCGACGGGAGCCGTGTCGCGGTAGTCGACCCGCAACGTGACATTGACAGGGTCGAGCGGATCCTCGCCGACCAACAGCTCCGCGTGACGCACGTCCTCGAGACACACGTTCACAACGACTACGTGTCAGGCGGACTCGAGCTCGCGCGCCGGACCGGTGCCACCAACGTGGTCCCGGCCGGCGACGAGGTCGCCTACGAGCGCACGAGCGCCCGGGACGGGGATGAGTTCCAGGTAGGAGCTCTCGCGCTCCGCGCCGTTCACACCCCCGGACACACTCCGCACCATCTCTCCTACGTGGTAGTCGACCGCGGCCGCCCCGTCGCCGCCTTCACCGGCGGGTCGATGCTCTACGGCACAGTCGGCCGAACCGACCTGCTGGGCGACGCCGTCACCGATGAGCTGACACGCGCCCAGTTCCACTCGGTGCGGCGCCTCGCCCGAGAGCTTCCCGACGATGTCGAGCTCCACCCCACTCACGGGTTCGGCAGCTTCTGCTCATCAACATCGACAAGCGGGTCAGCGACCAGCACGATCGCCCAGGAACGGCGTTCGAACGTCGCGTTGACCCTCGACGACGAAGAAGCATTTGTCGAACGGCTTCTCGGCGGCTTTACCGCCTATCCCCGCTATTACGCACATATGGGCCCGATCAACAGGCATGGGCCCAGCCCGGTCGACTTGTCGGGGCCTGAGGCCGTGGATCCGGCCGAAGTTCGCCGCCGCATCCACGACGGCGAGTGGGTCGTCGACCTGCGATCCCGGGAGGCCTTTGCTCGTGGCCACCTCGCGGGCACCTTGAACCTAGAGATCGGTGACTCCTTCGCCACCTACCTTGGCTGGACGCTGCCGTGGGGGACCCCGGTGACCCTCGTAGGTGACAGCCTCGCGGAGGTGGCAGAGGCGCAGCGCCAGATGGTTCGCATCGGCATCGACCGACCCGCAGGCGCGGCCGATGGCGGCGTCACCGTGTGGGGTGCCGGCGGTGAGATCCGCACCTACAAGGCGGCTACTTTCGCCGACCTCGCGGACGCCGCGGACGGCGCGGACCTCGCCGAGGCCGGCACCGATGCGATCGTCGTGCTCGACGTGCGTCGCGACGACGAGTGGGAGGAGGGCTACATCGAAGGCGCCGTGCACATTCCCCTGCACGACCTCAGCCAGCGTGTCGACGACCTTCCCCGCCGGCCCATCTGGGTTCACTGCGCCTCGGGATACCGCGCAGCGTTGGCCGCGTCGATGCTCGACCGGGCGGGACACGATGTCGTCGTCATCGATGACGAGTGGGAAGAAGCGGCCAAGCACGACGGCCTCCACGTCGCGACCTTCCACTGAACTTCCACGCCTGAACTGCGACGCCTGAACGGCGACGCCGCGCGCTCAGGCGCCGGGTTGGGCGCCGTCCTCAGGATCTGCTCCCTCGAGGAGCCGCAAGCCCAATAGGGCCACCTCGGCGAGAGCATCGCGTTCGTGCCCACCCCACTCCGGCGCTCGATCCGTGAGCAGCGTGGCGACAGCCATCAAGGCGACTGCGATGTCAGGACCGGGCTCGACGCCGAGACCGGCCAGGTGCCGGCGCACCGCGCCCTCCAGGAGATGGAGCTCAGCCGTCTCCCAACACTCGAGGGTGTCGGCCTGTGATCTCAGCAATGTTGCGAGTTGTTCCCGCTCTTGTCCCACCGACCCTCCCGCGCGCGTCCGGTGAACTACTCAGGGTACCGACTCTGCGCGCCTACGCCATCGCACGCTGACAAATCGACGCAAATCAGGTCTTCACGCCCAGACGTTCGGCGACTTCGGTGAGGGCGTCCAGGTGGTCGGTGACCGAGGCCAGCCCCGCGCCCATCGTGTTCACCGACACGTGACTTGCGCCCGCGGCCCGCCACCGCTCGACATGTTCCAGAAGCTTGGCGATCCCCGCGCCGTAGTTAACGCGTCCTTCCATGCCGATCGCGCCGGGGTCGCGGCCCGCCCGCGTGGCAGCCTCGTCGACGATTGCCTTGGCCTCATCAAGTCGTTCGCCCGGTGGCACTTGAGGGAACCAGCCGTCGGCGATGCGTCCCATGCGCCGGTAGGCCGCCTCCGAGGACCCGCCGAACCACACGGGAATAGGCCGTTGCACTGGAAGCGGCGCGATCCCCGCGCCTGTGATCGTGTCGAAGCGACCGTCATGGGTGACCGTCGTCTCGGTCCACAGCCGCCTCATCAGACCGACCTGCTCCTCCGCTCGCCTGCCACGCGTCGAGAAGTCCTGTCCGAGCGCTTCGTACTCGACGAAGTTCCAACCAATGCCGACCCCGAGGCGGAACCGTCCGTTGCTGAGGATGTCGACCTCCGCCGCCTGTTTGGCGACGAGCGCGGTCTGCCGCTGAGGGAGGATGATGATGCCCGTCACGAGCTCGAGCGAGGTCACCGCGGCCAGGTAACCGAAAACCACGAACGGCTCGTGGAAAGGGGTCCTCAGGTCGTACGGGCCCCGCCAGTCCTGGTGGACGTCGGGGTCAGCGCCCAACACGTGGTCATAGATGAGGATGTGACTGAAGCCGAGCTCGTCGACTCGCTCGGCGTAGCCACGCACCGCTGCCACATCGCTGCCTATCTCGGTCTGCGGAAACACAACTCCAACATTCATGGCCTCCGGTCTACCCCACCGCTGTGCTCCGGGTGGTGGCGAACCGCGCCGGTCGCCGGTTGCCGAGTCGTAGGTTGGGGGTCATGGCAGCGAGCGCCATGCCCGCCGAGCTCCCCCACCGCCAGGTGCTCACCATCTTCAGCGGGCTGTTGTCGGGACTCTTCCTCGCCGCCATGGACCAGACGATCGTGGCAACGGCACTTCCCACCATCGTGGGTGAGCTGGGTGAGCTGAATCAGCTCTCCTGGATCGTCGCCGCCTACCTGATCACCACCACCGCGGTGACCCCGCTGTACGGCAAGCTGGGCGACCTCTACGGACGCCGGGTCGTCTTCCAGTTCGCGATCATCGTCTTCGTAGGAGGATCGCTGCTGTGCGGGGCGTCACAGTCGATGCTCCAGCTGATCCTCTCCCGCGCGGTGCAAGGTGTGGGAGGCGGCGGTTTGATGGCGCTCGCCTTCACGATCGTGGGCGACATCCTGCCGCCGCGGCAACGAGGGCGTTACATGGGCTACTTCAGCGGCGTCTTCGCCCTCGCGGGTGTCACCGGTCCCGTGCTGGGAGGGTTCTTCGCTGACCATCTTTCGTGGCGGTGGATCTTCTGGATCAACCTTCCGATCGGGCTCGTCGCGATGGTGATCGTCACCGCGAACCTCCGACTTCCGCTACCAACCGCGGACCGACGGATCAATTACCTGGGCGGCGCACTCCTCGTCGCGTCGGTGTCGTGCGTGATGCTCGTCTCTGTCTGGGGTGGCGACCGTTACGCCTGGGGCTCGGCCCAGATCGGCGGGATCGCCAGCGCGGCGATAGTGCTCGCCATCTTGTTCGTCCTTCGGGAGCGCCGCGCGCCTGAGCCAATGCTCCCCCTCCGGCTCCTGCAGAACCGCGTGGTGGCGGTCGCAGCCGCGATCGGCTTCGTGATATCGGCCGCGATGTTCGTCGCCACGATCTTCCTGCCGCTCTTCCTTCAGGCTGTGGTGGGCGTCTCGGCCACCAACTCGGGTCTCGCTATTGCACCGACGATGGCCGGGGTAACGATCTCCTCCGTGGTCGCAGGAAGGCGTATGACGGCGACGGGACGCTACAAGCGGTACCTGGTCCTCGGCGCGGCCATCACGGTCTTCGTGGTCGCCGCGCTCACACAGCTCGACCGGGACACGCCTGCGGCCGCGGTCGGGGTTGCCATGTTCGGCATCGGGCTCGGCCTCGGCTTGGTCTTCCCGATCCTCAACCTGGCATCCCAGAACTCGGTGGCTTACTCCGACATCGGGACCGCCACCTCCACGGTGCGGTTCGCTCAGTCACTGGGTGGGACGTTCGCGGTGGCCGGCGCAGGCGCGCTCCTTACCGCCCGGCTTGCGTCCGGTCTGACCGGGCTCGGCACCGACCTCGCGCCCGCCATCGCCGACACGCCTCGGCAGATCCAGTCGCTGGCCGAGCCGCTTCGATCCGAGGTGATCACCGTGATGGCCGACGCGATATCCGCCATCTTCGTCGCCTCGCTCCCCCTCGTCACGGCGGCTTTCGTCTTCGCCCTGCTGATGCGCGAGCTGCCGTTGCGCGAGACCACCCACACCCCCGCCCCTCCCACCTTGAGGCAATAACGAACGGAATTCGACTGTTATTGCCTCAAGTTCGCGCCGGCCCTCCGAACTTGAGGCAATAACGAACGGAATTCGATCGTTATTGCCTCAAGTTGCGGCTGGGGTGAGCGGCGTCTACTGAAGCGGGCATGGTGGATTGCCGATAGTTAGGCGTGTCCCGAGTCCTCCGCGCGCGGCGTGCCATGGCCTCACTCACAGTGGCCGCCCTCACGGCGTCGATGCTGGTGGTGCTCACACCGGCCCCGGCTAGCACGGAGACCGTTACCGACGTGGGAGCAACCCTCGTCTGGAAGCGTGCGGTCGGCGCGATCAGCCAGTCGTCGCCACTTCCGATCGACCTCGACGGCGACGGCCGACTCGAGGTCGTCACCGGAGACTACGACGGCCTCCTTCACGCCTTCCGCGCCGACGGGACATCGATGCCCGGCTGGCCCCAGAAGGTCGAGTACCCGATCGACAGCCCACCGTCGGCCGCCGACACGGACAACGACGGCAGGCCGGAGGTCTTCGTCGGTTCCGGTCGGGCGACGATCCCCGCGGCGGGAGCCCTCTACAGCTTCGATCACGACGGCCGGCGACGGTGGAAGTTCCAGGGCGGTGATCCCCACAACGACAGCCTCGGGATCGTCTCGGCGCCCGCCATCGGCGACATCAACCGCGACCAGGTTGCCGACGTCACCTTCGGCGCCATCGGACAGAACGACTTCTCGCTCAACGAGCGCGGTCAACTGAACGCGGGATGGCCGTTCTTCACGGGTGACACCACCTTCTCGTCCGCGGCCCTCGCCGACGTGAACGGAGACGGCCAGACCGACATCCTGATCGGCAACGACGCCAGCGACTGCGCCCACTGCGGCACGAGCCGCGGCGGCGTCCTGCACGCCATCGACGGCAGCGGCCGCTCGCTCTGGGAGTACCGCGTGGGCGAGATCGTGAAGTCGTCACCAGCCGTCGGCGACATCGACGGAGACGGTGTGCCCGAGATCGCCTTCGGCACCGGTGAGTACTGGTGGTACCAGAACCCACGTGAGGGGAAGCCGAGGCCCGCCGACTCCACCAAGGTCTTCGTCGTCGACCTCCAAGGAAGACTCAAGTGGAGTCGCGACACGGGCGGCGTCACGATGGGCTCGCCCGCCATGGCCGACGTCAACGGTGACGGCACGCTCGACCTCACCATCGCGAGCTGGGTCAGCGACGACCCTGCCAAGCAGGGACGGGTCTTCGCATGGAACGGCGCCGGGGACATACTGCCGGGCTTCCCGGTCGCCACCGGCGGCGGCGAGTCCCCCGGCGGCGTCGTCACCGCCGACCTCAACGGCGACGGACGCGAGGACATCCTGGCGCCGACGCCACGCGGTCTCTACGTCCGCAGCGGCCGCGACGGATCCCTCCTGCTGAAGCTCACCCAGGGCACCGACATGATGGGCACCGCGCCCGCGGTCACCGACCTCGACGGCGACGGCAAGCTCGACATCCTCGTCACCGCGCAGAGCGACGGCAAGGGCGCCGTGTACCGCTACGAACTCAACGACACCCGGGGCAAGATCGGCCCGCGCAGCTGGCCCATCTACAGAAAGGACGCGCGGCGAACCGGCTCGTGGACCAACCCTCCCCTCACCCAGACCCTGTGCCCCGCGAAAGCGCGTGCCGGCTACTGGTTGGCCGCGGCCGACGGGGGCATCTTCTCCTACTGCAGCGCGTCCTTCTACGGCTCGACCGGGGGCATGACCCTGAACCAGCCCGTCGTCGGTATGGCCCCGACTCCCACCGGCAAGGGCTACTGGTTCGTCGCGACCGATGGAGGCATCTTCGCCTACGGCGACGCCAACTTCTACGGATCCACCGGCGCCATCACCCTCAACCAACCCATCGTCGGCATGGCCCCCACCCCCACCGGCAACGGCTACTGGCTCGTCGCATCAGACGGCGGCATCTTCGCCTACGGCGACGCCAACTTC
Source organism: uncultured Acidimicrobiales bacterium (assembly GCA_964632885.1). Taxonomy (GTDB): domain Bacteria; phylum Actinomycetota; class Acidimicrobiia; order Acidimicrobiales; family CAZWDB01; genus CAZWDB01. The sequence continues at coordinate 22,045 of CAZWDB010000042.1, read as the reverse complement.
TACGGATCCACCGGCGCCATCACCCTCAACCAACCCATCGTCGGCATGGCCCCCACCCCCACCGGCAACGGCTACTGGCTCGTCGCATCAGACGGCGGCATCTTCGCCTACGGCGACGCCAACTTCTACGGATCCACCGGCGCCATCACCCTCAACCAACCCATCGTCGGGATGGAGGCGATGCCGAAGGGCGGCGGCTACTGGATGGTGGCATCCGACGGCGGCATCTTCAGCTTCGGCAACGCCGGGTTCCACGGATCGACGGGCGCCGCGTCGCTGGAGCATCCGGTCGCCGGCATGGCGGCGACGAAGTCGGGAGAGGGCTACTGGGTCGTGACCGAAGGTGGCTCGGTCTTCGCCTTCGGTGACGCCCCGTTCCTCGGAGAGCTCAGTGTCGCACCGAACGCGCCGGTCCGCGACATCGCTCCCCTGCCCTGACCGCCTCAGCCCGCGACACCCGTCTCGGCGACGTGGGCCGCTTGAGCAACCGCCAGATCCGTGGCGTCGTCCGCGGTGACCATCGAACCCGGGCCGCTCGTGAACAGGAGGAAGAAGTCAGTGTGTCGAACCCACGCGACGCCGTGGGCGACCACCGAGCCCGACTCGCGCCGGTCGACCTGGCTGAAGCCACGCGCGCCCTGCACTTCGGCCACGTCGTAGATCCCCGCGCCCCGTGCCTCCAGCGTGATGAAGCCGTCGGTGAGGTACGCGCCAGCGCCCTTGGCAGTGGCGAACCGGTAGACCATGGCGTAGGCCACGATGCCGCCGGCTCCTTCCCACGCCCGCGCAAACCCGCGCTCGAACCGTCGGGTTTCGAGCAGCGCCCGCTCGGCCTCAGGATCGTCCTCGACCGCCGCGGCTTCGGCCAGGTCAACCGATCCCAGTCCCGGACGATCATCGGGCAGTAGCTCCAAACCTCCCGGAACCTCGCCGACCAGGAGCCGCCCGAGGGGATCATCGATGGCCTCCAGGCGGGCAGACGGCCTGCCGCCACGACCGTCGCCCGGCACGGGAGACACCAACGAGCCGACCTCGCGCTCCCTGACGGCCGCGGCCGCCTGACGGGCCGAACCGGTTGCGTGCGCAGGGAAGAACCCGGTCGCGCTGCCCGCGAGGACCAGGCTTACCACCAGCAGCGCGACACCTGAGACGACCGCGTTCGCGCCGGGGCCTGCCGCGGCGAGACGTGCCATGCGTCGGGCCATCGAACCCTCCACGACGACGGAGGCAAGGACAACGAGTCCGAGCCGCGTTGCCCCGAAGACGGCACCTGCCACCGCGCCCGTCACCGGCCCGCCTGCGGCACCGACGGCGACCGCGACCCACCAAAGCCAGGAGGGCAGGATCGTCAATGGTCCTACGCCGAGCCGGGCGCCGTAGAGGAACGCGGTCGTCGACGGGGAGAACACCGTCGACCACAGTTGCGGCACCTGGCGGCCAAGACTCGGCGCGCGTGCCCGCGCCCATCGGGATCCCACCGCGTCGAGGGTGACCGCACCACCGACGGCGATGGCCGCCGTCGCGAGCGTGAGGGACGGCAACCTAAGTACGGCCCACAACACGCCTACTCCGAATCCGGCCAGCGCACCCGTGCCCGCAGCGGACGCCACAGCCGCGAGCGCCACTTTGATTCGCTCTGCCCCTCGCACGGAGGGAACGACGGTCTCAGTGACCGAGAGACCTCACGGCGACCACAGTGAGCGGACCGCCGCGAGCAACGCGGCGACCAGAGCCACTGCGGTCGTCAACCGCTCTCCTTCTCGTAGACGCGCCCTGTCCAGTACGCGGGCGGATCGTCTGCGTCACCGCCGCGGGACGCGATGCGCGCTCGACCCAACGGTCGTTCTTCGACCGGCTGCGCGATCACCGGCAGGCCCTGGCCCCCGACACCGATCAGAAGGTGAGCCTCGAAGCCGTTCACGATCGACTGCACTTCGTAGAAGCCCCTCGTCGGGAGCGCTCCGGTCGTACCCGCCACCGCGACTCGCCGGAACTGGGCTCGTCGGTGGAACATCCAGTCCCTCACGACCCCCAGCTCCTGTGGTCCGTGCAGCAGGATGGGCGCGCCGAAGCTGAGGAGACCGGCCGCCAGCGCGGGATCGCCGCCGGGCAGCAGGCCCACGCTGGACATGTCACCGCTCCCCACCGCAGCTACCTCCGCCACCTCGGTCGAGAGCTGGTCGAGGGCCGCCACCCGCAGCGGATGCCCGCCGGGCACTCCGCCCGCTTCCGCCGCGGCCTCAGGGCCGACGAGGTAGGTGAGCACGGCACCGTGGTCGCGCGCCATCGCCGCGCCCAGCAGCAAGGGCTGTCCCATCGAGGCGGCCGCCGCGCCCGCAAGTGGCGCGGCGAGGCGCGACACGCCTCGCGTCTCGACACAGAAGGCGCGGTCGGCACCGGCCGCAGCCAGCTCCGTTGCCACGTCGGCGGCCACCTCGACCACGTCGGGGCTGGGGAAGACGCCCTCCGCCTCTGCTCCGTAGCGCGCCAGTGCCGCGGCCACGGACTCGGCAAAGGCGCCACCGAACAGCACTGCCTGCCGCACGCCGAGGCGCTGCACCTCGGCGATCATCGCGGACGCCACCCCGTCTCTCTGCACGAGCAGCAGGGGCAGCCGGCGCGACGCTGCGTACGGCGCCGCCACTGCCGCCCATAGAGGATCGGCGGGCGCGAACACCGCAGCGGGTTGGGACGCATGGGCGTGCCGGGCGCGGCTGGCCGCCGCGCTCAACGCAACCGGGTCGTCGAGCTGGAGCCGCGTCGTCGGGACGGTCTGCACCCGTGGGTCGTTGCCGCAGCTCTCCACGATGCAGAGCACATTGGTGCCGGACGGGCAGTAGCCGTGCACGAAGTCGACGGGAGCGCAACAGTCGCAGATCTTCTTCAGTCCGCCGTTCGCGCAGCAGCCGGTGGCGTACCAACACCACCCCCACGTCTCGTTGCAGTCGTATGTGGGACAGAGAGGAGCGACGCCGGACTGGCCACACACGCGCGCCGCGGCGGGGTCCTCGCTCAGCAATGTCGCGACCGCTGACCCGCTTGCGACGAGCATGACACCCCGTCCGAACCGGCCCAGAAACGAGCGGCGTGTCGTCCGGTTGGCGAGCCATCGCGAGGTGCCTTCAGCGAAGCGTTCGCCCCACGACGCTCGCACGTCAACCGTCATCGGTAACCACTCCGGCTTCCTCCACGAGCATCTCCACCTGCTCCAGTGAATTGGCGACCCCGCGGCCCCGCACGACTCCGTCGCGGTCGACGGCCACCACGTACGGAGTCGAGAGCACACCGAAGGCGCGGAAGGTCTCGGTCGTCTCCGGGCTGTGCAGGAGCACGCGCAGCGCGACGTCACGGTAGCTGCGCCGCAGGGCCTCGAGCGAGGGGACGAGGTGGGCGCAGATCTGACAGTCGGGGGCGGTGAACACCACAACGGTTAGGGGCGCCGTCCGGTAGTCGTGGCCCTCGATCACCGGTGCAGGTGTGCCCGGTTCCAAGCCCTCGCCTGCAAAGTGCACGCCGAGAGGACGCAAGCGCGCATGCAGTACGCCGATCTGGCGGAGCAGGGCCACCACTACGACACCCAAGACCAGCACGGTGAGCCACAGGACGACATAGCTCGCGATCCACACCTCGCCTGTCATCGCTGGCCCGGCTCCCCGGCGAGCCGGTTGTCCCACACGTGCCCAACGCCTTGCCGGAGCCGGAGAACAGCGAGCACCACGGCCGCTAGAAGCGCAAGCGTGGTCACCAGGACGACTTCGGGCACCTCTGGCATCACGGGCCGCGTCGCCCCTGTGGCGATCACCGCGCCCGCGGCAAGGAACAGGTTCCGCACGACCTCGACCCAGGAGACCGGACCGCTCGCCGGAGACGCGCCGAAGCAGTTGCACCCGGGGCCGGGTCGACCGAGGTTGACCACAAGCACGACCGTGAAGGCAGCGAGCAGCGCGAGCGCACTCACGGCGCCCCAGATGGGGAGCACTATGAGGAGTGCCGCCAGCCCCACCTCCATCCCGGGGACAACCCGCGCCGCCACGCGGGGAAGCGGCATCCGAAGGCCGGCGAACCCGGCAACCGTCGCCGCCGGGTGCAGGAACTTGGCGCCCGCGGCCCAGGCGAACACGCCGGCGAGCACGACGGCGGAGGCGTAGGACAGCCCGGTCACGAGCCGGGCTCAGCCGGCGGTGGCGCGGCCATCCCGACCATTGGTTCCGACAGGTTGCGTCCACCTGTCGAGCCGAAATAGGGGACATCGAAGGCGAAAACCCCGCCGTCCGCGGCAACCAGCCAGTAGCCGCTCGCCGATGGTGAGACGGCCATGTCGACGATCGGTTGGTGCAGCCTCATCGCGCCGGTCGAGCCGTGGAACCCGGCGTCACCGAACGCGAATATCCCCCCGTCCGACGCCACCAACCAGTAGCCCCGACCGGAGGGAGTCGCCGTGATCGCCTCGATCGGCTGATTGAGGGCGATGGCGCCCGTCGAGCCGTGGAACCCCGCGTCGCCGAACGCGAAGATCCCGCCGTCCGACGCCACCAACCAGTAGCCCTCACCGGAGGGCGTCGGTTCGATACCGACGATCGGGCGGTTCAGGATCATGTGGCCAGTCGAGCCGTGGAACCCGGCGTCGCCGAACGCGAAGATCCCGCCGTCCGACGCCACGAGCCAGTAGCCCTCGCCGGATGGGGTCGCGGCCATTCCGACGATCGGACGGTTCAGAGGGCTCGACGCCGCGCTCCCGTGGAAGGCGGCTTCGCCGAACACGTACACGACACCGTTCGCTGCCGCGAGCCAGTAGCCGTCGGCGGCCGGGGTCGGGACCGCGTCAACGATGGGGTCAGGAATCCCTCCGCGAGTATCGCCGTGGTGCTCGGCCGCCCCGTAGGCGTGCACGTGGCCATCTTCCTGGATTAGCCAGTACCCGTCGTCCGCGGCGGCACCCGAAGGTCTGTGCCATCCGAAGACGATGGCGAGAATCAGGCCCGTTGTCGCCGCCGCTAGCTTCCGTAGCGTCATCGTTCGGCCGCCGAGCATACGCGCGACACGCGAAGCTCCCGCGCACCCCCGTTATCGCCTGTTATGGAGTGTTTTCGGCGTAGACGCGGCGAATGACCTCTTCGATGTCGGGCTCGAGAACGGTCACGTCGTGGATACGGGCGGTTCGTCCCACTGCTGCGATCAGGTTGGCCGCGGTCGTGTCGCCGCGCCTGAACCGCAGCCACTGCCGTGGTCCTTCGACGCGCGCCACCTCCGCTCCCGGGACCACAAGCGGTGGCGCCGTCTCGACCAGGTCGACGACCAGGGTCCGATAGGGCGCGTAGTCGTGCTTGAACCGCTCAACCGTCGTATCATGAATGACGTGGCCGCGGTCGATCACGACCAGACGGCTGCACAACTGCTCGACGTCGTCGAGGTCGTGGGTGGTCAACATGATGGTCACACCCCGTTCGCGGTTGACGGCGGCGAGGAACTCGCGCACGCGAACCTTGCTGATGACGTCGAGGCCGATCGTCGGCTCGTCGAGGTAGACGATCGCCGGGTCGTGCAGGAGCGCGGCGGTTAGCTCGCCGCGCATGCGCTGTCCGAGCGACAGCTGGCGGACCGGCGTGTCGAGGAACGGGCCGAGGTCGAGGAGGTCTTCGAACTGGGCGACGTTGTGTTGGTGCTGGCCGAGGGGGATCCGGTAGACGTAACGCAGCAGGTCGAAGGAGTCACGGAGCGGAAGGTCCCACCACAGCTGGGTCCGCTGGCCGAAGACGACACCGATGCGTCGGGTGAGTTCCATCCGCCGGCGCTGCGGGTCAAGGCCGGCCACCCGCGCCTGCCCGCTCGACGGCAGGAGAATGCCGGTGAGGATCTTGATCGTCGTCGACTTCCCCGCCCCGTTCGGGCCGATGTAGCCGATCACCTCGCCCTCGGCTACTTGCAACGACACGTCGTCGACTGCCCGAGTGTGGACCCGGGTACGACGCACGCGGCCCGCGCGGCGATAGTGCACGAACTCCTTCGAGACGTGGTCAAGCTCGATGATGGCCACGATCAGCTCCCAGTGCTCCGGTAGTGGCGGATGGCGGTGGCCCACACCGCTCGGGCGGCCGCCACGATCGCGGCGGCTACGAAAGGGGTGGCGTAGACAAGCCAGCCGGGATAGGCGGACGTATCGCTCCGGCCGAGGATCCAAGCCGCTGGCAGGTAGTTCACAAAGGCGAGCGGAATGATGAGCAGGAGTCGCCGGAGCCACGGAGCGAAGAGCTCCAGCGGATACTCGGTGACGTAGTTGCCGCCATAGGTGAAGGAGTTGGCGAGCTCCTGGGTTTCGACCGTCCAGAACGCGATCGACGAAGTGATAACCCAGATGGCGCCGAAGATCGCCGTGCCTGCCGCGATCAGCAGGACGAACATCGCGACCCGTGGCGCGGTCCATGACACTTCGAGCGTCGCCACCGCCACCGCCAGAACCCCGCCCGCCTGCACGAGCTTGCCGACCCGGCGAAGCTCGAACTCGCGACAGGAGAGTTGGAACAGCGGGCCGAGGGGGCGCAGCAGAAGCTGATCGAAGTCGCCCCGCTTGATGTACTGCGACGACCGTTCCACCTGGCTGATGAAGACGTCGCCGATGTTGAAGGCGACGCCGGTCGTCCCGTAGAGGAAAGCCACCTCGGCCAGCGACCAACCCGCCAGGGCGGGAACGCTGTCGAATATCACCGCGATGGCAAGGAAGTCGAGGAAGCTCCCGAGGAACTGGCCGACCGTGAAGAGGCTGAACGAAAGCCGGTACTGCCAGTCGGCGCGTATCCGCGCGCCAACGAGGCGGCGGTACGTCGCGAGCAGGTGCGCCGCGTCGGCCACGGGTGTGCCTTCAACCACCCTGCACGACCACCTTCCGGATGCCACGGGCCATCACGAACCGTCCCGTGCCCAGAAGAACCACCGCCCAGAACAGCTGGTAGGACAGCAGCCGCGCGACCTCGGCCCCAGACGTGTACTTGCCGAGGAACGCCTCGACCGGCAGTTGGATCATCGTCACGAACGGGAGTGCCCGGGCAAGGATCCCGAGTGCGTCGGGGAAGAAGACGACCGGCACCACGAAACCGCCGAAGAACAGCCTCACCGCGTTGAACAGTTGCTCGGCGCCGCGTGTGTCGAGGAGCCAGAAGCCGATGAGCGACAGCAGGAACGTGTAGGCGAAGCTTGCGACGAAGGCGAGGAAGCCGCTCGCCAGGAAGACGGCCCAGACCAGCGCGTTCTCGGGCAGGTTCAGGTCGAAGGCGATCGCCCCCACCGCCACCGGCGGCACCCCTCGGAACACGGCGTGGAATGCTGCTCGCCCCACCTCGTTCGCGGCCCAATATCCCTGGAAGTCCACCGGCCGATAGAGGTCGGAAACGATGTCGCCCGTTCGGATCTTGGTGGCCAACTCCAGCGCGCCGAACATACCGATCGTGGGCCACAGCCCTTGGGTCAGAAAGACGTAGGTGACAGTGTCGGCGGCGTCGAAACCACCCACGTCCGACCGGTGCGCGAACACTGCGAGCAGTACATAGGCGCGCAGGAAGCCGAACACGGTGTTCGTGAAGGCGCCTGCGAACGTCGCGCTGCGATAGGTGGAGAACCGCCGAAAGGACCGCCGGGCGACCTGCCAGTACAGAGCGCCGGCGCGTGGAGCAGATGCGTGCCGGGTCGACCGGAGCGTTTCGCGCATGGAGCGGCGAAACTAGGCGCTGATTACTCGTAAATCAAGGCCAATTTCGCGCGCCTAATAAGCCCAAATACTTGGGAGGCAGTACTTGGATTTGGCCCGACAGAGGGCCACAACGAGGAGTGACAATAACGGCGGTATCGAGCGAGGCGCAAGAGGTTTCTTGGAGGCGGCGACCGGAATCGAACCGGTGTACGCGGCTTTGCAGGCCGCTGCCTAAACCACTCGGCCACGCCGCCAGGCACTTCAGCGGCGACATCGTAGCTGCGCGGCACCCTCCACCGAACTTGAGGCGATAACGAACGGATTCCGTTCGTTATTGCCTCAAGTTCGAGACTCGGGGGAGGGCGCGGGCAAGCGCGTCCTCGGCCGCGCCGGCGGTGGAGATGGTGGTGGCCTCGGGCCAGGCGTCAGCGGCGGCGGCCATAGCCGCCGCGACCTCGGGCGTCGCGTCGGAGGGGTCACTCCCCCACGCCGCCCGTGCCTCGAGGCGCTCCGCCGCAACATCCCTGTCAACGTCGCAGCGCAGCTCGACGGCGTCGGCGACCGTATCGACGGCGAGCTGGCGGGCCTGGGCGCGCCACGAGCCGCTGGTCCAGGACGCGTCGAGCACGACCGTCTCCCCCATCTCCAGAAGACGGCGAGCCCGGCGCAGCAGCTCGTCGTAGGTCGCCGCCGTCATCTCGTCCGTGTAAAGCACGTCGGGGGACACACTGCTGCCGCCCGCGATCTCCTTGCGAACTACGTCCGAGCGAAGCACCGCCCACCCACAGCGCTCACCGAGGGCCGCCGCCAACGTCGACTTTCCTGTGCCAGGGAGACCGCCGACGACCACGAGGCGCACGCGTGCCTCCTCGAGGTGAGCGCGAGCGAGGGCATGCAGCGCCCGCGCCTGTTCCCGCGCATCCGGGTCGCCTTGGTCGGCGCGCAGACAGGCCACCTTCGCTCGCACATGGGCCCGGTACGCGATGTAGTGATGGGCGAGCGACGCGGGCCACGACTCACCGGAGAACTCGCGGTACCACGCCAGGAACTGGGCCGAGACCTGGGGTGCGCCGAGTCGCTCGAGGTCCATCGCGAGAAATCCGACGTCGGCGAGCACGTCGCCGTACCGGAGCCGGTCGTCAAACTCGATGCAATCGAGGACGCGAGGGCCGTCGTCCAGCAGGAAGATGTCATCCGCCAAGAGGTCGCCGTGGCCATCGCGGATCCTGCCCTCCGCGATTCGCTGGGTGAACAGAGGCGTCCGTCCGCGGATGTAGCGCCGCGCCAGCACGGCGGTCCGCTCCGCGTCGGCCTCGCCCAGCATCGACCCGACGAAGGGCGTCATCTGCTCGAAGTTGTCTTCCCAGTTCCTCAGCACCGCCTCGGGCGAGCCCGCCTCGTCGATGGCTGGACCGTGGCCGCACTCCGCGTGGAACCGCGCCATGAGGCGCGCCAAGCCCCGAATGGCGTCGTCGAGGTCGAAGGCCGCGGCATCGGCGGACTTGCCAGACACCAGCGTGCTCAGCCGGCGTTCAGCTGGCATCCGTCGCATCACGACGAGGTGGTCGCCGAGGCTGCCGTCGAGGTTGGTTACGTCCACGACTCCGAGGTACACGTCAGGCGCCAGACGGCGATTGAGCTCGACCTCGCGGAGGGACGCGACGTGACGCGCCTCGCGCGTTGTGAAGTCGAGGAAGCCCATGTCGACAGGCTTCTTGAGCTTGTAGGCGCGATCGCCCACGAGGAACACGATCCCGATATGCGTTTCGGACACCGCCACGGCTGGGCTGTCTTCGGGCACCAACCGGGCTATACCCCGACTCGTGCCCGAAAGCAAGCCGTCAGGTGATGTAGCCGTTGTCGCGCAGCCACGCCTCTGCGACGTCGGCAGGATCTGCCTTGTCGACGTCGACCGCCTTGTTCATCTCCGACAGGTCTTCAGTCGTGAGGTTCTCGGAGATGGCGTCGAGGACAGTCTCGATGTCATCGGTGACGACCTCGTCGCGGATCACTGGCACCACGTTCTCGACCGGCTGGAGGCTCTTGTCGTCCTCGAGCATCACGAAGCCCCTGGCGGAAACGGCGCCGTCGCTGGTGAAGAGGACGGCCACGTCGACGTCGCCGTCTTCGAGTGCGGTCTTCGTGAGGGGACCGCCCGCGTCGAGCTTGCGGATCTCCTTGAACTCGACCCCGTAGGTCTCCTTGAGTCCGATCGCGCACAGCGGCCGCTCGGGACATTCGGGCGGCGCGCCCAACACGAGGTCGCCGGCGATCGGCTCGAGGTCCGACACCTTCTCGAGGTCGTACTCCTCGGCGGTCTCCTGCGTCACGGCGAAGCCGTTCTTGTCCTCGGCGGGCGCGGCATCGAGCACGCTTATGCCCTTCTCCCCGAACTTCTCTCGGAGGTCGGCGAGCGACTGTTCCAACTCGGGACTCGGTTCACCGCCGAGGAAGGTGAGCGCCGTGCCCACGTACTCGGGATACAGGTCGATCTCGCCGCTCTCGAGGGCGGGGAGTACGACTTCACGCGAGCCGAGCTTCAGTCTCATGCTGACATCGGCGCCGGCCGCCGCGAGACACTGCCCGTACAGCTCGGCGACGATCTCCTGCTCAGAGAAGTCGGTGCTGCCGACGACGACATCGCCGTCGACGCTCGCCTCTTCGCAGATGCCGCCGCCCGCCGCGGCTCCGTCGCCGCCGCTGCCGGCAGAGTCGTCGTCGGTGCCACATGCCCCCGCGATGAGAGCGAGAGCCAACAGCGCTCCGAGGCTGGCCCGTCCACTAAGAAGTCGCATGGTTCCTGAGTTTCCTTCCGTCGTCGATCTCAGCTGGCCGGTGGGGTTAGAACTGCCGGCGAACGGGTGCGCACTCGATCGCCGCCTCGCGCCACCTCAACCAGCGCGCGGGGAACAATTGCCCGTTGCACGAGACTCAGACCTACCTCGGTGAGCAAGGAGAGTCCGGCTACAAGAACGGCGCCGGCAAACACCCGGACGAAGTCGCGCACGGCGAGCCCGTCGATGATGAAGCGACCGAGGCCACCCCACCCGACGAGCGCGGCAAGCGTCGCGGTCGCAACCACCTGCACGCCAGACGTCCGGATCCCAGCCATTATCAAGGGCAATCCCATCGGTACCTCGACCCGTCGTAGCAGTTGCGGGCCGGTGAAGCCAACTCCCTTCGCAGCTTCCCGTACCTCCGGCCCGACCTCGCGGATCGCGGTGTAGGTGTTGGTGACGATCGGCGGGATCGCGAGGGCGACCAACGCGATGAAGGCGGGCTTGGCGCCGATCCCGAAGACCTGGGCCGAGAGCACGAGGATGGCGAACGACGGGACGGCGCGTCCGATGTTCGAGACGTTGACCGCGACCAACGCGCCCTTGCCGGTGTGCCCCATGACCAGTCCGGCAGGCAGGGCGAGTGCCATCGCGGTGAGCATCGCGGCGGCTGACATGACGCCGTGCTCGTAGGTGCGGTGCACGACCCCGTCGGTGCCCGTCCAGTTCGAGGACTCCGCGAACCAGGAGATGACTTCGCCGAGAAAATTCACGTCACCGCCCCATCACCAGCCGTCACCGCCCCGCGGCCCAAGGCATGAGCAACCGTTGCGCGCCCGCGATGAGGACGTCGATCACGGTCGCCAGACCGACGGCGAGCACGGAACCAACCACAAGAGTCGTGCGGAAGTCGCGCCTCAGACCGTCCAGGATGAGTTGACCCAAGCCACCCTGACCGATCAGGGCCGTGATGGTGACGAGTCCGACCGTCGTAACCGACGCGATGCGCACACCGGCGACGATCGCCGGTAGCGCGAGCGGAACCTCGACGGTGACCAACCGCCGCAACCGGCCGTACCCCATTCCGTCGGCGGCTTCCTTGATGTGGGGTGACACGCCGTCCAGTCCGGTGACGACGTTGCGAACAAGGACAAGAAGCGTGTAGCTGACGAGCGCTATCTCCGACGTGGTGCGGGACAAACCCGTGAACGGAATGAGCAGAGCAAGGAGCGCGAGGGACGGGATGCTGTAGAGCACACCGGTTGCGACGAGAACCGGTCCGTAGAGGCGCCGGATTCGGTGGCACAGGATGCCGAGCGGCAAGGAGATGGCCAAGCCGATTCCGACCGCGAGCGCCGTCAGGACGATGTGCTGTCCCAGTCGGTCGAGGATGTCATCACGGTGGTCTACCACCCACTCCCACCGGATCCACGGCTGTGATGCCGCGAGGAGCGCGCCGGGCGCGAACATGACGCTTGACCGTATCGTTCCGAGACGAGATGATCTCGCTCGAGCGGCTCACGAAGGTCTATGCCAACGGCACAACGGCTGTCGACGAATTGAGCCTCGACGTCGAAGCGGGCGACATCTGCATGCTGCTCGGACCGTCGGGATGCGGGAAGACCACCGTGCTCAAGATGATCAACCGGCTGATCGAGCCGACGGGCGGCCGCATTCTGGTGAACGGAGACGACGTCGGCCAGACCGATCCGGTCGAGCTGCGCCGGCGGATCGGTTATGTGATCCAGCAGGTCGGTCTCTTTCCTCACATGACCGTGGGTGACAACGTCGCGACCGTCCCGAGATTGCTGGGCTGGCAGAGAACGCGCATCGCCGATCGGGTCGCCGACCTCCTCCACCTCGTGGGGCTCGACCCCTCGAGGCACGCCGACCGGTATCCCCACCAGCTTTCGGGAGGACAACAGCAGCGGGTCGGCGTCGCCCGCGCACTCGGTGCGGACCCCCCGGTGCTCCTGATGGACGAGCCCTTCGGCGCGATCGACCCGATCACACGAGCGCGCTTGCAGGAGGAGTTTCAGCGCCTGCAGTCGGATCTTCACAAGACCGTGGTCTTCGTGACCCACGACGTCGACGAGGCCATTCTCCTCGGCGACCGCATCGCGCTCCTGAAGGAACACGGCGTGCTGGCCCAGTACGCCTCGCCGGCAGAACTCCTATCTCGTCCCGAGTCGACTTTCGTCGAGGGCTTCCTGGGCGGCGACCGCGGGATAAAGGTTCTCTCGGTGCTGTCGATCGCCGACTCCGCCGCGGCGGGTGGGCTTGATCCTGCGATCGTCGTAGGTGCTGACGACCCGGCGCGAGACGTGGCCCGGAGACTCGAGACCGCGGGAACGCGGATCGCGCTGGTGCGAGACGGAAGCGGCGGGTTCGGTGGCTGGGTCGCGGCCGCCGACCTCGGGGAGAGTTCGGTCGGTGACTATCTCCGAACGGGATTCGGTGTGGTGTCCCCGACCGCGTCGTTGAAGGACGCGTTGGGTGAGCTGCTCCGGCAGCCATCAGGGTGGCTCGCGGTCGTCGACGGTCCAGGTGAAGGGCCGGCCGCGCGGGCTGACGTCATCGGGATCTTCACGGCCGCGTCGCTGCACGCCGCGCTTGCTCGGTCCGACGGCGGACCGTAACAACCCCGGCGAAGTTGGCGAGCACGCTCGCCGCGCCGAGCGCGACCAGCCACCGCGGCAGTACGTCGGGCGAGCCGGGGCGCTCGATCCGTCCCACCGCAGACCGCGGCGGCGGAACCGAGCCGGGCACCGGCTCGGTTGGTGCACTCGACGGCGGAATCGGGGCGGAGGCGGTGGGGACGGGCTCAGCCGGCTCCGTGGGAACCGGAGCGGGCGCGGCTTCCGCTGAGGACGCGGCCGCCTGGGGCGAGCTCGGCGCGGGTGGTGGCGGGGGCACGGCGGGCGGAGGCGCCGCGAGCGCCGCGGCCAGGTCGAGGCGGCCGGCGCCGTAGATGCCGTCGGTACCTTCTTCTCCGAGGTCGACGGCCGTCCGTAACAGCTGCTGCACTGCGTCGTGAGGAGCGAACCCGGCAGACAGCAGCACCGCGATCGCGCCAGCCACGTGGGGCGCCGCCATCGACGTGCCGTCCATGCACGCGTAGTCCTCATTCGGCGGCTGCGTCTGCACCCAGGTGGACAGGATCGCGTGAGTCGGACAGGCGCCGTCGTCGTCGCCGCCAGGCGCGGCCATCCCCCACCGGGCAGTTCCTACGGAGTTCGAGTACGACGCCTTGACGTCGTCGGGCCCGGTCGCGGCCACCACGATCGCGGGGATGTCGTCGTACCCCGAGCCGCTCGCGACGTCGAGGTCGTTCCCGGCCGCGACGACCACGACTACACCCGCCTGCCACGCCGCTTCTATCGCGGGGACGAGCGGGCTTCCGCTGGCCATCCGCTGGACGGCATCGTCGGCCACCGACAGGTTTATGACGTCCGCACCGGCCGCCGTCGCCCATCGGATCCCGGCCTCGACGTCAGACGAGTCACCGACCGCACCGCAGACGACACCGCCGACGGCGGCGTCCTCACATCCGCGCTCGAGCACCTTGACCGACTGCAGCGTCACCGTGGGAGCTACCCCAACGATGCCTTTGTCGTTGCCGGCGCGCGCGCCGACGATGCCGGCGACATGGGTGCCGTGGCCGTCCTCGTCCCCCGAGTGCGGGCGGCACGCGCTCGGGTCTCCGGCCGCGCCGATGCAGTCGACCGAAGCCCCGACGCCGCCGGCCAGGTCCTCGTGGTCCGCCTGCACCCCGGTGTCGATCACCGCCACGGTCACACCCGAGCCGGTGAAGGGGCCTGCCGGGTCGGCGCCTATGGTGCGGAGCGACCACTGAAGCCCAGCCAGAGGATCGCCGGCAGCCATCGACGGCGCCGCCGTAACGGTCGCGGCCATCCAGAGGATCGCCACAACCACCGGCAGGCGCCGCGCCATGTCACCCATCGTCGCGTACCTAACCACTCTGTGTGTTCAAGTCGGCACGACGCTCCGAACTTGAGGCAATAACGATCGGTTTCCGTTCGTTATTGCCTCAAGTTGGGCGGGAGTCCGGCGGGAGTCCGGCGGGATAGCGGCGGGATAGGGTTCGCCGCCATGACCGTCCGGCTCGCCAACCACCGGGGACGGGCGGCGCTCCTCGTCGACGACCGGCTCGTCGACATCCAGAAGCGGGCACCAAAGCTCCCCGCCGACCCGATGGAGGCGCTCGCCCGGTGGGACGAAGTCGTGGCCTGGGGCGACGGGATCGAGGCCGACGAGGACGACCCCGCGGTCGAACTCGAGGCACTCGGGCCCTGCGTCCCCCGACCGTCGAAGGTCTTCGGGATCGCGCTCAACTACCGGAAGCATGCCGAGGAGACGGGCGCGGCGATTCCTGCCTACCCGTCGGTCTTCACCAAGTTCCCGAGCTGTCTCAGCGGCCCCGCGGCCGACGTCGTCCTCCCGTCCGGCTTCGTCGACTGGGAAGTCGAACTCGTCGTGGTGATCGGTCGCGGAGCGAGTCACATCGCGGAGACCGACGCCTTGGATTCCGTCGCGGGCTATTGCGTCGGCCAGGACTTCTCCGAGCGTCGGGTGCAGATGGGCGACGGGAACCGGCCGCAGTTCTCCCTCGGGAAGTCGTTCGACACCTTCGGCCCGATCGGACCGGCGGTGGTCTCGCTCGACGAACTGGCCGACCCCAACGCCCTGTCCCTCGCATGCGCCGTCGACGGCGAGGTGGTGCAGGACAGCCGCACGAGCGACCTCATCTTCTCGGTCCCGGAACTGATCGCCTACCTCTCCGCGATCTGCACCCTCGAGCCGGGTGACCTCACCTTCACCGGAACACCGAGCGGCGTCGGCGCGGCACGGCGGCCGCCCCGGTTCCTGAAGCCCGACGAGGTCGTAACCAGCACCATCGAAGGCCTCGGCACCATCCGCAACCGCTGCACCGCCCGAACTTGAGGCAATAACGATCGGTTTCCGATCGTTATTGCCTCAAGTTCGCAATGGGGTGGGGGTGATGCGGTGCCGTAGGGTCGAGGAATGGCCGAGGACCTGCCCAACGAGGATGAGCTCCTCACTGCCCTCGACCGTCAGAACCGGCAACGGCTCGCGGACCAGTTGCGCCGGCCCGCCCCACCTCCGGGCGAGGAGGTGTTCGCCGGCGCCCTCGCCGGAGTGCTGTTCGACGTCCTCGTGGAGGGCAGCAAGCCCGAGTCAGAGGCCGGCAAGCAGCTCGGCGAGACATGGGATCGCATCGGCGGAGACGACAAGATCATCACCCGCCGCACCTTCGACTTCGAGGCCTTGATGGTCGGGGCGTTCGGCACGATCGTCGCCATCGACCTCGCCCTCGACGGCGATGAGAAGGATCGCGTGCTCGCCGCGTTCGAGAAGGAGCCGACCTCGCTCGCCTACCGGTTCCGCCGGGGCGTCCCGAATCCGGGGCGGTTCAAGTGGTACATGGATTTCTACGACGAAGCCCTCGGCCCGGAGCACCATCCCGACCGCACCTGGTACGTGCCCATCGCACGCGCCTTCGTGACCGCGTGCCGGGAGCAGGCCGGCGACCCTGAGGCTTTTGCCGAAGCCGAGCCGCAGATCGCGGCGGCCGGGCTAGAGGTCTTCCTGCGAGCCGCGTCCGGCACGATCGAAGCCTTGCGAGGCTGGACGATCGTCTGAGGCGGCATAGCAGTCTGAAGCGGTATAGCAGTCTGAAGCGGTATAGCCGCCTGACGCGTCATAGGCTCTTGTCATGTCCATTTACGACACTCCGGTCAAGACGCTCAGAGGGGAGCCTGCCTCCCTCACCGAGTACAAGGGCCAGACGGTACTGATCGTCAATGTGGCGTCGAAGTGCGGCCTCACTCCGCAGTACGAAGGCCTCGAACAGTTGCAGAAGACGTACGCGGACCGGGGATTCACCGTCCTCGGCTTTCCCTGCAACCAGTTCGGTGGTCAGGAGCCGGGCACCGCGGAGGAGATCGAGACGTTCTGCTCGACGACCTACGGCGTCAGCTTCCCCATCTTCGAGAAGATCGAGGTCAACGGCGAGGACCGGCACCCGCTCTATGAGACCCTCACCGAGACGGCCGATGCCGAAGGGCACGACGGCGACATCCGCTGGAACTTCGAGAAGTTCCTGGTGTCGCGCGACGGCGAGGTGCTCGCCCGGTTCAGCCCGCTCGTGAAGCCCGAGGACGAGCCCCTCGTCAACGCCATCGAGGCCACGCTCGCCAACTGAATCCACCCCCCTGACCACCCAAGGTGGGCAGCATTGCGCAAACGGTGAGAACCGGGCACACTGAGAGTGATGACAAGGGGGGACAATACGACAGTTCTGATCGTCGATGACGAGCCAGACGTCCGCAGTCTCCTGGCGGTCGCCCTGGAGAGGGCCGGACTCGCCACGGTCGAGGCGGGCTCCGCCGAGGAAGCCCGCCGAATCGTCGCAACCAACGACGTCACGCTCGCCCTCCTCGACCGCAACCTGGGCGGTGACGACGGGCTCGACCTGCTCCGACAGCTCCGGATGACCGAGGACACCGCCAGCCTTCCCGTCATCCTGATCACCGGCAAGCGAGACGTCGCCGAACGCATCGAGGGCTTGGCGGCGGGAGCCGACGACTACGTGCTCAAGCCGTTCTCGCCGGCCGAGGTTGTTGCCCGCGTCCAGGCGACCTTGCGGAGCCGCGCGGCCGTCGCACGATCGGCCGAGCGGAACCTCCACCGCCGGGCGGCGATCGTCGGCAACCTGGCACGCCTCCAGCCCGACGACCACATCGACAAAACCGCGGCGGCGGTGTGCGCGGAGCTGGTGGGACTGCCAGGACTCCGCGGCGCGGCGCTGGTTCTCCTGGAAGAGACGGGGAGCGCCGTCACGCTCGCCACGTGTGGTGACCCCCCGTGGGACGCCGAAGGGGGCGAGGCCATCAGTCAGGGCCTTACCGACCACCTGCGCGACCACGCGGCCCGAGGACCGTGGCTCGAGAGCGGCGGACGACTTGCCGTCGTCTCACCATGGGAAGGGGCGAAGGGCACGGTCGCCTGTGCCCCCGTCTTCGGCGATGGCCTCATGGGTGTGCTGGCGTTGTCGTTCGGCGTCGTAGACGGCGTCCGGCCCGCGAACCGGTCTGTGGCGCTGTCTTCCGCAATCGACCTCGCGATGGCCACCGGCGAACTCCTTGCGCCCGCGGCTGACCGCGGAAGCGATCGTGACCGACGTCGTGACGAGTTCGACGAGATCGTGCTCCGGCACGCTTTCCAACCGGTGTACCAGCCGATCATCGACCTCAAGCTGGGGCGCATCGTAGGCTTCGAAGCACTGACGCGCTTCGCCGACGGCACCCGACCCGACGTCCGGTTCGTTCAGGCCTCGCAGGTCGGCAAGTCTGCCGACCTCGAGCGGGCGACCCTCGCAGCGGCGATCAAGTCGTCAGCCGGGCTGCCGGCGGACTCGTGGCTCAGCGTCAACGTGTCCCCCTCGCTCATCTCGAGCGACGCCACCTTCGCTGAGATGATGGTCGACTCCGCTCGTCCCCTCGTCCTCGAGCTCACCGAACACGAAGAGGTCGAGGACTACGAGCAGCTCCGACGGGCCGTCGCCCGCCTGGGCCCTTCCTGCCATCTCTGCATCGATGACACCGGGTCGGGGTTTGCCAGCCTCCGGCACGTGCTGTCGTTGTCGCCATCGTTCGTCAAGCTCGACCGTTCGTGGGTGCACAACATCCACGACGACCCGGCGCGTCAGGCCCTGGTCGCCGGCCTGGCCCACTTCGCGAACCAGACCGGCTGCCGGATCATCGCGGAAGGCATCGAGGAGGACCGGGAGCTCGACATCCTCCGGTCCCTCGGCATCGACCTCGGCCAGGGCTTCCTCCTCGGCACTCCCGCCCCCGCCTGACCGCCGAACTTGAGGCAATAACGATCGGTTTCCGATCGTTATTGCCTCAAGTTCGGCGGTGGACGTGGTGGACGCGGGCGAGTTCCGCTCGCCACAACTCGTCGCGATCGTCGACGTCGCGACCGAGGCGCTGGGCGAGAGCGAAGAACCCCGCTCCGGGCCGGCCCGCACGCGAGCCGCGCTTGCGGACCACGACCGCGCTCAACATGCCGCGCCCGGCGGCGTCCTCCTCAGCCGACAACTCCCCCAGCAGCCTGCCCAGGGCGGTGTCGTCCGGACGGAACGCGATCGGTCCGAGAGGCGAGGCGGCGATTTCGGCGTAGGTGACGGTCTCGCCCGCGGAGGCCGTCGCGACGAGCGCACGCCGCACCGCCGCCTTGGCCGCGCTCCAGTCGTCGTCTCTGTAGCCGTAGGGCACTTCCTTCTAGATTGCACTGCGAAGGGGGAATGATGACTACCTCGATCCTCGGCCACGCCATTCACCGCAGCGAAGACCCGCGACACCTGACGGGGGACGCTCCCTACGTCGACGACGTCGAAGCGACCGACGCCCTGCGCCTCCACTTCGTACGATCACCGTTCGCGCATGCGCGCATCCGCAGCATCGACACGACCGAGGCGATGCGCCTCCCGGGCGTCGCAGCGATCTACACGGCTGATGACCTCGGGCTGCCGCCCTCCGGCCGTCCGGGGGGTCCGGTTCGGCGGCACCGCCTCGCGGTCGACACCGTCCGGTTCGTGGGTGAGGCCGTCGCGGTCATCGTCGCCCGATCGCTCGCCGAAGCCGTCGACGCCGCCGAAGCCGTCATCGTCGACTACGACCCGCTGCCCGCGGTCGTCGACCCGCTGTCAGCGATGGAGCCACAGTCGCCGGTGCTGTTCCCCGACCACGGTTCCAACGTCGTGATGAGTGCAGGCCCCGACGACGACCCGGACTTCTTCGCCGATGCCCACGTCGTGGTGCGGGCGCGCCTCGTGAACCAGCGCGTCGCACCCGTCCCCCTCGAGGCGAACGGGTGTCTCGCGGTTCCCGCCGACGACGGCAGCGGCATGACCGTGTGGGCCAGCACACAGTCGCCGTTCGGCGTCCGCCGCGAGCTCGTACGAGTGCTCGAGCCCGAGGAGGGCTACAGCATCCGCGTCGTCGCGCCAGCCGTCGGGGGCGGGTTCGGCGCCAAGGGCGGCTCCTATCCCGAGCAGATCGTCACCGCGGCCGTTGCGCGCCGCTTGGGACGCGCCGTGCGCTGGGCCGAGACCCGCTCCGAGAACATGGTGGCGATGAACCACGGCCGAGCCCAGATCCAGGACGTCGAGCTCGGTGCGCGCCGCGATGGCACGATCGTCGGGTTGCGCGTCACGACATTCCACGACGCGGGCGCGTACGGCGGCGGCTTCCTCCCGATCGTGACGAGGACGATGTCGTCGGGCGTCTACCGCATCCCCAAGATCGCCTTCACCGCCAAGGCCATCGTGACCAACACGACCCCTACCGGCGCGTACCGCGGCGCAGGGCGGCCGGAGGCGGCCGCGCTCGTCGAGCGGAGCATCGACCTGCTGGCCGACGACCTCGGCATCGACCCCGCCGAAATCAGGCGCCGCAACTTCATCCCCCCCGACGCCTTCCCTTACGAGACACCGACGGGAGCGGTCTATGACAGCGGGGCCTACGAGGCCGCGCTCGACGAGGCCTTGCGTTTGGCGCGCTATGACGAGCTGAGGAAGGACCAGGCCGAGCGGCGGCTGCGGGACGACACCAAGCTTCTCGGCATCGGCATCTCCAGCTATGTCGAGATCTCGGGACGGGGCTCGGAGTTCGGCTCGGTAACCGTCAACGACGACGGCACCGTGACCGTCATCACCGGCAGCGCACCCCACGGCCAGGGCCACGAGACGGCGTGGGCCCAGATCGCCGCCAGCGTGCTCGGTGTCCCGTTCGAAGCCGTAACGGTGCGCCATTCCGACACGGCGGTCGTGCCGCGTGGCGTCGGCACTTTCGGGTCACGGTCCCTGCAGCTCGCCGGATCGGCTGTGCTGCGCGCCGGCGAAGCCGTGCTCGCCAAGGCCAAGGAGCTCGCGGCCCACCTGCTGGAAGCCAGCGTCGACGACATCGTGTCCTTCGACGACGGACGGCTCGGTGTCGCCGGCACACCGGTGTCGGCACTCGGCTGGGCCGAACTGGCGCAGGCATCACGGCAAGAGCCCCTCCCCGACGGCATGGAACCGGGTCTCGAAGGCACGATCGACTTCGAGCAGAGCACGGGAACGTTCCCGTTCGGAAGCCACGTCGCCGTCGTCGAGGTCGACACCGAGACAGGTGAGGTCACCCTCGAACGGATGATCGCCGTCGACGACTGCGGGACGGTGCTCAACCCGATGCTGGCTGAGGGCCAGGTGCACGGCGGACTCGCCCAGGGGATTGCCCAGGCGTTGTACGAGGGCGTCGTCTACGACAGCGACGGCAACCCCCTCACCGCCACGCTGGCCGACTATGGCTTCCCCTCGGCAGCCGAGCTGCCGATGTTCGAGACCACCCACACCGAGACGCCGTCCCCCCATAACCCGCTCGGAGCCAAGGGCATCGGTGAGTCGGGCACGACCGGTTCGACGCCGGCGGTGTGGAACGCGGTAATCGACGCCGTGTCGCACCTCGGCGTCCCGAACCTCGAGATGCCGCTGACACCGGAGCGAGTGTGGCGCGCCGTGAGAGACGCCCGCGAAGCCCGGGAGGAGTGGTCATGAGAATCGGCATCAGCGCGGGAGGCTCCGTCGACCGGATGATCGAGCAGACCCGGCAGGCCGAGGCCGACGGCTTCACCACGGTCTGGTTCGCGGGGACGATCGGGCTCGACCCGCTGACAGTGATCGCCCTCTGCGGGCGCGCCACCGAGCAGATCGAGCTCGGGACGTCGATCGTGCAGAGCTACCCACGCCATCCGGTCGCGATGGCCCAGCAGGCCGCGACCATCCGCGCCGCGGTCGGCCCCGGGCGCTTCAGCCTGGGCCTCGGTGTGTCCCACGAGCCCAACATCGTCCAGTCCCTCGGCTTGTCCTATGACGCGCCGGCTCGTCACATGCGTGAGTACCTGGAGGTGGTCGGGCCACTGCTCAACGAGGGGCAGGTCCGTCACGACGGCGATCTGTACCGCGTGCGCTACCAGCTCCCCGGCGTCACCAGCGACACCGAGCCGATCCCCATCCTGGTCGCCGCCCTCGCCCCGCACATGCTGCGCGCCTCGGGCGAGCTCGCCCAGGGCACCGTCACCTGGATGGCCAACCGGCGCGCCATCGAGACCCATGTCGCGCCGCTCATCCAGCGAGCCGCTTCCGACGCGGGTCGCCCGGCCGCTCGGGTCGTCGTGGGGCTGCCCGTCGCAGTGTGCGACGACGCGACCGAAGGCCGGGCCGCGGCCCAGCAGACCTTCGAGCGCTATGGGATGCTCCCCAACTACCGGCGGATCCTCGACATCGGTGGCGTCGACGGCGCCGGCGACGCCGCGATCGTCGGCGACGAGGAGACCGTCGCGGCGGAGTTCCGCGCCCTCATCGACGCCGGCGCCACCGATATCTGGGCGGCCGCGTTCCCGGTCGGCGACGACCGCGAGGCCCGGGCCGCCTCCCGCCGCCGCACCCAGGCGCTCCTCGTCGACCTCGCCAGCCGAACTTGAGGCAATAACGAACGGA
>CAZWDB010000041.1:0-37525 GCA_964632885.1 uncultured Acidimicrobiales bacterium | reverse complement strand
TTCGATGGCGCACCGCCGTCGAGCTCGACGGCGCCGACGAGCGCGATGGCGACGTAGAGGCGTGGCGGGCCGAGATCGGCGACAGCCCCCCGGTTCGGGCGCTGCTCGGGCAATTGGACTCGGTCGCCGCCGCGGATCCGAAGGCCGCCGGCTACCTGCTGTGCCAGCTCGCCTATCTGGGAAATCGCGGTCCTGAGCTGGCCGACGCGGTCGAGGCCATCTTCGCGTTCCAGCAACCCGACGGGTCGTGGCCGGCGGGGCTGGCCGACGAGGAGCGCCCGCGCCGCGCCAACAAGGCGAGGAAGGCGAGGGAAGCGACAGCACGTCCGCCCACGGAGGGACCCCGGTTCATCACCATGCAGACCGTCGTGCCGTTGCGGGGTATCGCCGCGGCCGGGTTCGCCACCGACCCTCGCGCCGAGCGCGGCTACGAGTGGCTCCTCAGCCAGCGCCACCTCGACGGGTCGTGGCCGGCCGGACCAAAGGCCGATCTCGGCGGTCCCGGCCGCCCCTCGCCTCCCGAGCGCGAGTACCGGCGACTGACCCGTGGCGAGGGCTGCCGCTCCGCAACGACGGGCGCGGTCGCCTGCCTCGCGCTGCACCCCGAACGCCGGCGGTCGGAGGCCGCGCGCATCGGCGTCGACCACCTCCTCGCCCGCGAAACCCGAGAGGAGGCGACGGTCGGTTGGGAGGTCTCACGGCTCGTCGGGTTGGAACGGGCGATGGGACGCATCACCTTCTACGTAACCTTCGATCTCGCGTTCCTCCTCGACCTCGCCTCACGCTGCGGCGTCTCGCCGGATGACCGGCGCGTGAGAGACCTCGTCGCCTACCTTGAGTCGCTCCGTGGGCGCTATGGCATTTGGCCCCACCACGCCCACCCACAACTCGCTCGCTGGCTCACCTTCGACCTCGAGAGCAGCCTTCACCGCCTCGCCGACGGCGACTGGATCGGCAACGAGGAGCCGGCCAGCTTCACGCCCTACAAACGCGGCCGGCGCCGCTACTAACAAGGAGCCCAACGCCAATGCCGCCGATCGCTGGAGAGATGATCACCGAGACGTTCCCGTACGACGGCGGACGCGACGTCACCGTATACGTGCCGAACGAACCGCCCGAAGCGGTTGTGTTCGCAGCCGACGGTGGGTGGCACGTGTCCGGGCTTGGCGAACGCCTCGAAGATGCCCACCTCCCGCCAACCATGATTGTTGGCGCCTACGGTCTCGCCGATGACGACTCGCGATTAAAGGAATACTCGCCGGTCTTCGACGAGAAACGATTCGCGGCGCACGAGAAGTTCTTCGTCGACGACGTCCGCGATTGGGTGGAGTCGCGCTTCGACGTCGGCCTACCAGCCCAACGGACCGCGGTATGGGGAGCTTCGGCAGGCGGAGAACTCGCCCTCGCCATGGGCGTTCGCCATCCCGACATCTACAGCGCAGTCTTCTGCGCCTCGCCCGGGGGAGGATACCGGCCCCCTGTTGTGATGCCGAGTCCGCTTCCCCGCTTCTACCTCGTCGGCGGCAAGCAAGAGCAGTGGTTCCTCGAAAACGCCATCCGCTGGGCGGACGCGCTCCGCGACATCGGCGCCGACGTTGTCATGATGGAGCGCGAGGGAACCCACGGCGGACCGTTCTGGGGAGAAGAGTTCCCTTTGATGGTGGCGTGGGCGTTCGGCTACTGAGTGCACGGTCGCTCCGCGGGCACGATGCATGGGCGCCGCTGCACATGACTGCTCCGGCAGATCGAGTCTTCCGGGCTACGGAGTCGTTCGCGGCCGCACATAATGCGCGCTCGGCGCGTGCGTGCTCGCCTAGCGCGGCTTCCGTGCGATGCGGAGTGCGAGCAGAACTAGCAGCAGCAGCACGGCGAGGTAGAAGGGATGCGGCCCGACGAGATTGAAGTCACCGTCACGGAGTCCGGTCGCCATATCCCGCTTCGAGCGGTACGCGACGGTTCCAGAAGGAAGGCGCATCTGCGCAGCTTCGCGCTCGTGGCCCACCCGAACAAGAGCCACAGGCCTGCTAGGCGTCCAGCCTCGCGGGGAGATCTCCGTTGAGCAGCGGCGGAAGGAGTTCGGCCATCCGCGGCGGCAGGACGAGATCGGTCGTCACTCGAAGGTCGTCGAGGTTCCACCACCGGCAGGTCACATCCGCGTACCTCGGCCGCTGGGGTTGCTGTCGCCGACGAGGGTGATCTCCGTAAGCCCCTCGCCGGTCGTGCCGGCGTCCATCCGGAAGCCTTGCACCTCGAACCATCGCTCGACCTCTTATGACGAGGTCCGCCTCGTCCGTCACCCACTGAGGACGGACTCGATCGGATGTGACGCCACCGGTGCGTTCCGGGCGGTTACCGGCCGTCGCTGTTCGTCTCGTAGAAGCAAACCATCTCTCTCCAGTAGCAGAGCAACGCCGCCATCGCTCCGATGGTTGCGATGGTCATCTGCCGGCGACGATGGCGACGTGCCCCGTCGATGGCGACGAGAAGCGCTCCGCTCGCAACGGCGTTGATGGCCAAGGCGAATGACACGGGACGCTCCTCTAGCCATCTCTCCTCGCCGAGAACCACCCGAGTCGCGAAGGCAGAGTCGTCACGAGGTGTTGGGAACACCACGGCATTGAGCGCGAACCAAGCGCCGACGACCGCGCCCTGTCGAACGCTGCGATTCCAGACCGGCAGCATGAGCAGCGGTGTCGACGCCCACCGCGTCCACGCGCTCCAGGGGTGCGAGTGTCGCGAGAAAAGCCATCTCTTCAGTTGCGATCCCGTGGACGTCATGCACGCAGTCTTCTCGTTGCCGCAGAGGGAAGTCGGAGACGTCCGGTCCAGCGCCCATAGCGTGCCTGGTCGGGCAGTGCCAGGGACGTGCCGACAAGGGACACGACATATCGCTCGCGCCTATGGCCCAGGTCGTGTTCGGCCAGCGTGCGGGTGAACGGCGCATACGCGGTGGTGTTCGGAGCTACTGCGGAGCCACTGGCGGTGGGAGCGCGATCGGCACTTCGGGCGCGGCTGCTCTGTACAAGCGGATAGAGGCCAACGGACCGCACCGGCTCGGACGCGCAGGGGCGAGGTTCTCACTCCGCGCGCTGTGCGCACCCGAATGTTTGCACGGGGCCCCTGAGCCGCCCTCGTGCACGCCTCCGTGCCTGAAAGTTCCTTGCCTCGCGGGCCCGGACCTGCGCATCGTGCGGCATGACATTCGGCCCCTGGATGGACATCCACGAAGGCGACCTCCACGTGCGGCTGGGTCCGATCCGGCGTGAGGATACTCAGCGGTTCGTCTCCGCCGAGGCCCGGTTGGGGGTGCAGAGCTACGAGGTGCTGCGATACATGCGCGGAGTGGTGCAGACCGAGCAGAGCCAAGAGGAGTGGTGGGACGAGGCGTCCAAGGCTGAGAAGCACATGTACTGGGGCGTCTACGTCCCCGGCGGCGAGGACGAGTGGAAGCTCGTGGGCCTCACCCTCCTCCTGAACTTCAAGAGCGATCGGAGGCAGGCCGAGAGTGGGTTCATCCTCTTCGACCGCGAGCACTGGGGCAAGCGCATCGCGAGCACCGCTCACCTCGGCCGCACGCTGTACGCCTTCCGCGAGCTCGACCTGCTGGCCATCGTCAGCGCCGTGGCCGCGCCTAACACCGGCTCAAGGCGGGCCCTACAAGGGGTCGGATATGCCCAGACAGGGATCAGCTACTCATTGGACGTGCTCGACGGAATGGTCCTCGACGACGTCCATTACCTGCTGCCCAACCCCGCCGACGAAGCCTGGCGCTACTTCTGGCGGCGGCCCGACGTCGACATTCCCGAGGAGTTCCACGAGGCCCGCAAGGTCACCCTCGCCGCGCTCCAGCGCGCCCAGCAGGCCGTGACCTACCTCTAGCCCAGTTCTTGCCGCATGACGGTGGGTCTCGGTGTCGTAGGGAGCCGGGGTTCCGTCCGCACCGCCAACTCATCGTGCCTCACGCCGGGCCGCACCTATGGCGGATCGCGCAAGGCCACCGCTCGATCAAGCCGCACAGACATCGCACGCAATCATCCGATCGCCGGGCGCAACGGACGCCCGCGCTATCGGCGCTTCGCCGGCGGGACAATCGTGCAGCTCAGTCTGGCCACAGTCTCGGGGTTGACTCCAATAGTCTAGAATAATAGAGTAATCGTTCTTGAGTGTGAAACGTCAAGCCGAGGGCGGTGGGCGGGCCACACGCGAAGGGCTGTCAGCCAATGCCGTCCGTGCACTTGCGGATCCAACCCGGCTCCGGATCTTGGAGCTATTGGCCCAGGAGCCGCGGACTGTCGCGGAGCTCGCGGGCAAGTTGCCCGACGTTGCTCGGACCTCGATGTACTACCACTTGAATGTGCTGGAGCGCGGCGGTGTCGTCACGGTGCTCGAGCACCGGCCCGGACGTCGCCGCCCGGAGAAGGTGTATGGAGCGGTCGATGAGGGCGTCATATCTCGGCCGGGACACTCTCAGGGAGCAACCAACGTCGTCCTTGCGGCTCTTGAGGTTGTCCGCAATGAGGTTGCCGGCGAAGACGACGGCGGAGAGGGAGATGAGCGGGCGACCGTCGGGAAGGAGACGCTCTGGTTGACGGATGAGGAGTTCGATCAGATCCAGGAGGACATATCGGCGCTGTTGGCCGCGTATCGCCGGCGAGCGGCCACCAAGAAGGCTGGTCGCGGTCGCAAGGCGTATTCGCTGCTGACGGCCCTTTACCGTTTGCCGGGGTAATGGGTCTGTCGGCGCAGCGCCGACTTCGATGGCTGGCATCGGCGACCTTCACCGCTGGCGTCGCCGACGGTGCAGTGGATGTGTCGCTGCCCCTTCTGGTCTCCGCTGCCGGGGGCGACGCGGTGGCCATTTCGGCGGTGTTGGCGGCCAGCTACACAGGGATACTTCTCGGAAATGTCCTCAGCGGCGTCTCGACGGACCTTTACGGTCCGCGGCCGGTCGCGTTGGTGGCCGCTGGCAGCCGGGTCGCGGCCACGGCGCTTCTCCTGCTCGCCCTCGACCCTGTGCTGACGTTGCCGGTCGTATATGTGTGTGCGGTGAGCTTCGGCGCATCGGAAGCTGCAGCTGAGAACGCCTACGCGTCGGTCCTTCCGATGGTCTTTCACGACACTCACCCGGGTGCGGCCAATAGCTTTCTCTACACCGCCGAGGCCACAAGCCGCATGCTGATCGGCCCTCTCGCCGGTGCGGCCTCCGTCGCGAACTCCCGCTTTGCTGCGACCGCGCTCATCGGAGCTGCCTTCGCTTTGGCGTATCCGCTGACGGTAGCCGCGACCCGGGAAACGGCATCTGTGCGCCCGAGCCCGGAACGAGAGTCTGGCCAGCGGGTGGTTAGTCACCGGCTCCTCGAGGCGGCAGCGGGACTACGAACACTCCTCAACCACCCTGTGTTACGGCGGACGTCGATGGTCGCGGCGATCATGTCTGCGGCATCCGGACTCGGGATTGGTCCTCTCCTCGTCTTCGTCCAAGAACAGCTTGGGGCGGGCGAACTGGGCTTCGGAGCTCTCGTGGCTGTCACCGCGGTCGGGACCACGGTCGGGTCCCTCACAGCCCGGCGTTGCATGCAAAGCGAACGCGGGCGCGCAGTGGCCGTGCCCGCCATGCCGTGGGTAACCGCGGTAGCGCTCGCGCTCCTCGCACTCGTGCCGACCGTCACCTTGGCTGCGGCTGCTCTCGCGGTAGCCGGCGTAGCCGCAGGAATGTGGACCGTCATCAGCAGGACCGTGCGACACATCAGCTCGCCTCGCTCCGTCCTAGGCAGGGTCAATGCCGCACACCGCGTCCTCACGCTGGGAGCCGCTGCACCTAGCGCAATCCTGGGCGGCGTCGCCGCGGACGCATTTGGCGCTGCCACGCCCATATATGCAATGGCAGCAGGATTCGCCGTCGCCGCAGCGTTCCTCCCCAGACGAGCGCTTACAGCGCTTCTGCGGGATCACGAACCCTGAGCCATGGGTTCCCAGCGGTCGCCTGTCCGACGCCCATGCCTCCCGTCCTGTCGATCAGATCGTCGCCTATCGCATCGCGCCTATCACTCGATCGCATGCGGCCGTGCCCGCCATAGATCGGCGCATCACCGGCGCGTGTTCGTCGCTGAGGGCGTCACTGTCCGTCGATTGCGTCGGGCAGTGCCGCTGACAGATCGCGCATGCGCCGAGCGGCGTCCCAGCTAGGGGGCGACGTTCGGGGCAGCTGCCACGGTGAAGGCTAGGAAGTCGCCGCCGGGACTCACGATGAAGTCGTCCGTCAGCCAGGGACGGCTGCCGTCGTCGACCAGCGTGCGGCGTCCGGAACCGTCGGCGTTCATGATCTCGAACCTGCTCGGTCTGGGGGATCCAGGAGTGCTGAAGAGCACCTGGTTCTTGGATGACCAGAGGGGCCGTTGGGCCGCCTCGGAGAGCATCGGTATGGGCGGTGAACCGTCGAGGGGGGTGGTGACCAAGCCCACCTTGCCGACAGGCTTGTGCATGAGCGCGGTCGAGTCCGGTGACCAGGCGAAGGCGTTGGCTACGACGTCGAGGTCGGTGACGACGCGGTGGTCCGAGCCGTCCGCATTGAGCACGAACAGGCGGTCCCGCCATGAGCCTGCGCCACGGTTGGCCGCCGCGTAGGCAAGCATCTGGCCATTGGGTGAATACGCCAGTGTCCAGGCGGTGTCGCCGCCCAGGTCGAGGAGCTTGCGGGCCGATCCGGGGATCCGGGGCAACAACAGCAATTCCGCGCCGGTCGTGACGGCCACTGTCGTGCTGTCGGGGCTCCAGGCGACACCGTTGACCGAGCCGATGCCATCGGATATGAGCCGGACCTCTCCGCTCAGCTCGGCGACCCACACCTGATAGTGGACCGTGCCCGGTATGGCGGCGACGGCAGCGACGGCAGAGCCGTCCGGGGACCACAACGGCGGGTGGAAGTTCTTGGTGGGTGGCAAGCCGGAGAATCCGCGATTGTTGTTCCCGTCGATATCGATGACGCGCAGTTCGCCGTTGCTGAAGTAGGCAAGCCGGCTGCCGTCGGGACTGATGTCTACGGTCACCTGGTCGGTATGCGCCACAAGCCGCAAACCGGTGCCGTTTGTGCCGACGATCATGAGGGAGCGCTCGACGAGGTCGTCGGCGTTCGACGGCAGTGGCCACTGTGCGGTGCGAACGGGAGGGGCCATGTCCGGCACGGCGGTCGTAGAAGTCGGCGCTTCGGTTGTCGCCGGTGTCTGCGTGACCTCCGTTGTTGAGGGTGTCGTCGTGGGCGGAGTGGTCGCCGTTGTCACTGAGGGCTGGCTGACAGCGACGGTCTGTTCGGGCTGCCGTGAGCGCAGCGTCACTGCTGACGCGGCCGCCACGGCAACCGCCGTCACGACGATCAAGACTCGTCGTGCGGCCCGCCGACCAGTAGACGGGCGTTCGACACCGCCGCCTACCTCGTCGATGCTGTCCATCTCACCCTCACCCCTCGACTACTGCTCATTCCTCCCTCGTTCGCCTCGACCCGTGGTCGACTCCTGCCAGTGTGTCGTCTTCGGGGCTTCGGAACTACGACCGGACAACGGGTAGATCGCCCCGGCCGCGGCTCCGTCATCGGGATCTCCAGAGCCGCACATATCACGCCCTCAGATCGCTCGACAGTGGCGAGGCAAGACCCCGCGCGCGCAGATCGGACGCCACCTAAATCGCGTTCCTGAATGGCCTCGGGATCCGCGCGCTCGGCGCGTCGCGGGCGCCGCTTTCTTCGGCGCCGCGGTCGACTGGATCCGCGCCGAATCGCGCGCCGTCATGAGCCGTCAACCTGCCGGGATGCACCAGCGACGCCTTGACGCGCCGGAGCGGGACTGGGATGATTCACCCGCGAGTCCTGCGCTTGACCTCCGACGTCCTTCCCCAGCAAGGGCGCACGATGGAGGCAAAGGGGAGAGAATCCTCAGGTCGGCTTTGTTCGGTCGCTCCACCGTTCGGGCGGCAAGGCTGGGGGTTGCCAGGCCGGACGGGTGTGAGGCACCGGATGACAGCTGACAAGGACTTCAAGCGCTTTGTGCGTGCATATGCCCGCAAGCACCGGAAGTCCTACGCGTCGGCGCGTCAGGGGCTCCTCGCAACCGCCAGCGCTCCTCGTAGGCGCGCCCCGAGAGAGGAACCATCCATGAAGTTCACACGCGTCGTTCCGGTCCTGCGGACCTTCGACACCGACAAGGCCACCGAGTTCTACGTCGACTACCTCGGTCTGAGCGTCGACTGGGAGCATCGCTTCGAGCCTGGGCTTCCGTTGTACCGCCAGGTGTCGAGAGCTGACCTCGTGCTCCACCTCACGGAGCATCACGGGGACAGCACACCCGGGGCGGTGGTCTACATCTACATGAGCGGCGTGGGAGACCTGCATGCCGAATTGAGTGAGAAGGCCTCCATGGGACACAACAAGCCCGGCCTCGAAAGCATCGACGGCCGAACAGAGTTCGGAGTGGTCGACCCATTCGGCAACCGCCTCCGCTTCGGCGAGGTCTCGTAGTGCGCCTTGCCTGAAAAACTCGATGGAGTTGCAGCACTGAGAGTGCCCAACTCGGGCCGATGAAGGGATACGGGCCGGTCCGCGAGGAGATGAACACCTCGCCCGGTCTCAGGGCGTGCGCTCGGGCCGTCCTTTCGTCCAGGCGCCGCGTCGCGTGCGCTGCACGAGCGACTGGCCGGCGAGGGGCCTCTGACGCACAAGCCGTTCCTCGCGATGGATGTCGCGCAACGACTTGATTTCGTCGAGGATTAGCTCATACTCCTCGGAACGAGTACCGAGGCGGCGGGCGACGTCGCGCCCGTGCGTTTGCCTCGAACATCAGGTCGACGACTCTGGGAACGTCTTCAGACGTCATCACTCAAGTCTCGCGCCGCGGTGCCCGCCGCACCGACTGACGGGTTCTGACGACTCAGCGCGGGAAGGGGTGGTGCGGGAACGATCCCTCGAGCCGGCCGCCGATCGTCTCCAGCGACGCCCGCAGCGACCGTACTGTCGCTCGCCCGTACCGGCGCTCCCAGCGCTTCTCGATGGCGGCGATGAGGGGGCGGTACACGTCGCGTACCGCGCGGCCCTTGTCGGTGAGGCGGTAGATCCCGCCCTTGCCGTCGGGGTCGATCACCACCTCGGTGTAGGCATGCCGAGCCGAACTCAACGCGCGGGCCACGGCGGGCTTGCCCTCGACGCGGACACCGTCGTCGTCCATGAACCGGAAACGGTTGGCGGCGTTGGCGAGCGACGTGCCACCACTGCCCTCGTAGTCGATGCTGATCGCGACCATCGCCTGCGACAACAGCGCGAGCAGCGACAGGCCCGACACGGTGTGGCTCTCTCCATCGGAGTCCCGGGGCACCGGCCGCCAGTCCTGCCCGTGACCACGGACGTAGAGGCGACCACCGGACTCGGTCTCCCACGCCTCGGCCTCTCCGTTCTCTTCCTCCGCGTCGTATTCGAAGCGAGGAAGCCCGGCCTTTCGACGCGCGTGTGGCCGCCCCCATCGGCCGCTGACACCACCCGTGATGCTGCCGTCGGCCGGCCCGTAGCTCTGCGGATAGTGTGGCAGCTTGAGGTCGAACTGGCTGACGACCTCTACGAGCGCGTCGCGCAGTTCGTCGAGGGCGGAGCCGAACCGCGACCGCCACTCGTCCTCGATCACCGCGACCTGCGCCGACCACGCGTCACACGCGGCCTGACCCTCGGGCGTGAGCCTCACGAGGTTGACCTTGGCGCGTGCGCCCGCGGGCTTCGACCCCTCGACGACAACCCAGCCCGCCTTCGCCGCCCCACCGACCGCGGAGCGGACGACCCGCTTCGACACGCGCCCGAGGGCGGGTAGCTCTCGCTGGTCCACCCCGTCGGGACCAATGACTCTCAGCACGTTGGCCCACAGCGCCAAGCCCGGCATACCCGTTCCCATCGCCGCCTCGACATCGCGTGTAAAGGCGACAAGGGCCGTCGACAGCAGGGCTGACAACGGCCGCGGCTCTTTCGAGCGTGACTTCTCGTCTGCCATATCCCCCCCAAAGTGCGCCGCGACTGTAGCCATCCGCCCCTACCATCCGCGGCTGGTCAAGCTCGTCTCCTCCTCCCGCCGTATCCGCACCTCGACCGAACGCGCGCCCCATAGTCCGCCCTCAGGCGTTACTGAAGCGCTCGAGATCAGCGCCCGCGCCGCAGCCAACATGTTGGCGTGACGGCGATAGCAGAGATCCTGCGCCAGTGGCCCGGGCCCAGAGGTCGACCCAGTCGCAGACGCCGGGGGTCAGGGCTGCGGGACGGCTTGGGCGGTCCATCCTTGGGGCGGGTTGTCGAGGGTTTCCCACCGGGGCGCGTAGTGCTCGAGGAAGACTTGCCCCACGAGTTCCCCGCGGGTGCGGACTCCGGTCTTGTCGAAGATGGATTTGAGGTGGTCCTGGACTGTGTAGGCCGAGACGCTGAGCTTTCGAGCCATCTCCTTGGTCGGCAGTCCCTGCATGCAGAGCTGTGTCACTTGACGCTCGCGCTCGCTGAGGCCGTAGGCGAGCGCGACCAGCGGGGCGACGTCGCTCGGTGCCGCCGGCTGGACGATCACAGCGGTGCGACCGTCGGTGCCGCCGTGCAGGGCGGTGCCGTACAGGAGCAGCCACGTGCCGCCGCGCGTGCGCACCCGTGACCGCGCGGCCAGCGGCACGGGGTCGCCGCCCTTTGCGAGTGTTCGGGCTCGTGCCGCGACGGCTTGGATCATCTTCGACTCGGCGGCCAGCGCGGGCCGTGGTTCTTCGACGATCTGGGTGATCCAGTGCTCGGCGGCGGGCGAGACCGACTCAGCGTTGCCATGGAGGTCGAAGACGACCACGCCGGGTCCATCGACGCCGGACACGACGTCTTCTGACGTCACCGCGGCGACGAGGGCGCGTCGGAGGCCGTCCGCGAGCGGCTCGCTGAGCGATGCCAGGAAGCCGACGTCGTCCTCGGTGAACCACGGCATGCCGTCGTCGCGCAAGAATCCCGTTGCGCCCCAGTAGGTGCCGTCGAGGACAAAGGAGCACCGCAGCTCGTCGCCGATCCCGAAGCCGGCGTGGGAGCGGTGGCGGGCGCTGCGGGTCAGGTCGCCATGCGTGGCCAGGCTGGTGGCCCCTGCCCGGCGACCGCTGCGCGCCAGGAACCACCACTTGTTGACGTCGTCGATGACGTACTCGTGCTCGGCCAACCACGAGCCCGAGCAGGAAACGTGCTGGTTGAGGCTGCCGGTGAACAGGACTGTTCCCGGATCGACGGTGTGCCAGCAGCTGCGGTCGAACGGCACCAGCCGCCGGACCATCTCGGTGACTTCGGTCGCGAAGGTCACCCAGTCGCCGCCCCGTCTGGCGAGCCGCACCACGTCGTCGCGGGTGCGGCTAGCCCGGTCCGAATCCACCTCCGAAGGATAGATCTCGGCTGGGTGCACGACACTCCCAGAAATCTGGGGGACCCGCGCCGGCGTTCCCCACAGATCTGGGATGTTCCCGACGAAGGGGATGCGCTCACCATCGGACTGCACGTTCTCGCCGATGGCACCACCCACAGGAGGCTCCCGACATGAAGGACCGAGTTATCAGGACAGCACTCGCGCTGGCGCTCGCAGCTGGAGTTTTCGCCGCCGCCGCGACTACCGCTGACGCGGAGCGGGGCCGGTCCGCCGATGCCGGGCTCGAGGCGGTGCGGGCTTGGACCGACCGCTACCGGGCAGAATCGGCGGCTCTTGCCGATGGGTACGCCCGGACCGACGACTGCGTCCCCGGCATGGGCTATCACTACGTCGACTTCTCCCGGCTCGACAACATGCTCGAGCCCAGCCGGCCGGAGGCGCTCCTCTACAGGTCCTCGTCCCACGGCGGTCGAGTCCTTGTCGGCGCCGAGT
Organism: uncultured Acidimicrobiales bacterium; assembly: GCA_964632885.1. Classification (GTDB taxonomy): domain Bacteria; phylum Actinomycetota; class Acidimicrobiia; order Acidimicrobiales; family CAZWDB01; genus CAZWDB01. Next base: position 25,643 of record CAZWDB010000041.1, on the reverse strand, counting down.
GGATCGTCGTCGACCGTGACCAGGACCTCGCCACTGACGACGACCGGCCTGCGGTCTTCGGCCACGACTTCGATGGGCCCATGCCGGGCCACGGCACGGGAATGCCGATCCATTACGACCTCCACGCCTGGGCGTGGACCGACAACCCTGACGGCGGGTTCGCGACGTGGAACCCCGCGATCACCTGCCCCTAGCGCTCACCATGCCGGATTCAACGACGGAGGAGACAACGATGACGACCATTCCTGACACCGACGCCGAGGCCGCGGCGCCTGCAGTGAGCCCGGAGCCGATCCTGCAGCTGGCATCGGGCTTCATGGCGGCCAAGCACCTGTTCGCGGCGAGCGAGCTCGGCCTGTTCGAGGCACTCGCCGACGCGCCAGCGACCATCGACGCGCTCGCCGCCCGCACCGGCCTCACCAACCGGGCGGCCCGCATCAGCGCCGACGCGATGGTGGCACTCCGCCTGATCGAGCGTGAGGGCGACACCTATCGAAACGGGGCGGCTGCGGGGCACTACCTGGCCGGACGCACACCAGCGGACCTCCGACCGCTGCTGCGCTTCTGGGACACCATCAGCTACCCCACCTGGCAGACACTCGCCCAGGCCCTCGGCAGCGGCCCACCCCGTGAGGTCTTCGACCTCGACGATGCCCAACAAGAGACCATCTCCGCCGGTATCGAGGCCATCCTCGCCGGTCCCGCCAACGCCCTAGCCGAGACGGTCGACTTCACCGCCTATCACCGCCTGCTCGACGTCGGCGGCGGCACCGGCTCCTGGTCGATCGCCGCGGCGCGACGGCATCCGCATCTCGAGGCGACAGTGCTCGAGCTGCCGGTCGTCGCGGAGATGGCCGGGCGACGCGTGGCCGGCGCCGGACTGGGCGACCGGATCACGGCCGTCGCTGGTGACGCCATGACCGGCGACCTGCCGCAGGGACACGACATCTTCCTCGTCGCCAACGTGATCCACTACTGGTCTCCCGACGACAACGCCGCCCTGCTGCGGCGCATCCGGCGAGCGTCGCCCGAGGCGGGCCGGCTCCTGCTGGCCGACTTCTGGACCGACCCCACCCACACCGAACCCGTACAAGCCGCGCTCATGGCTGGCGAATTCGCCGTCCACCTCCGCGACGGCGACGTCTACAGCGTCGACGAGATCAGCAGTTGGTTGGCCGACGCCGGGTGGCGCTTCGTCGAGCACCTTCCCCTCGCCGGTCCACAAAGCCTCATCGTCGCAGACGCCACATGACCACGAGATGAGTCGAGCACGTCGAGGGCGCTACGCGCGGACATGACGAGGACGACAATGAACAAGCCTCGGTGGCGCGACGTGCTGGGAGGCTTGCCTCGGGCGGGGTCTCCGGGCAACGTTCGTCGCCCCGACCACATCGACAGGCTCGGCTCGGGCTCGCCCACAGCGCACAGGTCAAGCACGCAATAATCCGATCGCCTGGCGCAGCGGACGCCCGCGCTTCAGGATGAGTCTTCTGGGTCCGCCGTGCTCGTAGACCTCGGCCGTCCTGAGCGCGTGGTCGAGGGACGTGGCAACGCAGAAGGAACCACGCGGCCGGGCGCCGAATCTCCGAGGGAGCGGCTGGTGCCACACTTGAGCGCCCTAGCCATCGGTGGATCGGGCAACGTGGAGGCGTTCACCACGACCGCGGGTCCCCCACTGGACGAGCCTTTCGATCTGACCATCGATCTCGTGCGCGACCCGTCGGATGGGTCCGCAGCGCTCGGCATCGTCATCGACGGCACGAACGTCCCCGACGATCTGTACCTCTGCCACTACTGGCCAGATGCTGTCATCGCAGGTGCAGCGCGGATCACCGACGCAGGTGAGCGAGTGTTGTTGCCTATCGAGGAGTTCGACGGCAAGGCGTTCTGCCTATTCCGATCTGCCACAGAACGAACCCTCGGTGAGATGAACGCCTTCGGTGGCGGACCAGCTGATGACTTGGACGCCTGGATCATCACCGCGCCTGAGAGCGACGACGTCTTGCGAGTTGCCCTCACTGACGACAAGGGCGCAGTTCGCGACCGGTACAAGACCCGTGCGCGTTTGCCGGTCAGATGCTGGTGGTGTTCGGACTGGTGCTTGCCCTCGGCATCATGATCCTGGTCGGCGTGGCCTGGTGGGCCGGTCACTCCTGATCCTGGGCAGCAGCTGCTTGCGCTAGTTCGTCTCACGGGTCTCGAAGCCAAGGGATCGGTACAGCTCATTAGCAGCTTCTCGAGACGGCCGTTGAGGTGAGTTCGACAAAGTCGAGTCCCAGCTCGCTAGCGACTTCGAGCAACTAGATGCCATGGTTCTTTGGCTTCTCCTACCAGCCCGAACAGTCACGAACGGCTACCCGAGAGCAGGCGAGCACGAGCTTCGTCGGCCGAGACCTACCGCCACGCCGAGGTCGAGCTCGAGGGGGTAGGTCCTTCGGGGCCGTCGACATCGGGCTCTGTCACCACCGGCTCGGTTCGACACCGCCGTCAGCTTCGACGCCGAATCGCGAGGCGAGGCGCGACGCGACGCGTGAGGCAAGCTTTCCGCAAGCAGGGGTGTCCCCGTGTTGGTGTGTGGGTCATCATCCTCGAGAGGCGTCGGCGGGGCACTTGTGCTCGTGGGGGAGCAGTGGTCGAATGTCGACGACCCAGTCCTCACCTCCGGAGGACCACCTTCCGCTTGGGTGCCTACGTGCCACCTCGAGGACCTCGGCGACGTCGTTGCCGGTGACGAGCAGGCAGCGCTCGTGGGCTCCGCCCAGCTCGTCGCCGTCGCCGAGCCCGCGGCCGATTGGCCACGGCCTCACAGCTCGGCGCCCGGCGCTCCCCACGGATGCGTACACTGCGAGAGCGTCGGGGGTGAACGGGGCGACGTCCTGCTGGTCGAGCTGTCGGTGAACCTGGCTGAGCTGACGGAGGGCGTGTCGTGTCGCGACCTGCTCTGCGGTCAGGTTCGCGGGCGGGTCTCGGGTTTTCAGAGCGTCCACAAGGTGAGTCCGGCTCCTCCCATCGTGGCGGAGAACCACGCGGGTGACGTGTGGCTCGCCGAAGCCGGCACTACCCGTCGCCCGGACGGGCGTGTCGAGGAGCCCAGCGTCTTGTGCTCCCGCGAGCACGTCCGCGAGCTCGGTCCGGTCGACGCGTGATGTGAATATCCGCGGGACCGAGCCGTCGCGGCCGTCCCAGAACACGACTTGTCCGTTCTCGTAGACGGTGAGCTCGGGCAGCTCTTCGGGCGGAGGCTCGGGGGGACAACAGCTCGTCGAGGTGGTGAACTCGATAACGATCGGCGGGACGTCGCCGGTTGGGGTAGATGTGGATTCGCCCCCGTTGCCGCAGGCTGACGCCAGAGTCCCGGCCGCCACTGAGGCTGCTAGCACGCGCAGGACCGAGGTCACGCCTGGTCCCCCAGCTGGCCGAAGCAGGAGGTTGAGCCGCGCGGGAGCCGGCCCCCGCAGGTGAACCCGTAACGGTCATAGGCCGAGCCGCTACCGTCGACGAGGTCGTCGCAGGAGGTCATGTCGCCGTCGAAGCACGCTTCGGCGAGGGGTTGGAGGGCGGGGTCGTCGCCGAGGCCGGTGGGCGGCTCCGGCGGCTGCACCTCGTCCTCGGGCTCAGATCCGGGCGCGCGCAACTGGACCACGATGATGTGGTCCAGCGCATCCGGGATCTCCATTCGCACGAGGCCCCAGTCGCGGCGCGACCGCGTCTCTTTGAGGACGAAGTCAAGCTCACCGGCCTCGACGCGCCGCTCGATCACGAACGAATTGACGTCGACGTCGCCGACGCGTACCGAGTCGGTGCCAACTACTTCGGTCTCGACTGTGACGGTGCGACCGGACAGCTCGTCATGTTCCACGACGAAACCCTGCACGAGCTCCAGGGGGAGCTCGGTGGTCCAGCGGTCGCCCACCTCGGGAGCGGCAGGCGCGATCAGCGCGGGCGTTGCGAGATCGGTGAGCCCGCTGTCGCCGCCCTGATTGTCGGCGACGCGCGCCTGGACGAGGAAGAGGCCGTCTTCTCGGCGCTCTAACACCTCGGTGGTCTCTTGGAAGAAGAACGGTAGTGGGAAGTTGCGGGGGTAGCGGGTGACGAGGGTCTGGCGGTCACCGTCGGGCGCGTCGGCGACGATCGTCAGCGTCGACTGCGGTGCACTCGTGCCCTGGTCGACGTCGTAGCGGTACTCCGCGGGCGTGATCGCGTTGAAGGCGGCCTCGGGCTGGTCTGGGTCCTCGGCGGGACCGAGGTCCTCGGCGAAGCACAGGTCGTCGAGCGTCACCGGGCGGTCCTCGGCGCCGGTCGACGCGACGGGCCGGGCGAAGCAGGCGTCGGTGACGCGGACGGCGCCGTCGTCGCTGACCGTCCCGCACACGTCGTCAGCGACCCCGGTGCCGATCCGGGCCGCGTCAACCAGGACGAGATCGCGGACCGGCTCGTCGCCCGGCTGGACGACCTGGGCACGTTGTACTCCGTCGGCGATGCTGGGCCACCGGTTCTCCTCGCTCACGCTGAGGGTGACGTCGGTGTCGGGCGGCGGGGCGAGCGGCGAACCGCTCACGCACCGCACCCGCGGCGAACCCCGCGCGTCGACCAGCACCGCGCTCCCCGCCTGCAGCAGACCTCCGACGCGCTCGAGGCCGCCGTTCACGAAGTCGTGGTCGACGACCCAGGTGTCGGCTGCGACCTGCACCGGGGTCAGCGACCGCAACGCCTCCTCGAGCTGGGCATCGGCGAGCCCGAAGAACGAGGCGAGCACGCTGGTCTTCGTCGCATCCCCCGCGACGTGGTTGACGTACGCGTCGACATCGCAGGCGGCACGCCCTTCGGTGCCACCGTGGACACCGGGACAGACACCGTCGTTCTCCTCCACCTGCCCGCCCTCGTCTCCCTCGTCGTCCTCGGCGCCGGCGGTTGTGGTTGTCACGCTGCCGAGGCCGCCGCCGGTGGTCTGGCACCGACCGGTCACGGCCACCTCGACCTCCCCGATGGTCGTGCTGGTCGTGCTGGTCGTGGGATCGGAGGTTGTCGTCACGGGATCGGCGGTGGTCGTCGCGCCGTCGGGGCTCGTCGTCGTCGCCGCCTCCGGCACTGTGGTCGTGACGGCGGGATCGGCGACCGGCGGGGTCAGCGGCGCCTCGCTCACGAAGTCGATGGGCTGGGCCCGAAGCGCCTGACTCTCGACCTGGCCGCTCTGGGCGCGCACGAGAGTGAGCGCGACCCCCACCACCGCCAGGACCATCACCGTCCGCAAGGCCCAGCGGGGCACGGCCGGCGTGACCTGGAAGGCGGCGTTGAGCCGGATCGGCGGCTGGCCCGAGGGCGCCACCAGGATCTCGAAGGGCCGCTCCTGCGGCGCGCCGAACACCGGCCGGCGCACCGGTCGAGCGCGCACTGACGCGATCTCGGCGCTGCCCGCCGGCACGCTGAGATCGTCGGGACTGACCGACAGCAGCAGGCGGTCATCCTCGTCGCTGGCGTCGAGGCGGACCGTCGCGGTTTGGTTACCGCGGTTCTCGAGGGTGACGCGGTAACGGGCGAGACGGCCGCCCGTAACGCGTCGGGGACGCACCGACGCTTCCACGGTCGTGTAGCCGCCGACGGTGACGTCGAGTTCGACGACCATGGTCTCGTCTGACTGGCCGGACCGCCCGATCACGCCGAGGGGGACGACACCCGCCGGAGCATCCGGTGTCCGCGGCGGCTCCACGGTGACCGTGACCTGGGTCTGGTCGCCGGGGAAGAGGCGGACGGCCGCAGGATCGACCGTCACCCACGGCGCGGCGTCTCCCAGCACGGTGAAGGAGATCTCGTCGACGACGGTCCCCGTGTTGGTGACACTCATCCCGAACGTCGCCCGCGACCCGGGTTCGACCGCAAGCTCAGAGCGGTCGATCGTCAACGTGAAGCTCATCGTCGCCCTCCCCGCCAGACGCCGCTGCGTGGGTGTGCCGGAGGCCTCCTACCTACGCTGACCACTGACCTTAGCGGCACTTTCCTGGCTATCGCGGGAGGTCAGGGTGTTTCCGCTGCTCGAGAGGCCTTTGGGTGCCGTTGCCGCGATTAGCCAACCGAGGTCGGCCGAGTCGGCGCGGGGATACACCGGACCACACCAAGTGGCCCACTCTTCCAGCGCATGGTTGACAGCTCAGAGAACCCCATGCGCCCCGTTCCAAAGCCGATGACTACGACATCCTCCTCAGCCGCGTCCACGTGGCCGTGCTCGGAGCCTTCCACGCCGACCGCGACGACGGCCGACGCCTCGAGTAGCGGGCTGTAGTTCGCGCGCGCTAAACCTCTCGCGGATGCTCCTGCTGGGACCACCTCGTGAACCCTGGCGGTTCACCAACACCTTCAGCATCGGTCATGCGCACGCTCTGGATGGACGGGCGGCGGTGGCGACGTTCCTCGACACGGCTGCAGCGCGCTGAGGCCGCATGGATGGCGTTGCCGCAGTTCAGCGTGGGCGCCGCCGACGTGATGTTCCTGATCGGCGTGTGCCACCACCGCCTTCGTCACTACGACACCGCAGTCGAGTTCTACCGCCAAGCTCGCGAGGCGAACCGCGGCAACAACTGGTTCATCACCAGGATCGGCGCGCTCGGCGGGGACACTGGCGAGGCGACGGCCCGGGTGCTCGATCTGCGGGAGTCCTGTGCCAGTCGCATCGCCCTGGCGATGCGGCACCAACAGGCGTGACCGCCGCTCCCACGCCTTGACCTGACGTCCCCAACCATGGGCGCCTATCGCATACGCCGGTGGTGTCGTTCTGGATGCAGTCCGGTCGCGGCGTAGTTCTCAACCACTGTGCCAAGCCGTGCTCGCACTCCAAGGCGCCCGAGGGCCGCTTGCGCTTCCGGATCCCCACGCTGTGCACAAGTGCAGTCTCCTACTCCTGCCGATCGTGGTCGTGCTCCTTGTCCCTCGCTGGCGTGGTTAGCCTTGGGTTCGACTCGGGTGCTGCGTCGAGCGGGCGCACGACTGGGCTGGACGGGGGAGGAAGACAGTGACCTTCGAGGGGAAGTCAGGGAGCAGTGCGCTGTGGGGCCCGCTGTTCGGAGACGGTGCCACCACCTGGGCGGAAACCTGGGAAGGCGACAATGGTTGGGGTGGTCCCGCCTACGAGTTCGTGCTCACGACAGCAGACGTCGGGGAGGGGACACGGGTTCTTGATTGTGGCTGCGGTGCTGGCCGGTTCCTGGCGATGGCCGCGAGTCGAGGGGCGGACGTGGCTGGTCTCGACGCCGCGGAACAGATGGTCGAGATCGCTGCCGAGCGCGTACCTGGCGCTGATGTTCGCGCCGGTGACTTTCAGTCGCTGCCGTGGGCGGACGACATGTTCGATGTCGTCACTGGGTTCAGTTCGTTTCAGTTCGCTGCGGACAAGGTGAGCGCGCTGTCGGAGGCCCGCCGGACGTCCCGCGGTGTTGTCGCGGCGGTGATTCCGGTTCTCGGTGATCAGGCAGGTGTCGCAGCAGTGTTCCAGCCGGTGTTTCCGCTGTTCCCAGAGGACGGACTGGCCAGGCTCAGAGAGAGCGGGATCTTCGCGTTGTCCGCGGAAGGCGTCCTCGACGAGGCGCTCGCCAATGCTGAACTTCGACCACGCGACGATGTGCTGGTCGACTGTCCCGTCCGCTTCCGCGACCGCACCGAGGCGCTACAGGCATTCATGCAGGCCGGTCCGACGGCGCTCGCGGTCCAGCACTCCGGTGCCGACGCCGTCGCCTCCGCAGTGACGGAGGGCTTGGAGCCGTTCGTGTCCAACGACCACGTGCTGCTGCCGGGACAGTTTCGGGCCGTCATCGCCACCAGCTAGTTCCGCTTGCCGAAGACGGAGTTCACGGTCAGGTCAAGTTTCGGGCTGCGCCAAGAGCCCGCCTGGCGAGGAGGGACACTGAGGGTGCCCAAAGAGTCCCGGCAACGGTGCAATGGCCGCGTCGCCGAGGTCGTCCTTCAAAGGTACCGGGGGAGACACTCTCGGTGGAAGGGGAACAACATGCGACACATCTTCAGGTTGGTTACCGCCGCCGCATTCGCTCTCGCGCTGCTGGCCGTTCCTGCTGGAGCGATGCAACCACCGGACGAAGCTGAACCGGCCCAGCAACACTTCGGTTGCGTCGACGGGAACCCAGTACCCGGCCACCCAGGGGCAGCCGGCCTCACCCACGCGACGCCCCTCGTCCACGAGTTGACCGGCGACCCGCAGCCCACGGCATGGAACGCGGTACAGCACGCAGACCCGATCATCTCCTCGTGCGCCAACTGACGGTCACGGGAGTCTCCGCAAGGGCGAGCAGAACATCGGCCGAGAGGACTGCCGACTCGCTCGAGCAGAACCGAAGCGCTGCTAAAAGCAAAGGTGAGAGGCGCCCCCGGCCACGACCGGGGCCGCCTCTCACCTTTGGCTGCGAAGACCTAAAGTGCCGCGCGGGCAACCGGCCGGGACTGGCGGTACGTCGATGAAGTCCTCGCGGGGTGCGGCGGAGACTGACTCGACAGCCGCGCATCCCAGTCGGTCAGCTGTTTGTCCGACGAGAGCGCTCCGACGTAACGGGCGGCCGACCCACCCGGGACAATCAGGCGCTTATGCCGGTGAGTTGTCAAGCCGTCGCCACCTTGGGTCCTTGTCACTCGGCGCTGCCGCAGTTGTGGTCAAGCGCGTCCAGTTGCTCGCCGATTCGTTCGGCGTAGCTTGCCATGGTGCTTCTCGAGTTGTTCGTCATGGCGAGGAAGAGAATCCGGGTGTTCGCGGCGAGTTCCTCGAGGGCGGTCCGTGAGGCCATCGCAGCCGGCTGGGACCGGGGAGCAGCGTCGAGGGCGTCATTGAGTTGTGTTGCGGCTAGCTCGACTTCGGCTCGGGTCCGTGGAACGGGGGAGAGGTTGGCAATAACAGCTCTGAGTCGTTCGCTTGCTGGGCAGTAGTGCTCGCTTGCAGCAGGCGGCAGATCCAGTCTCTCTCGGCCGGCGGGATTCTCGGAGAGTCTGGTGCGGATGTCGTCGGCACTGTCGAAGTGGGTGACGGTGTCGGGCGGCGGCGCCTCGATGGGCGGCACCTCTGCGTTGAAGTCGAACAGCTCCGCGGTGGTCGTGTGGGTCACTGTTTCGTCGCCCGTTATGCCGGAGACGACGGTTTGCCGTCGCCGCAGAAGGTTGTCTTCATCGACCCAGATGGAAACCTTGACACGAAGCGGCGCATCCGCATCTCCGGCGAATACCTGGCTCCTACTACGGTCGAGGTAGCGGCGCGCCCGTTGCCCGATGAGCTGGACCTGGTAGTGCCGTGTAGTAATGCTCCGGACGGCTGTGGTTCTCACCAGGCGGGGACTGGCATCGAGGCCAGCGAGGTTCTGGAAGTAGTCGGTGGGCTCCTCCGTCGGAAATGGTGCGCCGCTTCCGCTCGCCTGCTCGCTGTCGGCGGGGAAGGCGAGCCACTCGGTCTCCATACCGAGGCGGTCGGTGGTCTCGGGCGGGAATCGCAAATAGATGACACCGCCGACAGTCCGTGACTCGTAACTCTCACTGCCGATCGTCGCGGTGGCCTGCTGGCGATCGGCGGCCACGTCGAACACAGCGCGCCAGCGCAGGGCAGGCCCGGCCGGTGTTTGGTCGGCGGGCGTGCCAACCGTGACGCGCACCTCGGTGGTGAAGGACCTCACCTCCGACATCGTCGTGGCGACCACTTCGAACACACCGGCCTGCTCGGGCTTCGCCGACGCCAACTGGACCACACCAATGCCGGCCAGCACGACCACGAGCCCTATGGCGGCTGCGGCGAAGCGGGCCAGGCGGCGAGGCCGGTCGAGGACGCGCTCCAGCTCCGGAATAGCCACGGGCCGTTCCGCCAGACGGGACCCTGCAGCCGCGACGACATCCACCTCCTCACCCTCCATCGGAGCCTCCCAGCGTCTTAGCAAGCCGCTCCCGGGCGCGTCGTGTGTGTGTGCGAGCGGTCTCGGCTGAGCAGGCGAGCACCTCTCCGATCTCGGCATGGGTGAGACCCTCCACCGCCCACAACACGATTGCCGCCGCCTGTGTGCGCGGCAGCGCCCGGACCGCGTCCCACACCCGCTCGTCGCCGTGCGCGTTCTCCACCGAGCCCGAAGTCCGCGCCCGAACACGCCCCAGGGCCGCCACCTCCGCGACAAGCCGTCGGCGCCTTGAGATTGCTCGGTTGGTCGCCACGCGCCGGGTCCACAGATCCGGACGATCGAAGTCTTGAAGACTCGACCACGACCGGTGCGCGGCCACCAATGCGTCCTGGGCGAGGTCCTCGGCCACCGCCACGCTCCCCGTCATGCCCATCAGCAACCGAACCAGCATCGGGTACTGCACCGCGTAGAAGTCTTCAAACCCTCCGTCGAAGCTGCCCTCAGAGCCGGCGAGGTCCCCCATGACTGCATCGTCGCCTCTCTGCAACGTGGACCAGCTCACATCACTATCACACGCACCAGGACGCTCTAACCGGTACAAACCTCGCGCGGGCGGCTCAGTCTGGTGGGATCTGGGCACGGCGGGTTCAGGCGTTGTCGTAGATGGCGGCGCCTAGACGGCGAGGGTTTTGTAGGTGGCGTTCAGCAGATGGAGTGCGCCATCGTTGTGCATCTGGTTCATGACGTATCCGAAACCGAGGCGGTTCGCGGGATCGGCGAGTCCGATGGAGCCGCCCGCTCCGGTGTGTCCAAACGGCTTGTGCGTGCCGAAGGGGTGGATCTTCCAGAGAAGCTGGTAGCCCAGACCGAAGTCGCCTGCGGTCCCGTCGATCAACAGCTCCTCGTGTGCGGCTCCGTCGATGGTGTCGGCTCGGAGGAGCTGCACACGCTCCAGTTCGCCCCCACACGCGAGCGCGGCGTACACGCGAGCGAGGCCGTCGGCGTTGCCGGTTGAGGCGCCGTCGCCTGCGGCGCGCCACAGTCGGGAGTTCACATTCACCCATGCGAAGTGTCCATCGCGCATCCACGGTCCGGTCCGGTCGGGCCTTTGGGCGCCCATGCCTTCGTCGCCGATCACTTCGGCGCAGCGGTGATCGTGCTCCGGACCGAAGGCGATCATGTAGTCGGCGCCGAGGGGCTCGGCGATCTCCTCGCGGAAGAACTTGTCGAGTGGTCGACCGTCGACCCGGCGCACTAGCTCGCCGACGAGGTAGCCGAACGTGCCGCCGTGGTACTCGCTGCGTGTGCCTGGTTCCCATACCGGCGCTGATCGAGCGAGGGCGTCGGTGATTGTGTCCCAGTCGAAGCGCTTCTCGGGCGCGATCACCATGCCTGAGGTCACCTTCGAGGATCCGCCGTCAAGCGCGGAGGGCCGCGTGAGTCCTGCCTGGTGGCTGAGGACCATCCGTACGGTGATCTTGTCCTTGCCGGCCTGGGCGAACTCCGGCCAGTAGGTGGCGACCGGTTCATCCACATCGAGCAGGTCGCGGTCGACGAGCAGGTGCGCGCACGTCGCCGTCATCCCCTTCGTCGCCGAGTACGTCGTGACGATCGTGTCCCGCTGCCACTCCCGCGTCCGATCGGCATCCGCCCACCCGCCCCACAAGTCCACGACCTTGTGCCCGTCGACGTACACACACACGGCCGCGCCTAGCTCGCCCTTCTCGAAGCCGCGCTCGAAGCTCGCGTACACGGCCTCGTATCCAGGCTCGACGGTTCCATAGATCGGGGTGTCGCTCATCTTCACAGCCTCTCGGGGTTCCGATCCCGGCCCCAGGTCAGATCGCTCCGGCATCCGCAGAAATGCCCGTCGTCGTAATGAATTGCCGGATCTGAGAGCCGTGCTCGGTGACATGGCGCAACATTTGCATCAGCCGCCAAGCGTACGGCTTGCCCTGGTGGCGACCGGTGGACAGGCCTAGGGGGGCGATGTCTCCGATGGAACCAAGCCACCCTGATCGACGATCGGCGCAGGCACCGGCCATCCCCGCGCTGCTAGGTAGGAAGTGACTTCCAGTTCCCAGGACATGGCGTAAACGACCCGTCGCGAGCTGGGCTTCGGGGACGGTTCAGGGTGGGATTCGGGGATATTCTCGCCATCGCGGACCCGTCCGCGGGCCGGTGTTCTGGGACGCACCGCACCCGTAGAGAGGCGATCAGGCTCTCTCGGTCCTAGGGTTGGGGTGGTGGCGGCGTACGTCGTGGTCGACTTGGAGCGGGCCGATCTCCAGCGCGCCGTGGGTCACAGCGAGAGGTCGGGCCCGAGCGCCGAGCGGCCCGGCGCACGACTTCTCGCCCGTCGGGGACCGATCAGCATTTTGGACCCAGGTATGTGGCAGATGGTCGTCGTGGACGGCGTGTAGAGCGGATGCAGCGTCCGAACACGAGGTATGCCAAGAGCGGTCCGGTCAACATCGCGTATCAGGTGGTCGGCGAGGGCGACATCGATCTGGTGCTTGTACCCGGTTTCGTCTCTCACGTCGAGGTGGCTTGGGAGGAGCCGCGGTTGGCACGGTTCCTGACCAGGTTGGCGTCGTTCTCGCGCCTGATCGTGTTCGACAAGCGCGGCACCGGCATGTCGGATCCTGTCTCGAGTCCGCCATCGATGGATCAGCGAATGGACGACATCGGCGCGGTGATGGAGGCGGCTGGATCGGCACGGGCGGCGGTCCTCGGCATCTCGGAGGGCGGCACACTGAGCCTGTTGTTCGGCGAGGCGCATTCGGAACGGACGCAAGCTGTGGTGCTCTACGGCTCGTGGGCCCGCCGACTCGTCGGGCCGGACTACCCCTACGGTCCCACGGAGGAAGAGCTCGAAGAGGTTGTCAACGGGATGGACCGGGCCTGGGCGTCGGGCAAGTGGTGGGACGGTGGGCAGTCGAATGCGTTCGATGACGAGCCGCACCGTAAATGGTGGGCTCGCTATCTGCGCATGGCGGCCAGTCCCGCTATGGCCCAGAACGTGATCCGCATGAACATGCGGCTGGACATACGCGAGGTCTTGCCGCGGATCACCTCGCCCACGCTGATCCTGCATCGGGCCGGCGACACGTGGATAGATGTCGGCCACTCGCGCTACATGGCGCAGCACATTCCGAACGCGACCTATGTGGAGCTGCCCGGATCGGAGCACCGTCCATGGCTCGGCGATGTCGACGCGATCGCTGATGAGATCGAGGTGTTCCTGACCGGTCAGAAGAGCCGGCCGCGCCGTCAGACCAGCATCGGCGTCGACGCGTTGAGCCAGCGCGAACGCGAGGTGGCGGTGCTGGCTTCACGCGGTGCGACCGCGCAGGCGATCGCCGATCAGCTGTTCATGAGCAAGCGCACCGTGGAGTCACACTTGGTGCGCATCTACGCCAAGCTCGGTGTCAGCGCCAAGACCGAATTGATTCGGCGCGCCGCCGAACTCGGAATTTCGTAAAAGTCCCGTACCTATACGGAGGTAGCGCCGGTCGGCGAGCCGTACATTCGTCGCATCGACAAACCAACGTGGTCCACGTGGCGTGAAGCGGTCTCAATCGTTGCTTCGCCGCAACACCTGAAGCGAACCGTATCGATCGCGTTGATCGTCGGCTCGACGTTCTTCGCGATGAACCAGCTCGGCCCCATCGTCGCGGGCCGCGCCGACGCGATCGTCTGGCTCAAGGCGGCGCTGACGTATCTGACGCCGCTGTTTGTGTCCAACTTCGGCGTTCTGTCGGCCACCCGGCACCGCATCCCGCATACCCCGTCGCCCCAGGGTGCATGAGAAAGGAACTTGTTATGGACGAGACCAAGATGATGGAGTTTGTCGGCAGAGCCGTCGATGATGTCGGCGCCGTGCTCGGCGGTGCGATGGTCGTGATCGGCGACAAGCTCGGTCTCTACCGAGCCATGGCCGGTGTCGGATGGCTCACCCCGGCGGAACTGGCCGAGCGAACCGGCACCGCCGAACGGTACGTGCGTGAGTGGTTGAGCGCGCAGGCGGCCCGAGGGTATGTGTCCTATGACGGCGATGGCCGTTTCTCGTTGCCCGACGAACATGCAGTACCGCTCACCGACGAGACCAGCCCTGCGTGCGTCATCGGCGCGTTCGAGATCGCAGTCGGATCGGTCTACGCCACCGACACGATCGCCGAGCGGTTCCGGACGGGCGACGGGTTCGCGTGGGGGGCACACGACGAACACGTCCTCGGCGGTTGTGAGCGGTTCTTCCGGCCTGGCTACCTCAATCACCTTGCCAGCGCATGGATACCGGCGCTCGACGGTGTGGAGGACAAGCTCACCGCCGGTGCCCGGATCGCCGACGTCGGTTGTGGCCATGGCGCGTCGACCGTGCTGCTCGCCGAGGCCTACCCGAAGTCCACCGTCGTCGGTTTTGACGCGCACGAGGGTTCCGTCGACGCCGCCCGCAAACGCGCCGGCGACGCCGGCCTCGCCGACCGAGTGCGCTTCGATGTGGCCGCGGCCACGACCTTCTCCGGGACCTATGACCTCGTGTGCTTCTTCGATTGCCTGCACGACATGGGTGACCCGGCTGGTGCGTGCGCACATGTTCTGGACCACCTCGCCCCCGGCGGGACGCTGATGCTCATCGAGCCGTTCGCGCACGACGACCTAGCAGACAACCTCAACCCGGTCGGCGCCGCCTACTACGGCTTTTCGACGCTCCTGTGCACGCCCAGCTCGTTGTCCCAAAACGTCGGGGCGGCATTGGGCGCCCAGGCCGGCGAGGCTCGCCTCCGCGAGATCGTCACCAGCGCCGGCTTCACGACACTCAAGCGCGTGGGCGAGACACCGTTCAACATCGTCCTCGAAGCCAAGGCGTGAGGACGATGAAATTCACACAGATCATCGAGTTCACAACGAGTCGGATCGACGACTTCAACAGCAAGCTCAATGCGTGGATAGCCAACTCCGAAGGACATCGCATCCCTCACCGTGCTGTTCTTCGCCGCGACCGTGACGCCGAGAGCGTGTATCTGCTCCTGGTGGAGTTCGACTCCTACGAAAAGGGCATGGAGAACTCGAGCCGCCCCGAGACAAGCGAGTTTGCCGCCTTCCTCTCCGAGATCAGCGAAGGTGACCTGAAGTTCCGAAACCTCGACGTACTTCGCGAGGACGATCTCTAGGGCATGTCGCTACATCGCGAGCTGCTCTTCGGGGATGGGTCCGCGTCTCGGGTCTCGCAATCGCGGACCTGTTCGCGCGCGGCGTTGGGCTAAGACCGACGGCGTGGATCCGAGGAGTGTCTGGGACGGGAGTCCGCGCTATCGGTGCCTATGTCGCGCGGCTTGCACAAAACGGGAAGCGCCGTGGCTCTCAGCCGACGTGTTCTCACGTCCTCAGCTCGTCGATGTTCTTGTGTTCGCGGATCTCGAGCAGGGCCAGAGCCAAGGCGCCCAGCACGAGACCGGCGACGGTCCCGACGAGGAGTCCGTCCCATGGCATGTGGATCCTCGCCGCGGCTGCGGTGGCGGCACGGTTCGCCACAACAACTTCCGCGTGGCCCCCGAGGATCACGCCGAGACCTGCGTAGAGCATGACGAGGCGCCTCCTCCTGCCCGCGCTGGCCATCCGGCCCGTGCCCTGCGAAGCCGCCGATGTCATTGCGACCGCTATCCACATCGCGCAATACGCGGCCGCGATCAGCACCAGGTAGATCCAGGCGTCGAACACTCGGGAGACCTCTCCGTCTAAAGCCCACTGGACCGCGACCGGGTCTCCCGGCCGGAACAGCGCCCAGCTCACGGCCACGCCGAGCAGGCCGACGCCGGGAATCACCCACCGGACTCCAACGAGGGTCATCCGCATGCCCGCCCATCACCTCCGTCAACCTCGCGTGTAGACGACGGAGGATAGGCCACCTCTCTGACTCCCATCCCTGCCGGAACAACCGGGAAAACACCGATCCCGACACGGCGCGCCAGCGGTTAGGAGGACGCGGCGCGCTAGCACTCCTCAAGCTGATCGGTAGGGATCGGCACGCTCTCTCGCCGTCGACCTCCTCGCAGTGTCAGGATCCCGACTATGACGGAGTCGTGGGAGTTGATCGGCGAACGGCCGGGGTCGGCGGGCTACCTGCCGATCAAGGTTCGTCGATACCGACTTCCGGACGGGAGCGAGGCGGACTGGGACATCTTCGGCGGCGGCCTGTGTGTGGCGACTCTCGCGGTCACCGACGATGAGGAGGTAGTTCTGGCCCGGCAGTACCGGCCAGGTCCAGACGCGATCCTCGATGAGCTTCCGGGAGGCGCTGTCGGTGACGGCGAGGATGTGCTTGATGCTGCGGCGAGAGAGCTGCTGGAGGAGACGGGCTACGCGGGTGAGATCGAACTTGCGGGGACGTCGTGGTTCGCTTCGGCTTGCGAGACCAAACGGTTCGTAGCTGTGGCCCGAGGTGCCCGCAAAGTTACTGAGCCTGCGAATGATCCTGGCGAGTTTTGCGAGGTGCGCCTGGTCTCTCTTTCGGAGTTCCGTCAGCACCTGCGGTCTGGGCAGCTCACCGACGTCGATCTCGGCTACCTCGCGCTTGATCATCTTGGCTGGCTGTCGTCGTAGCGGGTGTCGACACTGTGTGCTGCCTACCTCGCTGACGATCCGGGTGAACGCGGCGATGAAGGTGAGACTATTTCGCGCCTAGAGGGCGGGGAAACGGCGACGGTTCCGGACGGTCGGGGCCCGCTTGTCGGTCACCCCAGACACCGGTGTTCGGGTCAGACGGTGATCGAGGCGAAGTCGTTGGGCACCGTGACGTTCTCCAAGTCTCCGACTGAGACGTCGCGGCCGATGTGGGTGAGGACGAATGGCAGGTGGGGGTACTGGTCTCGAAGGGCTCGCACTGCGGGCACGTCCATGTGGGTCACGGGCAGAGAAGGCGGTGAGTGCTGGCTGTTGCACTCCAGGATCAGGGTGTTGGCGTTGGCGGCAAGCTCGTCCAGCCCGGCACATGGTCGCGTGTCGCCGGAGTACGCGAGAACGCCTTGGCCGCGCTGGAAGAGATATCCGAAGCAGCGGAGGTGGTCGACATGGTCGACCTCGACGGCTCGGAACCGGAGATCGGCCGCTACTTGCCAGGCGCCGTCTACCTCGATGTGCCGTAGGTCCAACGATTTGGCTGCCGCGGCAGCAACGTCAGGCACACCGGCAAGGTCGAGCATGCTGGCGAGGAACTCTTCGAGGGCAGGCGGCCCAACCACAAACAGCGGCGACGTTCGGTTCGACCGGAGGAGTTCCAGGAGGAGGAACGGCCATCCGAAGGTGTGGTCAGCATGGAAGTGCGAGATGACCACGACGTCGAGTGCCGCAGCGGAGAAACCGGCGGTTCGAAAGTGGGGGAGGGCTATTGGCGAGGGCTCGACAAGGATCGTTCGGTCGATCATGAAGCTGTTCCAGTACCGGCCCGCGGCGAGGTAGTTCCCGGTTCCCAGGAACGTCACTTCCGTCACAACGCTTGCTCCGTCATCACTCCATCTTCGCGGGGGTAGCAACCGCGCGCCTGAGCCGCCGTGGAGACAGCCGGCATCGAGGGCGCCTCGGAGCGAGGGGCCGGCTCAGGCGGGTAGCACGTAGGCGGCGCCTGAGGTGTCGGAGTTGAGGGGCGGATCGCAGCGGTCGCCGCCCCAGATGAGCACTTCGCGCCCTGTCCAGATACCGGTCGATCGGCACAGGGATGGACCCGGTCCTCTGTCGAGTTGCCAGGTGTCAGAGACGGGGTCGTAGACAGCGGCGTCCCGGCGGGCACGGTCGCCGGTGTTCGAAACCTTCACTAAACCGGCCGGTAGCGCTGCTTTACCACAGCACCGCACCGATTTGTGCCCGCTCTACGCGATGACGCGCCACTGGGGCGTGGCGGTGTCGCACCCGCGGCGTACGGTGCAGCCAAGACCACAGGCACCTCATCTGTAGGAGGGCTCGTGCCGGCAGTGATCCCGCAATCTGACCTCGCCCGAGCGCTCCAAGCAGTCGGGCCTGTCGTCGGTCGAGCCCAGGTGTCCGCGGTCGCCGCGATCCGTCTGGACGCCCGCGGCGACGAACTCGTCGTGTCCGCCAGCACGCGCGACGCCTCCGTGCGCCACGTCGAGCCGCTCCAGTTCCCGGCAGTGGGCACCGCCATCGTGCCCGCAGCGGCGCTCCAACGCTTCGTTGGCGCGGTGAGCGGCGCGGTGTCGCTTGAGCTCCGGTCCGACAGGATCGTGGCCGCCGCGGAGAACGTACGCGTCGAACTCCACACCCTCTCGGCAGACGAGTGGATCTCGCCGGCCGAGCCTGACGGGGCCGAACTCGTCCTCACACCAGATGACGTCGCAAGAGTGCGGAGCGTCGCGCACGCGGCAGCGCACCCGGCCGCGAACCCCACCCTCGCGGGCATCCGGCTCGAGCCCGGCTGGGCAGTCGCACTCGACGGCTACCGCCTCGCTGCCGCGCGGCTGGCGACCGATCCGCCGCCATGCGTTATCCCCATCGAGGTCGCCACGTCCGCTTTCGCTGCACACCACGAAGTCGCCCTCGTGACCGACGGCCAGCGGGTGCAGCTCTCATCGGGCCGGACGACGAGCGTGACGACGACGGTCGCGGGGACATATCCCGACTGGCGGCTGCCACTGCCCGACAAGAGCTCCTTGACTCACCGCCTCGTCGCGCAGCGGACCGAGCTCGTCACCGCCCTGCGTCGCGCCGAGTTCTTAGGCTTCAAGGCGGGAGGTATGACCTTCACGCGAGTGGAGTTGACACCGCGCTCCGACGACACCATCTCAGTCCGGTCAGCCGACGCCGCCGTGGGCGAGTCCGAAGAAGCTGTCACCGGCACTCTCACACTGCCGCACATCACGTTCAACGCACGGTACCTACGGGACGCGCTCCAACACGCCGCCGAACGCGTCGAACTCCAGCTCAGCGAGGGAACCCGACCCGCGGTCCTCGACAAGGGCAACCACCTCGAACTCGTGATGCCCATTCGGGGCATCTAGACGCCGCCGGTGTGTGCGCCAACTGCCGTTTTCTTCCCGACGTGCCCCATGTCGGTGTCGTGACGGACCGAGGGCGAGCTGTCAGATGCGACGTGACGTGAAGGCAAGGATTTGGTCTGCTGTCACTTCGGGCTGCTGCAACAGAACCAAGTGGCCAGAATCGACACCGGCTACCTCGATCGACGTTACCTCGGTCTGCAAGCTCGAAAGATCAGCGGCCAGCGCCGACCGGTACTCCGCCACCATCTCCGCCGGCATGGACCCGTCGCCTCGCGTGCAGTTGAAGATCAGCAGCGGACACTTCACCGCCCGGTAGATGTCGAAAAGGTCAGGGCCTGTGCCGGAAGGAAATGAGCGTATGAACCTATTCGACGGGCGACTCTGCCAGCCTCCGTCAGGCGTCTGCACATAGCTGCGCATCAGGGCGGGCTTCGCGGCTGACCACGGCACCCGAACGACTGCGGGACCGATGGACCGCCGAGGCCATGCCCGTCGACGTTCACCACACCTGGCGCTTCCGGATGCCGCATCCCGTAACGAGCCGCGACCATCCCACCCATCGAGTGGCCAACAACGAACGGGTTGACGAGACCGAGAGCTGCCGCGACGCCCTCGACGAAGGCAACAGCGAGGTCCCAATCCCACCTCTTGGGTTCGCTTGAGCCACCATGGCCTGGTATATCCACGCCGACAACGTGATGATGCTCGATCAGGCGCGGCACGACGAGCTCCCAGTCGGTCAGTTTCCGCCCACCGCCGGGCATCACGATCATCGCTACGCCGTGGCCACCCCAGTCGCGGATGGCAACCTGATGACCGTCGCAGGGAACGATGCGGTCAGTCGGCATGACCGAAGAGGGTAGACAACTTCGCGGTGTCAGCCGCTCGGCGATGACCGTCGAGGCGTCTTTAGGCCAGGGGAGCGTGCTCGACCTCGTAGGTGTTGGAACTCGGCACGCCCTAATAGCTTGAGCGGGATGTCGATCGGGCCCGAGGAGGGATTGGAGTGGCGGCCACTGCACGGGTACTCCCAGACGGTCCGCTGGGACGGCAATGCTGTCATCAAGCAGTTCAGCACCGACATGGTTGATCGGGCGGCAGTCGAAGGCGCCCTCCTCTCCCGACTGGCACCTGAGGTTCCCGTCCCCGAGCTGCTTCCAGGCGGTACCGCGGGTCAGGTACGGATGGAGTTCGTTCCAGGCGTCCTCGGCCAGGACTGGGTCGCTAAGGGCCGACCCGCAACGGATCCTGAGCGAGTGCGCCGGCACGTGGCCTTCGTGTCGCAGTGCGGCCAACTCCTCCGAAGGATCCACCAGTCCTCGGATGCGCAGGAGCTGCCTCTCGCCGGGGCCGGACCCGTCATCGTTCATGGCGACTTCGCTCCCTACAACATCATCGTCGATCCCGACGACGGCGCTATCCGGGCCGTGGTCGACTGGGAACTGGCCCACCGCGGTACCGCGGTCGAGGACCTGGCTTGGATGGAGTGGAACATGCGCATCTGGTACTCGCCGCAGCCGGGCGTGACTCAAGCGTTCTATGAACGCTATGGCGAGCTGCCGGCCTGGCCGGATCGACACGCTGCCATGCTTGAGCGCTGCGAACGCCACGTCGCGCGGGCTCTGCGTCCTTCCTATCCCTCACCCGAGGCCCGAGCCCGGTGGGTGGAGCAACTCGAACGAACGCGAACATTCGCCGAGATCGTCACAGGCGTATAGCTCGGCTTCGGGGCCTTCCTCGGGCTGTCGCAGGACAGCCGTGTTGCCGCGGTCGCCGACTCGCTCGGAAGGGTCTCAGTCTGATCTCGGCGCGCTCCCCAGAGGCGCCTGCCATGGGGAGACGTCGAGTCCGGGGTACTTGTCGGCCATCGCGTCGACCGTTGCCTGGTTCCAGAACGCGTGTCCTGGTCGGGGGACGCCGAAGAGAGCCAGCTCCTCGGGCGACTTGCCGGCCGCGAAGGATCGGAAGATCGCGCTGTTGCCCAGCCGGGGGAAGGCGTCGTAGCCGAACCAATCGGCCTGAGCCGGTCGAAAGCCAACCACTAGCACGAAGCGCGAGGCGTCCGGCCGGGCGAAGTCAGTGCCGCGGTG
Organism: uncultured Acidimicrobiales bacterium; assembly: GCA_964632885.1. Lineage (GTDB taxonomy): Bacteria > Actinomycetota > Acidimicrobiia > Acidimicrobiales > CAZWDB01 > CAZWDB01. The sequence goes on along the minus strand of CAZWDB010000041.1, from coordinate 4,676 downwards.
CCAAACGTCGGACCGGTATGCCAATAGCGAGCCTCGTCGGCCGGCCGCAGCGACCTCGTGGTGATACATATCTTCGCCGCCGACACCAGCGCGGCTCTTCGGGACTAGTCGAGGCGGGGCGCAGTCCTCGTCGACATCCGACAAGTACAAGAACGACTCGAGGTGCCAGAAGCCGGGCTCCATCCGGGGCGGGAGCAGCGAGTGGTTGCTGTCGAGGTGCAAGGGCTGTTCATAGTTGACGGCCCCAGCCCACTTGCCCCACACCGCTGCCTGATAGATACGCACATCGTCGTCCCCAAGAGCCAGACGGGCAAACTCGGCCAGGCGCGGATGCACGAACAGGTCGTTCAACGCCGCGCATCCCCGCTGTGGGAAGCCGCGCAGGCCGTCGAACTGCGTCGAGCGGAACTCGCGACCCTCCGGGGAGCCGTCACCGAAGCCGGCGGCTCGGTTGTAGTCGTCGAAGGTATCGGCGGCGAACAAGCGCTCCAGGTCACCGGCCACGGCATCGACCTCCGCGGTCCCGAGCAGCCCGTCGACGAGGACCCAGCCCTCGGTCTGCCACTGGCGAGCTGCAGCTACCAAGTCATCTGCCACGCGCCGAAGATAGACGGCCAAGCCACTACATCACCGCGATTAGCAGTCCGAGACGGCCGAGATCCGGGGTTCCGAGGCGATCGGTGTCGGGGTCCAGGTGGCGATGAGATCACCAGCGGGAGTCGAAGGGCGAGGTCGTCGCCAGCGCTGAAGACGCGCCACAACACCGTCCGGAGTTGGGTTCGCAACACCGCGGCGGCTCAGCGCGTCTTGCGGGCAGTCCAGTAGCTGCGCTGACCGTCTGGGCCGAGGACGAGTGGGGCGCCCGCGGGTGACGCCGCAACGGACCAGTCGGCGAAGCCGGTGTGCCGGAGAAGGAGGGCGAATTCTTCCGCGGACACCCATCGGCTTGTCATCGGGAACTCGGTCGTCTCTCCTTCGTACTCGATCACGCACGTATCGGTGATCCACTGGCGGTCGAAGTCGACACGCCCGACGATCCGCTGCCGGATCGGTCGACCTGTCTCGGGATGCGTCCAGAGATGCCATCGGCCAGCCTGTTGTGCTCCTCCATCGACAAGCGATCGCATATCGACCAACTGCAGGTCCAGGAGTAGCCGCCCGTCGGGCTCGAGGTGTTCGTGGATGTTGGCGAGCGCGGCGAGCTGTGCCTCCTGGCTGGTCAGCATCGAGAAGCTGTTCGTCGGAACCAGGATCGCGGCGAATCGCTGCTTGTAGCGGAACGTCTCGAGCCGCTGGACCGACACGCGCTGCTCGATGTCATGGATGCCCAGGGCCCTGGCATTGGCGCGCAGGGTGTCGAGCATCGGCTCGGAGATGTCGAAACCGTGGATGTCGTGTCCGGCCTCAAGCAGGCGCAACAGTATGAGGCCGGTCCCACAGGCACACTCGAGCACCCGGCCGGTAAGGCCCTCCAACCGTGCGCGGTAGAAGGCAAGATTGCCCTGCAGAACGTCGGCCATGGTCGACGTCATCATCTGGTCGTAGATGAGCGACCACCACCGGCTCTCGTAGTTGACGTCCATGGCACATCCTCCCGAACAGACCGCCGCGAGGATGTCACCGCTTCGCGTTCATCGCCACGGGTTCGCGAGCGCGCCGCGCCGTGAACACTCGCCCCTCACTGTGGTTCCTCGGGGTGGCCGGCGGCAGTGAGTTGGTCGATCGGACCCGCGAATTCGTGAGCGATCCAAGGGCGGCGGCGGTGGCGGGCGAGGTGCTCGATATGCTCGGTCACGAGCGGGCGAACCAGCTCGTCGGTGGTCGCGGTATCGCTTGTATCGGCCTTGGCTCGGAGTGTTCGCGCTGCCAGCATCTTCACCCTCGAAGCGAAGCTCCCACTTCCGGGCAGCGTGTAGATAGTGGTTGGTGTGGGAGTCGTCCGGGGGGATGGCGACGACGTCGCCGAGCCACAGGTTCTCGTATTGGTCGGCGGTGGCGTCGATGATTATTCCGTCGGGAGTTCGGTTCCAGCCATGCACCCAACTGACGGTGCTGTCTAGCAGTTGGAGATACCCCCACTGCTTCTCCCAAGCGAGGTTCGCCTCTATGGCAGCAGCGACGTTGCCGCATCGGCCGTCGTTGGGGCGGGCATCGCGCAGTCTGACTTCGCGGCGAAGGTCGTAGATCCGTGCCAGGAGCAGGTCGTCGTCAACCCGATACGAACGCGGTTTGGGTCACCGCGTGAGGTTTGTCGAGCTGGCGGCTTCGGGCAACCGGATTCGGGACACCAGATAACGCCTCTGCCGTCGGTACCGATGGGGCGCGTCAGGGCTTCGGAGTACTCGCGGCCAGAGATCCGCTCTCGCATGCTGGTTTGTGTGATCGGTACGACCTCTTCCTCGGTTCTGGTCCGCCCTACGAAGTCGAACCCGACGAGGGCGTTGGCGATATCGGTCTCGGCCGCGGCCTCACAATCCAGCGAGCTCCCGCTGGGCGAGGACGGCGTAGCCTGGGCTGAGGAACGCTTCCCAGTGCGCGTAGCTTCCCGGAGTCAGTGACCGCGCGGGAGGCACTGTCGGGGCTGAGAAGACGCGCCGGATCAAGAAGCCCGCGTTAATCAGGCCATTGAACACCTCGTCGAGGTAGCTGCGGAACTCCAGCATGTCGTCGTGCCGCTCGCGCTGGGCGTAGGGAAGAGTGATGCGATAGCCGGTGCCATCCCAGTCCGTGTAGTCGACGAACTCGGTGTAGGGATTCGCGAAGTCCGGCCGATAGAGTCCGCCTCTGCGGATGACTCGCGCGACGCCGCCGAAAACCTGCGCTACGTCGGGCACGAAGGCGGTCCCGGTGCCGTAGACGAGGTCGAACGAGTCGGCGGCCAACGCCGACATGTCCCGCATGTCTCCCTGAATCGTCGTGACCGCATAGCCGTAGTGGGCGGCCGCAGTCCGGTCGCCCTCGAGCTGACCATCGCTGAGGTCGAACACGGTCACCCGCGCACCCAGCAGAGCGAACAGAGCCGACTGTTGGCCCCCACCCGCCGCAAGACACAGCACGTCGCTGCCGTTAGCAGCCCGCATCAGCGGCTCGCTCCCCAGGTGTTCCAGGCAGGGCTCAGGCAGCGTCGTCGTCGTTCCCTCTCGGAATGCGCGAAACGCGTCTACGTCGAGGTCCAGATAGGGACGAGTGCATCCGGCGCTTTCCCGAACTACCTCTTCCCATCGAGCCCTGTTGACTCGCGCGATCTTGTCCGGCTCGCCGGTCATACCTCACGATGACCTTACTGACGGGACGACGTGGGCGTCAGAACGAACCGGTCGTATCCATCGGCTACGACCTGCCACCGGGAGAGCTCTGCGAAGTACGAGTCACCTACGGCGGCAGCTCGGTGAGTCTCCACCTGGCGTATTCGTTGTCGCTCTGCCACGAGACAGCCGCCTCCCATGCGCTCGCCGCCTCTCTCGCGATCCGAAGGTCGTCGCCTGAGAGCGGACAGACCTCGTCCGGAAGCGCGGCTAGGTCGAACCAGGGCGTGTCGACCCGGGCTTCGTCCCAATCGATCAGTATCACCGACGAGTCGGAGATGAACACGTTCTCGGCGGCCGGATCTCCGTGGACAACCGAGTGGGGAAGACCTTCGAGCTGACTCCAGGCACGGCGACAGCGCGCCGCTGCCTCATCGGGCATCGCCGACAGCTCGACCAGCCCGCCCGTCAAGTCCGACACAAGGTCGACGGCGGCCCGAAACCCGGGGCGCTGCGCGACATCAGAGAACTCGCCGTGCAAGCGAACAAGGTAGTCACGCACCCGTCGCCAGTCAGCCGCTGATGACGGTCGCGAGCCCTCAACCCAACGAAACGCGACAACGTTTCCAGACCAGCGTCGACCGTCGCGGGTGGGGATGATGGTCGGGGCACCGAAGTTCCGTTCCTGCAGCTCTTCGAGAAGCTCGATCTCCCAGGACAGAGCCTCAGGAGATCGGCTCGAAGACCGGAGCACGCATAGTTCGCCTGCGAGCCGGCCGATCCACACTTCATTCACGTAGCCGCCTCCGGCACGGTCCACCAGTTCGACGTTGCCCCAGGGCTCAAGGTCCCTCGCCCGCATCGACACAGCATCGCGAACCTCAAGGGCTCGCCCTACCTCGGATTGGCACTGGGGGCAAGTGGGCGGGGCCGAGCAGCGATCGAGGAGCAGCTGGACGCGAGTCGAGCGACTCGGGGAACGCGGCTCCCCGGGGGGGCGTTAGGGTGCTGCTGGCGCGCTGGGCGAGGCATGGGGGGAAGGGCAGTAATGGCGAGCATCATCAAGCAGTTGCCAGCTCATCTCGAGGCGACGTACAAAGTCGGCGTCAAGAAGATGGCGCCGCTTGAGCCGTGGGGACCTGAAGGAGCCCAGCGGGTCGACTTGGAGAACGGAGAGTCGTGGGTCGCTCGTCCTCATGGTCCGCAGCGGCCGGTGGAGGAGGTGCATGGTGACGCCGAAATCCTCCGTTTCCTGGAGCACCACGACTTTCCGGCCGAGCGACTCGCCGATGCCGAGCCGGTGTCACGACTTGGGCCGGCAAGTGTGATCGTGACAAAGCTCCTCCCAGGTAGGAACTGCCGCGACGACGCTGACAGGGCGACGATCCATGGCATCGCCAGGATGCTGGGCCAGCTGCACACGCTTCCCGC
>CAZWDB010000040.1:0-38049 GCA_964632885.1 uncultured Acidimicrobiales bacterium | reverse complement strand
CATCGACGGCGGCGGCCGCGTCGCAGGCGAAACGGCTTTCTACGCGTCTCTTTCATTTGCGCTAATCGGCCTAGCGGCGCGCATGGATCGAGGTGTCGAGCACCCGCCAGAGGGCGGTGACTCCAGCGACAACGGCACGTCGCACGCCGCTTGACGGCGTACCAATAGGCGTTATCTGGCGGTCGGACAGCGGTGTCAGATTTCGGTTATGGCGCGCTGTCGACGACCGCGGACTCGATCTGTAGCCCTCGGCTTACGTCGCCCCACGGCTAGCGCGCCTACCGTGCCACCCGTTCCGTCGATTCGTCGCGCCACCCGTTATGGCTTCTCGAAGGTGACTACCTCGAGGTGAAAGCCGTGCGGGTCGAGGAAGAACGTCGCGTAGAACGTCTCCCCGTACTCGGGAAACAGCCTTGGCGCGTGAAGGACCTCATCGCCTCGCGCCACGACCCAGTCGTAGACGCTGTGGACCTTGGCACGGGTATCGACGTGGAACGCGATGTGCGACAGGCCAGCGCGGAGGCGAGAGTGCTCGCCGTCTTCCGTCGCTGGATAGAGGAACAACTGCGCGCCCTTCCAGTCCGTTGGCCGATACCCGCTCTCCCATTGGCGGACGTAGCCGACCATCGATAGGAACTCGTCGAAGTAGACCTTCGCCGCCTCGACGTCTGGCACGTTGAGTCCGAAGTGCTCGATCGCCACGAGCACTTCTACATCTCTAAAGACCTACGCGTCAATCGGCAGGGACGCTGGCGAAGCCGCCTCTCACGGGACCTATGGCTAACCGTCGTTGCGTACGCTCCTCGTCGCCGCTAGGGACGCGTTTCACGTCTGAGCGACCGGCCGCACAGCTTGGACGCGATCGACTCCCATTGGCCGGAGGGCGCGCGCGGGCATAGCCGTCGATGAGCCAGAGACGCCCCTCCCCCGTAGGGACAGCCAACAGCGGCGGTAGCTTCCTCAATGAGCTCTTCAACGCTCGGCGACGTGGGTGCCATTCTCTCTGGACTGCTGAACCGAAGAGCAGTTGGCCTTTGAGTGTTTGGAAGGCGACTTCTCTACTGCTTCGACCGCCGCGCAGCTCGTCTGAGATGCGGGTCCTCGGGATGGCGGTCGACCAGAGGCGCCACCACCGAGGCGAGATCCGCCTCTGGATCCTCGAAGGCTTTGCGCATCTCGTTGTGGCAGCGGTGGAGGTCCAAGAGACGCGCCAGTTCTCGGACTGGGTCTCTGTGATCATCAACGCGGCACCGACCGCTCCGAGTCACCGTCGAAGGCGAGGATTGACAGCGTCACGCCTGCACGTTAAGCGCCTCCCAACGGGTGACGGCTGAGAATCCAAGCGGCAGGGTCTTCGGTTGCGTTCTTGGCGGCACGACGCACTGCCCGTCGATCGGGCGTCGCTGTTAGGACCCGCAGGGCGCTCCGCAGGTCGTTCGATTTCGTCACAATGAGGGTTATGGCGGGTCGCGGAAACCGGGCATGGTTTCTGATCGGAGGAGGCATCGCCCTGGCTGCCGTCACCGCCATCGGTCTACGGGTAATGGTCGACCGCGAAGAGCCCGACCAGGATCCTGCCGGGACCACCTCGGAAGCCACCGTCCCCAATTGTCGCCGTGACCAGCTGCGGATCTCGCACGAAGGACGGGCGTCTGCCTCGAACCAGGTCGCCGACTACTTCGCCCTCAAGAACACCGATGAGCGCTGCAACCTGAAGGGCCACCCCGATCTGGAACTCCTAGGAGCGGATGCGGAGCCCCTCGATATCCCTGTAAGGACTGGGGCCAGCTACGCGACCTACGACCCTCCTATCCGCGTCGTGACGCTCGCGACCGACGATGACGCCTGGTTCGCTGTCGGCTCTGCCCTCACCTGCCACGAGGCGACGCCCGCTCGAGAGAGCTCAGCACTCCGCATCAGGCTGCCCGCCGGCGACGTTCCGATCGTTGTCGACGCGGCTCTCCCATACTGCCCCGACACCCCCACCGTCTCGGTGACGTCGATCCAGCCGACAAAAGGCGCTCTAGCACCCGCCGCGGAGCCGAGCTAGCTGGGGCCACCTCGACGAGGCTGCCGGTGTCGTTCGGTCCCGCATCCAGATGATCGGAGAGGGCCCGTATGCCACCACGCTCCGCGCTACTGGTGAGTCGGCCACGATGTCGATCTCTCGGTCGATGCTCTAGAGGTGCGCTCGGAGCTTCGTTAACTCACTCTCGAGCTCCCGCTCATCGCTGGCAGACACGCATGCGCGGATGCCGGACAGCTCCCGTGCCTCGCAACTCGCGCGAGCCCGTTCGCTGAGGATCTGGTGATCAAGCCCGAAGCGGTCTGCGTACTCGCGAACTGCGTCGTCGAACATGTCAGATCCGAGATACAGGATGGGTCCAAGGTCGACGGCTCGGTCACTCACGGCAGCTTCTTCCCAATCAAGGACGGCCCTCAGGCGGCCATCAGCCACTCGAAGGTTTCCGTACCAGAAGTCACCATGGACAACCACGGTCGTGTCCCGGTGAGCGAGCGTCGCCAGCAGCGTCTCCAGCCAACGTTCGAACGCGTCAACCTCGCGGGCCGACCACCTGCTGCGGACGACCTCGCGGGCGACTGCGACGTCGGCAGGCCGACGGGCGGCCAGATCCGCACCGGCCGGTAGCGGCACAGCCTCGACGATCGACGGGTGTGGAGCGCGACGAGAAACTCGACGAGGTCGTGCACGTTAGGTGCGTCAACTGCATCGGCTGGGGTGATCCCACCGACCCAACTCAGCGCCAGTGCGCCGTGGGGCAAGTCATCACAAGCGTTGGCTGACCAGACCGGGAGCGGAGTCTCGACGGGAAGTCGGCCGCTCAGCAAGCGAAGCAGGTTCCCCTCCCGAGCGAGTCCCTGCCCGGCTTCGACGGTGCGCGCTATACGCACCACCACAACCCCAGGAACTGCGTACACCTCGGTGCCAAAACCCCTGTCGATGTAGGTCAGCTGGTCAAGCGGTGGCAATGTGTCCGGCCAGCCTGCGTGAGACAGCCGCTCGGCGAGCCCCATGCCGACGATCTTGCCGCACGCATGGCCGCCGTGGCGGGCAACACCGCTCGCGAGCCTGCTTCGGATCCACCGCAGTCATGTCACGCCTGGCGCCGCGACCATCCCGTCGTTCCGGACGCAGCCCGTTTGGCGCCCATCGGGATGGCGGACGCTGCCGGCGTCTTGGTCGGCTTTGGCCGTCGTTCGACTGGCGGCGCCCCTCGCCCCTACGCAGGGTCGTCGGTCGGTCGCTCGGGTCGAGCCTCATGCGAGGGCGTACCGCTCGTCCAGCGCAGTGAGAGCGCGGGCGAGCACTTCTTCGCGGCTTCCGGTCGCGTCGAGGCGGACGAGTTCAACGCCTGCATCGGAACCAGATCCGCTGCATGCGCTCGCGCGCGGCGGCGATGAGGGTAAGGGCGTCCGCGTGACGGTTCTGCCGCAGCGCGGGCAAGTTCCGCATGTAGTCCAACCACCTGCTCACCCCAGATCCTCCATGAGGCACTTCGGGGCGGCTTCGAAGGCGAGTCAGGTGAGCAGTGCGTACACGTCTGTCATGGCTTCGGGAGGCATGTCGTGGCCGTGGCGTGGCCAAACGTGCAACGTTGCCCTTGGGAGACGGGTCGCGAGCCGTCGCGCCTGTTCCATTGGGATGTCCTCGTCCGTTGCGCCGTGCCAGAGATCAACCGGCACGTTGACATCGCCCTCGTCGAAGTCCCATCGAGCAGTTATCACATGCGCATCAAGCGCGAGGTGCTCCGCGCCTTGCCGACCCGCTTCGGCAATGTCGGCGACGCGCTCCTCGTGGAGGTCCTTCGCATTCTCCCCCGAGTCACGCAGAAGCTGTTCGAACTCCGGTGTCGTGGTCGACGGTCCTTGACTCGCGAGGGCCCAGAACCTGTCGTTCTCGGATGACATGCCGCTGTGGGAGCCTGCCTCATCCATCCGACCACTGCCCGCGATCACGGCGATGGAAGTCACAACTCCTGGAGCGATCGATCCACAAGCAAGAGCGTACGGCCCTCCGGAGGAGTTCCCGAGGACGGCGAACGACTCAATCCCAAGGTGGGCAACTGCGTCGCAGATTCTTCGCGCAGTTGACGCCACGGTGCGGGTCGGGTCGGGGGACGATCGCCCGAAGCCGGGGCGATCAAAGACCAAGAGGCGAACACCACAGTTCAATGCATGCAGGCGCGCCCAGCCGAGACCGAACCGCGAGCCCGGATTGCCGGGCCAGCCGATCACGACCGCTCCACCTGCGTCTCCCCACTCGGCGAACGAGGTCGTTGTGTCCCCGATGGTGACAGCCGACTCACGAAGAGCGCCGAAACGACCCATCTGCATATCTTGTCGGGCCCGTCCTTGAGGCGCTCGCTGCGCCCGGAGCGCCGAATGCCGGATCTTCCGGGAGCCTCTTGCCTGCCCCGCCGTCGCGGTCGTTCCGAACATCTCTTTGTTACGAGTATTAGGGCGCGGCCTCGGCGAGCCCGGACCCGTCGATAGGCGCGCTCGTCGACCAGCTTCCGGCTACGACTCGACGACAGCTCGGATGCGCCGAACACCGGCGCTTGATGACTCCTCTTTGACGATGCGGAACCGGCCGAGGGATCCGGTTCGTTCGACGTGCGGTCCGCCGCAGATCTCTCGGCTGTACCACTCTCCGTCTGGGTTGCCGGCGGTGTAGACCTTGACGACCTCGCCGTACTTGTCGCCGAACGCTCCGAGAGCGCCCTGCGCGAACGCGTCTTCGGGTGCCATCTCGCGATAGCTCATCGGGAGGTCTCTCTCGATGGCTGCATTCACCAGCGCTTCGACTTGTGCGGCCTCCTCGGATGTCATCTTCTGCGGGTGGCTGAAGTCGAAGCGCAGCCGCTCTGGTGTGATGTTGGATCCTCGTTGGATGACGTGTTCGCCAAGGACGAGCCGGAGCGCCTTGTAGAGAAGGTGCGTCGCTGTGTGCAGCTTGGTTGTCTCGGTCGACTGGTCGGCCAGACCGCCCTTGAAGGCTCCTGCGGATGCGCTGCGCGAACGTTCGCGCTGTTCGGCCATGCGCGACTCGAACTGCTCGTGCCAGTCGCTTGAGACCTCGATGTCCAAGCGGCTGGCTTCCTCCACAGAGAGCTCGGGCGGGAAGCCGTACGTGTCGAAGAGGGTGAACACCGCCTCGCCGGTTAGACGACTCTTCGCGATCTTCGGGAACTCCCGAGTTCCCCGAGCCAGGGTGCTGCGGAAGGTTGCTTCTTCTCGCCCGAGGACGCGCTCGATGTCTCCGACCTGTCCTTCCAGCTCTGGGTAGTGCGCCCGGTAGGTCTCAGCCACCACGCCAACCAGCGGCGCCAACAACCCGTCCTCGACTCCGAGGAACAGCCCTTGGCGCAGCGCACGGCGCACGAAGCGACGCATGACGTAGCCCTGGGCCGTGTTCGAAGGCACGACGCCGTCGGCTGCCAGGAAGACCCCAGCTCGGACGTGGTCGGCGATCACTCGCATCGACGCCCGCTCATCTCCGTACGAAACGCCGCTGAGAGCCTCGACCTTGCCGACGATCGGCCAGAGCACATCAAGCCGGAACACATCCGGCTGGTCGGCCGCCGCCATCGCGAACCTCTCCAAGCCGCCACCGAAGTCGACATTCCGCCGCGGCAGAGGCTCGAACCCGTCCGAGGTCCGGACGTACTGCATGAACACGGAGTTCCCGAGCTCGAGGAAGCGGCCACAGTCGCAATGCACGTGGCAGTTGGCGCCGAAGGCGGGATCGTGCTCGACGTCAGGGAACTCGAAGAACAGCTCGGCGTCAGGGCCGCCCGGCTCGCCCGTAGGCATCGACTCTGGGAGTCCAGAACGAGTCCACCAGTTCTTCTCCGCGCCGTAGAAAAAGATGCGGCCACCTTCCATTCCCCGGTCGGCTCCGGACTCCATCGTGCCGATGTCGACGACGGGCGCGTCGATGCCACAGGTTGCGAATAGCCCACGCCACAGCTCGACCGCCTCGTCGTCACGGGCGATGCCGTACTCAGGGGCGCCGCCGAACGCGGTTGCATACAGGCGATGTGGGGCGATGTTTAGAGTCTTGGTGATGAGCTCGAAGAACCAAGGGAGCTGCTCGGCCTTGAAGTAGGAACCGAAGCCCCAGTTTCCCAGCATTTCGAAGAAGGTCGTATGGCGGTTATCTCCGACCTCATCGATGTCCTCGGCGCGGAAGCAAGGTTGCGAGTCAGCCACGCGGTCGCCGGCAGGATGATCGGCTCCTAGCAAGTACGGGATCAGCGGTTGCATCCCTGACCCCGTGAACAGCGTCGTCGGATCCTCACGCGGCACGAGACTCGCAGGAGGTGCTACAACATGGCCGCGAGCCGCGAAGAAGTCGAGGAAGGCTCGCCGGATCTCGTCGCTCCGCACGCCGCAATCGTAGATGGCGAGGGTTTGGCCGCTCCCCTGGAATAGCGGTCGCCGAGCGACGTTGGCGGTCACGTCCCTGAACGATCTGGCGCGACCGAAACGACACACGCAGCCGTCGATCGGATCGCTCGCGAATAACGGGCAGCGGCGGCTGAGGCCACACTTGGGGGCCAGTGTCCACTCACGACGTAGCCGCTGGTGGTAGGACGAGCAGTAGCCGCGGTCCGCTATTGGTCGAGGTGTGGATTCCGCTACTTGGGCAACTCCCCCTTGTTGGCAGCGCGCTCGTGTTGATGCCGTGGCTGCCTGATCCGATCGCCGTCACACCGGGCTTCGCCGGTCGAGACGGACCGTTGTCACTCGCAGTTGTCGTTGCTCTGCTGCATGCGGGTTGGATCACGGTTTGGCTGGTAAGCATCGTGGCATGCCGAGGGTATGTGGGACTGTTCGGTGTCCCGATCCGGCTCGGACCCCGCGCGAGCTACACGTTGGCCTACGCCTTGTTTGGCGCTGCTTGGGCGACCTACGGCTCGATGGTCGCTGCCAATCTGGGCAACGGCAGTTGGCGGCAGTCCAGCTACTCGAGCGCCCACTTCGGCGCCTGGGCCGTTCTAACTCTGGCTGGAGCCGCTATCGGATTCGCGCTGTCGCGATATCTCGTGGCGGAGTCTGACGAGCCGCAACCTGCCATCCCCGACGAAGAGATTCAGCGGACCGTCCACGATGCCTACCGTCAGGACAGGGGCAGTTGGCTGGACCCCTGACACGGGCCCTGACTGGGTCGAGCGCGACATTCGGTGCGGCCAAGCGGGCGCACGCTCCCGTCGTTCCGGGCGCACGCCAACTGGGGCGCACCATGTCAACCGCCGTGATTGACTGCGGCGGTAGTGCGACACTCGTGGGGACAGCTCTAGTCGCGCTCGCCGTGTCGATGCTTTTCTCAGCGTGCGTCGACGCGGCGACGGCGCCTGCGATGCACTCGCGGCGGCGAAGAACGGCACGTAGGGACGCGCCTACCGAGGCAGAGCGACCGCGAGCACCTCGTCAAGGACTTGATCCACCCGCGTCTCGGTCTCGGCCGCCAGTCGCCGAGCGAGCTCGGCTGACAGCTTTCCGAGGGCGTACACCGCCTGCTGCCGGATCCTGGGCGCCCCTGCCGGCCCTAGTTGGTGATCGCGAACGCCCTGACCGAACGGCCGCGGGACGCCGCGACGGACTGGTCATCGGCACATAGCGCGGCCTCAGTCATGCTGTGTGGTATCCAGCGAGGTCGAGGACGTCCTCCGTGGACGCGTGGACAAGGTCGGCTGCGGACCGTCCTGACGACGCCACCGCGAGGTCGACGAGATAAGCACCTGAGCGGTACCCGATCCAGCGGCGCCCGTCCGGGTGGGTGAACATCCAGTCGGCGTACGGGGCGTCCAGCGGAAGCGCCATCAATTCTTCGACCCACGAATCCACCTCGGCTGGATAGTCGGCCCACAGGACGGGCCGGTCTCCGGCCGCATCGCGCTCGAACACCGAGGCCAGACCCTCACTGATGACGAAGTCCATGAAGGAATCGGGAGATCCTGGTTCCCTGATCGCGTACCCGCGGACGGTGTGGTGAAGCTCGTGAAACAGTGTTGATCTGAGATGTTTCTCGGCGATCGCCTCGACGCCGCCCGGCCGACTAGGAGTGCCCGGCATCGTCGGTGAAGTTGGTGGAGATCGCCCCGCCGGTTGCACCAACTGCAGCCTCTGACGAGCTGGGTCTGCTTCTGGACGCGGAGTCAGAGCAGCTGAGAAGCACAGAGGCCGCGACGAGGAGAATGATCAGACGTAACGAACTCCGTCTCACAGACAACCCCCCAGCGCGTCGCGAGCCGACTGAGTGAATCACACCGCCCGCATCGACGTCCGCGCGATTGCCAGATCTGTCTCGTGCCCCTGTCCTGCCCCGCCGTCGCAGTCGTTCCGAACGTCTCTTCGCGACGAGCGTTAGGCCGCGGCCTCGGCGAGCGCGGACCCGATATGGTCGGCTGACGCCCGCCTTAGCCTCGCGCTTGCTCAAGAAATGGAGCGATGCCTTCGGGAGCGAGCAGCACGCCGGGCGGTGGATTCGATATCGATCTCCACACCGCGTGGTGAGGCGGATCCTCGATGCCCACGAACTCCTGGCGCTTATATTCAGCCGGTTCATCGAAGGCGGCTTCGTAGACGATCGCGATCTCGTGCCCGGGCGCGCCCCGATAGGAGAAGAACACCTCCAACGTTGCGACGAACTCGCCGGCGTGAACCTTGAGGCCGAGCTCCTCCAGCAGCTCGCGTTCCACCGTCGTCGCCGCGCGTTCGCCGAATTGGATTCGACCGCCCAGCAGCCGTTGAAAGGGTGGGTGCCTTGGGTCCGGGTCTGAGGTTCCGACGAGGATGCGGTCGTCGTCGGGATGGCGGATAAGGGCGAGCGCTTTGACGTCGGGAACGGCGGACGATGCCGGCATGTCTCTCATTCTTGGTCTTCGGCGCAAGGGGCGCTCCTGCTCTCGCCCAAACCTCGGCGCGGGCGTTATGTCGCGGACCACTGATCCGATCAAGGCACCGTCGCCGTCGTACTGTCGCGGGCGATCTGGCGCTTAGGACTCGCTGATGATGGCGGTGACGGTTCCGTCGAGCTTGAGGCCGCCGGGTGAACCGAGGTAGGGGGCGTCGCCGAGGGCGTCGACCCAGCCGTTGTCTCGGACGAGCCAGTAGCCGGCGCCGGTGGGTGTGGCGGCGATAGAGGCGATTCCACCGACGTGGTTGGCGCCGAAGAAGCCGGCGTCGCCGTATGCGAACACGCCGCCATCCGCGGCCACCAGCCAATAGCCGCCACCATCCGGCGTCGCTGCCATGGCAACAATCGGCGCCTGCAACGGGCGGCCGCCGGCGGAGCCGAAGAAGCCGGCGTCGCCGTATGCGAACACGCCGCCATCCGCGGCCACCAGCCAATAGCCGCCACCATCCGGCGTCGCTGCCATGGCAACAATCGGCGCCTGCAAAGCGAGGCCGCCGGCGGAGCCGTAGAAGCCGGCGTCGCCGTATGCGAACACGCCGCCATCCGCGGCTGCCAGCCAGTAGCCGCCACCGCCCGGCGTCGCTGCCATGGCAACAATCGGGGCCTGCAACGGGCGGCTGCGGGCGTCGCCGTGGTGGGCGGTGCCGGGGCGGGCGACGACTTCTCCGTTGCTAGCAGCAGCCCAGAGGTTGGCGTTGCGGGCGGCGGCTCCAGTGACCTGACCGCTGCCGTCGATGGTTCCCGGGCTTGGGAGGCGTCCGTAGGTGTAGGTGGCGCCCGAGGTCAACACGATGTGATAGCCGGCCGGTACCACCGTGGCGGTGATGTCGTTGCCGTCGCCGCCTCGATACGACAGCGCCAAGGCGACGCTTTCGCCGAGCGCGCCGAACTGTTGGCCGATGAGGGATCCTTCGACCAGGTCGGCAAACGTTCCCTGGATCGGGCTAGCTCCGGCGTTGTCGATGATGGTGACCTCCTGGCCGGTCGCCAGGCCATCGGCTACCGCGAGCTGGAGTCGTGGACTGTCGAGGACGACATTGCCCTCGACTCGCAGAGTGCTGCCGCTGGTGCCGCCCAGGTCGCCAGCGAGGACCACGTCGTCTCCGAGGTAGGCCTCGCCGACGACCTCGAGAACCCCGCCGCTGTCGGGATGGATTCGGCCGCCGGCGGCGTGCAGCGCCCGCAACCTGCCGCGGCCCGCCAGCGTGCCGCCATCCATGCCGACCGCGCCGGCGTCGCCGTAGATAGCGACGGTGCCCGCTTCCATGACCAACTCGGCCGCCAAGCCGGCCTCGAAAGCCAGCCGCGGGCCCGGCCCGTAGAAGCGGTCGGCTTCCACTCGGACGGTGCCGCCCCCGACCACCGGCGCCCGAAACCGCGCCGCTGAGTTGAAGGAGCCAACCCGTAGCTCGTGGCCACCGAGATCAACGCTGGCCTCGAACCGACCCTCCCCGGCGTAAGCCCCCGCCAGCTGGGCTGCCGAGCGCAACACGATGGGCACCCCCACCGATGCATCCCGACCGACGCCAAGCTCGCCGAAGTCATGACCAGGAGCCGCAGCGATGCCGATGCTGTTGCCGCTCAGGGCGTGACCGCTGCCAAGTTCCAGCCCGGAATAGACGATCCCCGGCGCCAAGTCATTCACCGTCGCCGCCCGCGCCGCGTCATAAGGGAACTTGACCGTGTCGAACGGCACCGGCAACAACTTTTCCGACCAGTTGTCCGGATCAGACCACCTTTCGGATGCGCCGCCTCCGGTCCAGCGCCGCTCGGCCGCCACCGCCTCCGGCGCACCCACCGCGCCCTGCCCCACCAGCAGACCCAGAACCACGAGCACAACCAGCCGGATCCGATCCACTCGGATCTCCCCAGACACACCACCAACTTCGACACACTCTCCGACGACTCCTGGTTCGCGGACGCAACCACAATCACAACGACAACCCCAGCGCCGACAATCCGTACCACTCGGCATGGACACGATCCGTCGATCGGCTCGCTCGCGGATTGGCGGCCTTCCGTATCGGCTGAAGGCGATCGCAGGTCTCCGGCGGCAGCGGGTAGACGCGGTCCGGGGGCCAGCTCTCGGCTAGCTCATCCGGTGAGTCGGTCTGCCTCGGCGAGCAGCAGGTCGCCGAACGGCTGGAATCCGATGGTTCGGCAGTAGAGCCCGCTCGTCACGCGGTAGATCGTTCCCCACTCCCAGATCGCGATGGCGTCAACACCCGTGCGCGCCGCCAGCCGCTCCGCCCTCGCTCTGAGGTCGTCACCGCTGTCGGGATTGCATCGCACGATGGTGCCGAGGTCGCAGGCCGGCTCGGCCCGCAGGCCGCCAGGGTCGATCAGCTTGAACGTGCCGTCCGCTGCTTGCAGCGCGTTGAGGTCATGGACGTCGCCGTGCACGAGCACAGCGCGGCGATCGTCGTGAGCACGGCGGCGACGCTCCAGGCACGCGAGCGCGTCCTCCACGGTCGCCTGGGAGCAGGCCCGTCCCGTCTCCTCCCACCACTGTGGTAGCCGGTTGGCAAACTCGATCGCCTTGTCGGCACCCGTGGGCAGGTCGACGTCGGCGGCCACCGGGCGCCACAGCCGGGATGCGACGTCACACAGCATGTCGTGCCGGACCTCGGGGTCGGGCACGACGTCGTACATGGCCGAGCCGAGACGCTCGAGCAGGAGGGCGTCGCGGTCGAGGTCAAAGCGCATCAGGCGGACGCAGCCATCGCCGTCGGCGAGGCGCAGCACCGCGGCCTCGAAGCCGAGCTCGCGCCGGATTCCGGGAACGCCGACCTTGAGAACAGCCGCGGTCCCGTCGGCGAGTGTGGCCTCAACGACGAACGCGGCATGCCCACCGTGGAATGCACTACCGATGCTCAGCGACCAGTCCTGCACCAGCGACTCCACGACCAACGGCAGCTCATCCAGCCACGCCGCGTTTCCGTCGGCGACCACCTTCCCGCGGACCGCGTCGGGTACGTCGAGTTTCACGCGCTCCTTGTACCGCGCCGCGCGCGCGAAGTCCAATGAGTTGGGCTGGAAGACCGCCATTCGGTCGCAAGGCCGCCGCCTGATATCGGCGAGGGCGATGACCAACACCACTCGCCTGGCGACGCGTAACTGTGCTGTCGTTGGGGCATGCCCGGAATCCTCAACGTTCACTGGTGCGTGGGTCACCAGGTGTTCGACGCGGGCTACTTCCACGGACTCCGACGCCGCCATGAGCAGATCCATATCAAGACGATGGGGACGTTGACGATTAGCCAGAACACCTCCGTGGAGGATGTGAAGGATGTCGTCGACGCCATCTGGTTCCTCGGTCGCTTTGAAGCACCTGATGAGGTGAGACAGCTGCTCCTAACCCGGCAACGATGGCAAGCCTCGAGACCAGCACGGCGTGACTGGACCACACGGGTCAGCCATCACGAACGCACTGTCGACGGTGTCAAGAAGGACTACAGCGTAGGAGTCGTCTGGTTTGACCGCTATGAACTCGCAAAGCGTGTAGAGCTTGCCGTGACCACCGATCTGACGGTCAACGGCGTAGTGGTGTTCGCGTCTGACGTCACAGCAGAACTGGTTGAGCGAGCCTTCCACACCATTCGGATTCAAGGCGCCGTCATCGCGCCGCGCACGATCCGCGAGGTCGTCAACCGGCTCAAGCTCCAGCATCCGTAGATCGTTGCCCGCGGGCGCTGTCGTTACAGGCTCTGGCCCTCAGGACGTCCGAGTCGAAGCCGGCGTCGGCCCGAGTGGCAACGCAAGTAGGCCTCCGCTGGCGCTGCTTCCAGCTCTAAGGTCGAGGCGTGATCGACTTCGACAATGCCTCCGTGTTCAAGTTGAAGGAGGGCAAGGCCGACGACCTCGCCGATCAGTCGCTCCGATCCTTGTGGACGGCGAGACTGTCATAGCGGGCTTCAAGGCCATGCGCGACTATGTCGTGTTCACCGACAAGCGACTGATTGCCGTCAACGTCCAAGGAATGACCGGCAAGAAACAAGATTTCAGCTCTCTGCCTTGGAGCAAGATCCAAGCGTGGTCGGTCGAGACAGCTGGGAACTCCGATCTCGATGCCGAGCTGGATCTGTGGTTCAGCGGGCTTGGGCGCGTCCGACTTGAGTTCAAGGGTCAGGCCGAGATCCAAGGTCTCAGCAGGACCATCGCCTCCTACGCCCTCTAGTCGAGGCAGGCGACACTCCGCGCGCGCGGCGAAGCCTTGACGTAGCGACCGATGGTGTACCGGTTACCGCGACAGAGCAATCGGTCCCGCCAGAACGTTGCGCCTCGCGCTCGGGAGTGGGCGACCGCGTCGAGTATGACCGCGCTCGCAAAGCCGCGGCCTTGGAAAGGAGGGTCGGTCATAACGCCCCCAAGCGATGCAACGCCGTCGAGGAGATAGCACTCGCATCGGGACACCCAGGCACCGCCGATGCCGATGGCGTGGTAGCTGACCTCACAGGCACGTTCGTAGAACACCCGCGGCGGCGGACGCCGGGTCTGCTCCTCGGTCGGTTCGCGCCGCCTGCGCCCCCAGGCGGCCGCATAGGCGGAGTCCAGTTCCGCGCCGTCGACGTGTTGCACTGTGTGGTCGGTTGCGAGGGCGGGACGGTGCTGGTCGTAGGCGAGGTACACCTCTGCTGATGTCTCGAGGCCGGCCGCCTCCAGCCTGGCGATGAGATCAGGTTGGGGCGCTGCACACAACACTTCGACATCGAGCCCCGCCTCGACTACTGCCGCGATCAGCTCGAGGCTCAACGCGCCGGGCTCGATCACCACCACGACCTGATCCGGGCCCGCGCCGCCGATGGCTTCACGGGCGGCGGCGGAGATGCCGTTGATGTGGACCGGCCGGGCTACGACCACCCTCTACCGATCCCGGCGGCCAGCGCCATTCACCGCGTCAACTGCGAGAGACGAGTTTCTTAGCTGAGGCTTTCGTCGGCTTGACACTCGGCCCGGCACTCCAGCAGTCAGCCAAATATGTTGCGCCAGAACCACGCACGGTGCCGCCGTTTGTGCGCCGACATCTTTCGAACACGCGATGAGCTATACATGCAACCGTGAGGTTGCGGATTGTCGTGCTGGGCGGAACGAGATTCATCGGGCGGGCAATAGTCGAAGAACTGGTCGGCGCCGACCACCCGGTCCTGGTCGTCCATCGCGGTCAAACAGAGCCCGCAGACCTTCCTCAAGTCGAACACCTCCACCTCGACCGCAAACAGCCAGGCGCTCTCAACGCCGCGCGAGGTGAACTCGAGGCGTTCAAGCCCGACGCGGTGCTCGACTGCATGGCCTTCGGCGCCGACGACAGCGACGAAACCCTCGCCACGTTTCGCGGCGAAGAGCTCCGGCTGGTCGTGCTATCGAGCATGGACACCTACCGCGCCTATGACGGTCTCCACCACAACGCCCAAACC
Organism: uncultured Acidimicrobiales bacterium; assembly: GCA_964632885.1. GTDB lineage: Bacteria > Actinomycetota > Acidimicrobiia > Acidimicrobiales > CAZWDB01 > CAZWDB01. Next base: position 23,691 of record CAZWDB010000040.1, on the reverse strand, counting down.
GACGCGCTCCCGCTCGACGAGAGGTCGCCGGTGCGTACCACGCGCTATCCCTATCGCGGTCAACTCCCTGGGATGGAGGACTACGAGAAGCTCGACGTCGAGGAGCGGTGGCTCGGCCGCGGCGCTACCGTCCTACGCCTCCCGATGACATTCGGACCCCACGACACCGAACAACGCCGAGAAGAGTTCGTCCTTCGCCGGGTGCGCGCCGGGCGCGGTCGGATTCCCATCGGAGCTGCCAACGGGCTCCTCACTCACGGCTATGTCGGCGACATTGCCATCGGGACGAGACTTTCCCTCGAAGCCGATCCCCACCTCGTGCGCGGCGAGGTGTTCAACCTCGGCGAGGAGCAGACACCCCCGGTCGGCCTGCGAGCTCAGTGGATACTCGATGCGGCACGAAAGATGGGCGAGGTCGAACTCGTCACCGTCCCTGAGCACCTATTGCCGACCGACCTCGCCCTCACCGGCACGATCCGACAACACCTGCTCGTACAGTCCAACAAGGCCCGCGACCGCCTCGGATGGACCACCAGCGACCCTCACGAAGCCCTCCGCGTCAGCGTCGAGTGGCACCTCGCGAACCCACCGCAGAGCGACGACAACTTCGACGAGGACGACCACGCCCTCCAGCACGCCGTCGACGCTCCAACGAGCCCGTGACCTGCTAGCCGAGCACCGCCCCACAGTCGCCGCGCACTCCCGGCTAGGCGAGTGGTGACGACCGCGATCACACGTCATTCGGGCGCGATCAAGCAGCGCAACGTCGCCATCGATACGTGCGGTGCCGAATGGCGGGTCGCCGAATATCGAGCGTGTAACGCGCAACTGTCGACCATGCTCGATGGGTGGTAGATGATCCGGCAAGCGAGGAAGCCCGCGCGGCGGTCAACCTCGTCCGACGCCTGACCGGAAGACGGATCGAGAGCATCTCGGCGCTCGACGGCGGTGAGATCAACGCGGTTTACCGCGTGCGAACAGCCGACGACGATCTCGTCGTTCGGTGGGTGCGGGGAGCGCGCGCCACATGGCATCCAGATCTCGCCGGCGAGGTTGCCGCCATGCGTCTGGCGAGCGCGGCCAGTGTTCCCTGCCCTCGGGTGGTCTTCCACGATGACACGATCCTTGTGACCGCATACGTCGAGGGAACTCCGCTAAGCGAGGCCGACGCCACCGACGGACTGGCCTACGTCGCCGGCCGCCTCTACGGCCAGCTACATGCACGCCGCGGCACCGGATGCGGCCCAATACAGGCGGACGGCAGCGACCCGGGCTGGCCAGCCGATGTGTTCACCAGAGACGTCGCCAACGAAGCAGAAGAGGTTCTGGCTCGTCCTTCTCGGATACCTCAAGGTCTCGCCTTGAACGACGTGGCGACAGCCGCCGAGATCGTCGAAGAACTGGCCGTGCCGCTACGTTCCCGCCTCGTACATGGTGACGCCAGCCTAACCAACACTCTCGTGTGCGAAGGACGCATCGTCGCTGTCATCGACTTCGAGGTGTCGTGGTATGCAGACCCGGCGATCGACCTGGCCTGGTGGTGGTGGAACTCACCGGCGACCGCCCTCGACTTTCAACGCGGCTGCGAGGACACAAGTGAGGCGACCGACGACCGCCGGCTGTGGGTTCATCGCCTCCGACTGCTCGTCGGGCTCGCGAACGCCTTTGCTCACGTCAACCAGCAGCGCGCGAAGCGTATTGGCCGATTCCTCCCAATCGCCATCGCCGCGGCACAGTCGCTCCGGTAGGGACACGCTCCTCCTACCGAACGATGGCGTAGTTGTAACGATCTTCAGGAGCGCCGTTCGGCCTCCGGCGACCCGAGCTGAAGACGCCTTCGAAGTCGAAGCCGCATTTCTCGGCGATCCGCCTACTGGCCGCGTTGCTCGCGAAACAGCCGAGCTCGACTCGCACCGCACCGAGCGAGTCGAAGGCCCACTCGACCACCGTGCCAACAGCCTCGGCGGTGAGTCCTTCACCTGTCCGGCTGGTGCGACACCAGTAGCCGAGCCCGAACTTCGGCAAAGACCAATCGATCCCATACAACCCGCACTCTCCGACGAGAACCCCTGTCGCCCTATCAAAGGTGTAGAGCGGGAGTTCGCGGCGCTGTACAAACGCCGCGCCTCGTCGGCGCATGAACGCTTCGGCTGCGTCGCCGGTAGGAGCGGCGGCGGCCCAATCGAGGAACTCGGCCAACTCCGATCGCGACTCAGCGATCGCGTCCGAGAAGCCGGCGCCGTCGCCACTGCGTGCGGGCCGGATCTCCAAACGATCGGTAACGAGCGGCATCGGCAAGTCGAGGAGGATCGGGTCCTTCACCCCGCCAGCGTGACTGAATCGCTCCGTCCGAGACGAGCGGATTACACTGGAGCCGCGGATCAGGCGCTCTCGGCGGCCCTCTTGAGCCGCTGCAAGGTCATGCGGAGCCCTCGTACCAGCTGCCGGTGACGCCGCAGCAAAAGGTTGCCAATCGCGCCCAGCACGGCGGAACCGTATCGGGAATGTGAGTGGTCCGACACGACGATCTGTCACGCTCGAACAGCGCACCGTGCCGTCGTTCCGAACGCCACCGTTCTGCGCCCATCATGCGGAGCTGGCCGAACGGTGAACTCAAGCCGTCTTCGGTTGGCTACCGTCAGAGCCGTGCTCCTGGCGGGCGTGACCGGTGGACTCGCTTCGGGCAAATCGACCGTTGCCGGGATGCTCGCCGACCGCGGCGCGGTTGTCATCGATGCCGACGGCATCGTGGCGGAGACCCGCCAACCGGGCGGCGCGGCCTATGCCGACATCGTCGACCGCTTCGGGATCGCCGTCGTCGCTCGCGACGGCGCCCTCGACCCGCGGGCGCTGGCGGAGATCGGCAACGACGAAGCCGCCAGGGCGGAGCTACGCGCGCTCACCTATCCCCACATGGACAAAGTCATCGCCGAGCGCATCACCGCCGAGCGCGACACCGACAACGTCGTCGTCCTCGACATCATCCCCCGCCTGGCCGAAGGGGGAAGGGAGGCCTATGACCTGGCGGCCGTGATCGTGGTCGATGTCCCCGTCGACGAGGCGGTTCGTCGCCTCATCACCTACCGCCGCTACACCGAAGAGGCCGCCCGGGCGCGGATCGCCTCCCAGATTTCCCGTGACGAGCGCCTGGCATTCGCTGACGTCGTGATCGACAACTCCGGGTCCATCGAAGAACTCGCAGCACACGTCGAACCGCTCTGGGCGTGGTTGGGCGAGCGACGCACGACCTTGAGGTGACCAGCTGCGCGATCTCCGCCCTGCACGGCTCCGACTCCACCTCAAGCCTCGGCAGGGATCAGAACGACGCCGAGACCCTCACAGACTCCCGCCGCGTCCAAGGAACGCCAGAAACCGCGTCATCGGAGCTGCGCTCGGCTCCACGTGCACTTCCGGACCGTACTGCGAAACATCTCGCTGCGACCCGATAACTCCTCGCGCCGCCTCCAGCCCGAGGCTCCAAAGCTCGGAGCGCTCGGGAAGCTCCAGGCCGAGAGGAGCCGCGACGTCCCAGGTGTGAGCAAGAGCGTCGAAGAGGTTGATCCCGGCTGCGGCCTCAGCCGAAAAGGTCCCAAAGCTGAGGCGGCAAAGCCGACTCATGTCGGCACGGCGCCAGGCGAGCGCGGAGGCAACAACCGCCCCGCGTGCCACAGCGCAGTGATCCCGGCCGAGAAGATCAACCTGGGCCGCATGCGGCTCGTCTGTGAATCCTTGGGCAAACACGGTGAACTTCCTCGTGACACCGATGGAGTGCTCGAGGACATCCCGAATCGACCATCCCTCGCACCTCGATGCCGCGGTGAGATCGTCGGCTCCGATCCGCTCGACAGTCGTGGCCTGCAACTCAAGAGCGGCGGCGAGCGCGGAGACATACCCCACAGGACAAGGATGCCTCTGCGAGACGCGAGACGAGGACCACCACTCCAAAGCTCCCCTCACCGACGCAGCACACAGCCCATACCGACAATCTGCTACACCGTCGTCGCGTCCTTTGCGGTCGACCTGGCGCGCTCGCGATGTCCAGATCGGAGCGGTTCAGGTCAGGTCCCTCGCCACCGGATAACGGCAGTTCGGCCACTTGGTTGAGCCTTCGAGCCTCTACCTCAGTCGGGCGCCCGCGAGTTCGCTCGGGATCATCCCGTCGCCGTCGAAGTCCCAGCGCGCGACCTGCAGTGACGCGGACTCCACGGCCAGGTCCGGCGCGTCCTGCTCGTCCACCCAGCGCACGAGGCCGGTCGGATCGTCGATCGGACCGGTGAAGTGGATGAGGTTGAGATACCAGATGTCGCGGACCCGGCCTTGTTCGAACCAGCCCTCCGGGCCGAGGTGTTGCTCGAGCTTGACAGCAAGGTTCCGGGCGCTGTCGTCCTCTGGGGCGAGGGCGAGCATGACCGAGATCGGCGATACAAGGAGCCCGGTCGCGCGAAAGGACGCTCGGCCAAGCTCTTCGGCTACTGAATCAACAGCCGCTGAGTAGATGCGGCGTGCTGGTTCGCCTACACCGCTTGTTCTTCGGACGTCCAGCGACCTCACCGTTATGTGGGCTGAACGTGCGGAGCCCGTGCGCCAGTGGCGTCTTCCCGCCAGTTGCACAAGATCTGCGGTCCATGCCTCGGTTCGCAACAGGGCGTTGGCATCCGGGCGCAGGATCGCCGAGGGTCCCCATCGGAGGCTGTCGTCGTCCGGAGGCGACTCGACCTCGTGCCTACCCTCGAGAACGGCCTTGCGGCCAGCTACCGCCAACTCCTCGAACCCCATCGTCGACACGTCTACCACCCCGGGGCGCCGAGCCACACTCCACTGGAAATGCCGGCTCGGAAGCGGTGCTCACAAGCGCGGATGGTTGATCGGCGCGGTTGATGCCCTCGACGCTGACCCGGTCGTGGCCGACCCACACAAGGCGCCGGCCTACGCCCCGCCACGGCGTAGACGGTCTTCCAGTTCCCGTTTCGCTCGGTCGATGTAAGCGCCTCCGCCTCCACCGCCAAGAGTCTCCTGCTTGGCGTTGTACGCCAAAACCCACGCACCTGCCGCCCACGCCTCCTCGACCTCATCGCCACTCAACGGCCGGATCTTCCGGGACCCCGCTCGCCTGCCCGCCGTCGCGATCCTTCCGGACATCTCTTTGTGACGAGCATTAGGGCGCGGCCTCGGCGAGGACGGTGCCGTCGGTCTGGTCGCTCCGTCCGACGCGTGCCGAGCGTCTGTCTCGGGCCTCGGCGCGGCCCTTACGAGACTCCTGGGTGGCCGGTGGGAGGGCCGCGCTTTGTCGTCGATCGCATCGGATCGAGGACATTTTCGGCTCGACGCGCTGGATCCGAGGGCGGTTGTTCGATGATGAGTGCGTGATGGCGCAGTCCGCGCATAGTGACCTGGGCGAGGAGTTGAGGGCGCTCTACCGGTCCGCGCTTCCCGAGGTCTACGGCTTCGTGCTCGCTCGTTGTGGGAGCCGGGAGTTGGCGGAGGACCTAACGGCGGAGGCATTCATGAGCGCGGTGTCGGCGATCCGGTCCGGGGCGGTCGACGCGATCACGACGGGTTGGCTGGTCGTGGTGGCCCGCCGTCGGCTCGTCGACCACTGGCGCCGGCTGGAGGTCGAGCAGCGACGCCTTCAGCTACTGCCAGGTGCAGCCGAGGATGTGGACGACCCGTGGACTGAGGACTTGGATCTCGGCATCGCGAGGACGGCGCTTGCCGGGCTACGGCCCCAGCACCGGGCCGTGCTCACCTTGAAATACATCGATGGGCTCTCGGTGGCCGAGGTCGCTCGGCTCATGGGTCGCAGCGTCCCCGCCGCCGAAGGGCTCCTGCAACGCGCCCGGACAGCGCTGCGCCGTGCCTACGACGAGGTGCAAGTCGATGAGCTCTGACCCCCTCGATCTTCTGCGTCTTGAGTCGACTCCGGCGATACCCCGGGAGGGCTTCGCCGACGAACTCGAGGACCGGATCCGTAGGGCGCTCTCCGCGCCGGAGGACGGGTTCGTCAGCGAGAGGAGCACACTGCCGACCGACACCGCTGCGCCGGCACCTGCTGCAGGGGTGATCGACGAGACCGCCGGTCCCGGCCGCTCGAACGTGATTTGGCACGACAGCCTGTCTCGGACCCTCGATGCGGTCGCGGAGCTTGCATTTGAGAACCAGACGCTTTCGTCCGCCGAACGCGAGCTTGTCGCACGCTGGATCGCGGCGCGACAGGGGCTGCCGCAGGCCAAGTCCGGGACATTCGCGGGCTTCCCCTCCGAGTTGCGCGAGGGCGTTGTCGTCTTCACCGGTGAACGGTTCACGCACGCATCGGCGCGTCACATCCTCGGTGAGGAAGCCTGCCGCGTGCTCCGCTGGCTGGACGTGCGCGAGCCGGAGGTTCAAGCGGCGCTCGAGCGTGCCGACCGTGGACTGATTGCCGCGGTCGCTCGCGCCGAACACGATCCGCGCTACGGCAACAACCCGGGCGCCTATTGCTGTACCAAGTGCACCGTGGGGATGTGGAGGAATCTGATCTCGGGCGGGCTGGACCGACATGAGGAACGGCTGTCTAAGGGTGTCGGACAGTTCCTGCGCTCGAGCCGTGGAGAGCGTCGGTGGCGGAGTTTTCCGTTCTGGTACACGGTGCTCGCACTGACCGAAATGGACGTGCCGGAAGCCCGCGATGAACTCGAGTTCGTGGCGCCGGTGCTCGAACGAACCGCTCGACGTGCCGCTCCCGCAGACACGCACGGAAAGCGTCGCCACGAGGTTGCGTGGCGAGCCTTGAGTGGCCTGTAGGCGCGAGAGATACGTTCCTGACGGATCCGAATAGAGGCGAGACTGCAACGGAGACGAGCCATTGAAGACCACCAAGTGGCTGGCGCAGTTGAATGTCGAGGGACACAACTGCTCCTTCAACGTCTGGTCACACCTAGGCCGCAAGCACCTCGAACACCTCCTTTTCTCCTTGCGCTACGTGCGCGCCTCCTGAGTGTGCGCCCTCAGCACCTGATTCGCTGAACTAGCCATCCGCGAAGCTCTAGCGAGGTGGTCTGCCGCGTCTCACAGGCACGAACCCTGCGCCTCCCGCCGATGCGAATCGTTGGCGATCGCCGCAACGGAACCAGCAATGATGTTCCCATGTCCGATAGGAGTCTGCGCCCGTTGGCGGTACTGGTGAGCGGCGTTCCCGGCTCCGGGAAGACAACACTGAGCGGCCATCTCGGCGAGCGGCTGCACCTGCCGGTGCTCTCCAAGGACCGACTGCGGGAGGGAACACTGCTGACGCTGCGAGCGACAGAGATCGACGCGGCCCCACCCGGACCGCCCCTGTGGTACGGGGCGCTGGAAGCCCTCCTCGGGCTAGGGATCAGCGTGATCGGCGATATGGCTCTCTTCGCTGGAGTCAGCGACCACGACATCCAAAACCGGCTAGCACCGGTGGCTGACCTCTTCAACGTCCACTGCCAAGCCAACAACAGCGCGGAGCGCCTCACCGCCCGCGTCGCCGAAGACCCGCTACGAGCCCACTATGTCGATTCGATCGCCGAACAGATCCCACGGTGGGAAAAGGAAACGGGCTCTGTCCTTGACCTCGGCTGTCCCTGTCTTGTCGTCGATACCACCGACGGCTACGACCCGTGCCTCGATCACGTCGTTGCCGCCATCAGGGAGTTTGCCTACGACCGGCACCCATGAAACCGTCGTTGGTCCGATGAAGGTCCACCGCTGCCAGCATCACCGGTAGCCGACCCCACCTGCTCCTGGAAGCGCGATCTGGCGCGCCCGGCCCATCCGTAGCCGTCGTTCGGGGTCGCTCGGCTATGCGATCGGGATAGCGCCAACGCGCAGGAGTTGACCGAGCGCTCGAAGCTGACCATGCGGCTGCAGCAGGAGTCCGCGTGGAAGGTCGACGGCTTCTGTAATGCGACCGCCGCGCCCCAGGAAGTCGGCCAGCCGCACCTTCTCAGTCGTGATCCACTCGACGTCAGTCGTTGTGAGGAAGATGATCGCCTGTGTCTCGTGACCTGGCCTTGGTTCGGTGGTGCAGCATGCGAAATAGGTGACGCTGAGGCCGCGGCCAGGTGCCATTGAGGCGATGAGCAACGGTGTTGGCTGTACGAGCTCGTCGTCGACAGGACTGAGCTCGAAGTCGTCACCGGCCGGCACGTAGGACCAAGTTCCGGTCACCGACTCGACGTCGATGTCGACGCACCCTTCCTCGGAGGCTTCACGCTTGGCGCACTCGATGGCGGTCTCGCCTCGTTCGACATGACCACCGAGGCGGACGACTCCCAAGGCGTCGCCTCTGCGGTTCAGGCCGGTTTGGAAGACGAAGTAGGACCCGTGGCGCACGATCGCGCCGGCCGTGACAGCGTCGAGCACGCCGGCATCTTCGCGAAGAACGGTGGTTTCGGTCGCGGCTCGCTGCTGTCCCCGATCCGTCTCGCGCGGTCAGCGCACCATCTGTATTCCCCAGCCGTCGACGACCGGCGGCGACGTAGAGGTTCGTGACCTCCACGAACGGCGTGCCGGTCGGGAGGACCGCAGCGACGGACTCGTCCGACGTTTGGACCTCGCCCTGGCTGTAACCCCCGACCTCGCCATCGACGACGGCCACGAAGAAGTAGTGGTCGAGGCGTTCAGCGAACCAGTCGTAGCCGGGTGCAGTTTGGCCGTAGGTGATCCCTTCTTCGACCCACGCCTCCGAGAGCCGCACGACCTCGGCGAGGTCGGTACGCGTGGCGGCGCGGACGTTCCCGGGCATGCGGCACATTCTGCCCGCTTCAAGGCAATGCGGCCGGTGCGGTCAGGCGCAGAACGGGGGCACGCCGGCCACGTCGTTACGTGCGACGTAGGACTTCCGACTTCTCCCGCGGGTCGGCTGGTCGCCGACCTTTCCGGAGGTCGCTTCAGCAAGTCACCTCGGTCTTGGAACCGCTTTGACGGCGCACCTGTGCTCGTGCTCTCGGAGACAGACGCACGTGTCTTTAACGCGAAGCTAGAGCGATGACACCTCGCGTCGCGCTCGCGGCACTAGCGCTGTTGTTCGGCACGCTCCCCCTAGAGGAGCGAGCCAGCGGCTCAGAGGAAGGCCGGCGAGCTGACGTCCTCTTGAAGACCAAGACGCGATCGCTGAAGCGGCAAGTATCGTCGGCTGGCTCGTCGACCGAACAGACAGATGAGTCGGGCCACCCGCGATGTGTGGCGTGTGAAGGGCGCACGGTGCCGTCGATATGTCGCGGCGACGCGACCGTGCTCGCATATGTATCTACTGCAGTTGGTCTGTCGGCAGCAGGGAGAACATCCACTCGTCGTGGCGTACGCCGTCTGTCTGCTCCCAGCTCCGTAGCAGCCCCTCGCGGACAAACCCGAGACGCAGCAGCACATTCTCTGACGCGGCGTTGCCCGGCTGTACGCACGCCTGGAATCGCGGGAGTGAGAGGGACTCGAACGACCAGCGGCACACCGCACGAACCGCATCTGTCATCAGGCCGCGTCCGCGATGGCTCGGTAGCAGCCAGTATCCCACCTCGCCGATCCCGCGCGTCCATCCGACGCGAAGGCTCAGGTACCCGCCATACTCGCCACGGCGGTCACCGATCGCGAAGGTCGCCCGCGCGTCTTCCTCCCAGGCGCGCTCACGTACGTCGACAAGTTGCATCGCAGCCTCGACAGTAAAGGGGGACGCCACACCGTTCCATCGAACGATATCGGGGGCGTCCCCGGCGCGGACGAGCCATGACACGTCGCCGCGATCGAGCGGTCGTAGATGCGCGACTGGCCCACTCTCAAAACAGGGGAGAGCGTCGAGAAGCTGGCCCATGAACGATCCGCGATGCTACGCATCATCGGCATGGATGGCGACGCCGCACCGCCCGCGCGGAACAGAAAAACGGCCCGAAGGACGGTATCCACGCGCGCAGCCTGCCGCCGACGTTATGGCGCGCGGTCGCCGATCACGGTGCCGTCGTTACGTACGTTCTCTCGCAGTCGCCGGCGGCGCTGTTGCGCGTCGACGGATCCATTCGTGGAGTTCGTGCGCGGCCCTTGAGCTGCGTCCGCTGACGGTCCGGGCCCAAGCGGCGGTCGATAGTGGCCGCCGAGATCGACAACAGCGCGGCGCGCACACCGTCGTTGAGGTCGACTTCGCCGTGCCGCTCGAGCGCCTCGATCATCGCCGGCATCGCCGGCGCGAGCCGCTTGCCGCACGGATAGTCCAGGATCGCGCCCCACCGGAACGCCTTTCGCTCGTCAACACGACGAAGCTGAGCGTGCCCGTTGGCGGACATTTCCCAGATGAGGCAACGAAACCCGTTCCCGGACATCTTTGGTGAGTCAACTCGAGGGGTTGACACCCCAGCTCCGGCCGTTGAGAATGACGTCACGGCGCTGGACCAGCCGCCGAGCCAACGGGACACCGCCCCAGCCGGGTCCCCGACGGCGAAGGGGAATCGTCCCTCACGGTTCGTGTCCACAACAGGCTTGCTCCGCATCGAAGTCGCTGGGGGACGACAGATGCGTTGAGGAGGCTTGTCCAATGACCAAGTCCGGCAGCTTCAAACGGACCGTGCGCCGTCGCGCCGCCGAGTCAGGTAGGACCTACACCGAAGAGCTGGCCATCGCCGAGGCGGAGGAGGTGAACCGGCGCTTCTCGGCGGAAGCTTCATGGTCGAGCGAGGGTCTTCCGGCCCACCTCCAGAAGACGTATGGCATCGAGGTGAGCGCCATCACCCAGCTGTCCCCGCACGGGGCCGGCGTCTTCAGAGTCGACCGCGCCGATGGCCCGCCGTGGGTGGCCCGCTTGTTCCACGAGGGCGGTCGCTCGGTCGAGAGCGTGCTAGGCGACGTCGAGATCATGCAGCATCTCGAGGCAGAGGGGTTTCCCGCTGAGCGGGTCGCCCATGCCGAGCCGATGTCCCGACTCGCCGACGACGACGTGCTCGTGACCGTCCATGCGCCAGGCAAGGCGGGTGCTGGTGCCAGGCATGCCGGAGCGCTCGCCGAGATGCTGGGGCGACTGCATCGTCTGCCCCGAGGGACTGGGCGTGTGCTGCGCGATGGCGGCGCCTTCGGTCACGACAAGGCCTACGAGGGCAAGCCAGAGACGGATGTGCGCGCAGCGGTGGGCTTTCTCGACTCGGTCGCTCACCGAATCGCGCCCGATGGCAGGCCGGTGCTTGAGACGCTTCGGGCCGAGCTCGAGTCAACCGACACGGGCGCCGGCCTGCCCGAAGCGCTCACGACGTTGAACATCACCGACCGAGACGTGATCGTCGGCGACGACGGCTCGTTTACCTTCGTCGATTGGAAGCCCGCGGGGCAGGGCCCGCGCATCGTCTCCCTGGCCTGGTTGCTCTACGGCGCCACGCAGCGGGGCCATCCCATGTATCCGCACCCGGAACACGTCGACCTCGACCTCGTCCGACGCACCGTGCAGGGCTACGCGCGAGAGATAACGCCGACACCAGGAGAGCTCAACCGACTGGGCGGCATCATCCGGCTGCATCAGCTCTACATGGCGGCCTGGTACTACTGGCAATCGGCTCGCGGCGGCGTCACACCGAACGGCAGCGAGGGGTTCATGCCGCGCCACGACCTGACCGATAGGGTGGCCGAGGCGGCCGTCGCCGAGTTCGAGGCGGCCGCCCGATCATGACGCCGCCCACCTGGAATCCAATGGCGCAGTACTTCTTGGCACAGGCGAAGCCGCCCGAGTTGCCGAGGGCGCGAAGGAAGTTCACCAACGAAGACCTACGCGGAGCGCGGTTCTCGGACAGCGACCTCTCAGGCTCTCGCTTCCAAGAGGTGAACTTCCGCTATGCGCGCCTCCATGGCGTCGACTTCGTCAACGCGCACATATGGGGAGCGACCTCCGGGCTCATCGTCAACGGCGTAGAGATCCAACCGCTCATCGAAGCTGAGCTCGAACGTCGGTACCCCGGCCGCGCTGCGCTCTTCGCTTCCGACCTCCACGGGGTCCGCTCAGCGTGGAGCTTCATCGAGCAGCTGTGGGAGTCCACAACGAAGCGGGCACAACGTCTTGGCGACGCCGCGCTCCACAGCCGAGTCGACGGGGAGTGGTCGTTTCTTGAAACGTTACGGCACTTGGTGCTGGTCAATGACGGGTTCCTTCGACAGGTCCAGGACCGCAGTCGTCCCATCTATGTCCATGGCGTGCCCCACACGCCGATGCGCCAGATGTTCGCTTCGGTAATCGAGCTTGACGCGGAACCGTCCGCGGATCAGGTTCTTGGCAAGCGACGAGAGCGCATGACTGCGGTTCGGAGTTACCTCCAGGCAGTCGACGACGCCGAGCTGAACCGCGTGTGTAAGAAGCTGCCGCGTGACCTCCATGGACGCGACGCGCCGGTTCTGAAGTGCTTCTGGCGAATGCTCAACGAAGAGTGGGAACACCACACCTTCGCGGAGCGGGACCTTGCGACCCTGGAGAGAGACGGCGAACAATGAACCAGCGGTCCGGCAACAGCGCCAGCAATCGCCGCGCTCCAGAAACCATCGAGGGGACCGTTAGCGAGGTGTGGCGCTACCCCGTGAAGTCCATGCAGGGCGAGCTGCTGAAGTCCGTCAGTGTTGACGCAACTGGGGTCAACGGGGACCGCCGATGGGCCGTCCTCGACCAAGCCACTGGGCGCGTCCTCACTGCTCGCAAGACACCAGAGCTGCTGGAGGCCAAAGCACAACTCCGGTCCGACGGTCAACCCCTGCTCACACTCCCGAACGGCACAGAACTCGACGGAACCGGTGCCACGACCGACCAGGCTCTATCGGACTGGCTCGGAGTCCCTGCCCACCTCGCGTCCGAGGCCGAGACCGGCGGAGGGACAGTCGACTTCATCGTCGACGCCACAGACGACGCGAGCAATGTCGTCCAGTACACGACGCCACCCGGCCGCTTCGTTGACGTGTTCCCGGTGCTCCTTCTCACCACGGCGTCGCTCCGCGAGGGCCAGCGACACTACGCGACCGGCAATTGGGATCGCAGGAGATTCCGGCCGAACGTCCTCATCGACGTCGAAGGGGACGGGTGGAAGGAAGACATGTGGTGCAACAGAGATGTCGCATTGGGAGGCGTCACGATCAGCATTGAACGTCCGTGCGACAGGTGCACGATCGTCACGCGAGCACAACCGGGCCTCCAGCGCGATGTCGAGATCTTCAAGACTCTCGCAAAGCATCACGCCAGCTTTTTGGGAGTGTGGGGCACCGTCTCGCGGCCGGGAGCGATCGCTATTGGAGAGCGGGTGATGCCGGCGTGACGGGACGTAGAACCGCGTCACAGATCTCGGCGATCCGGGTAGCGCCGACTCATACCGTGACTCGCGGGCGGCGTTACGTCGCTGCGCGGACGACCACTCTGCGGAACCGTCAACGTCGATCTGTCGCAGCTCGGGGTGCCGGCTGCCGAGTTGGCGGCTACTGGGCGAAGGGGGCTGCGCCGGAGTAGACGATCTCTTCGAGCACGATGTCGGGCTGGATGTTCGTGTAGTTCTTGACGTCCGCGGAAAGCTCGGGCAAGTGCTTGCGCATCGCCTCGGAGAAGACCTCGACAGTGTCGATGTAGATCGTTCCGACGCACACGTAGTTCTCCTCGCCCGGTCCCGCCTTCGCGATCTCGAACCACATCGCACCCGGACCGAAACGGTCCATGCACATGCGCATGTGCTTCTCGTAGTAGTCGAAGTCGAACCATCCACCTTCGGTGGCCCGGTACACCCCGGTCACTCTGTACACAGCACCTCCCCACGGGCCATGACCGCCCAACGATACCCCCGAACCTCCGAAGATCGTGGCTGGTCGACAGCGTGCGGAGTCGGCGTGATGGTCACCCCCAGGTTGAACGATCCGACGCGCCAGAACGGCACGCAACACCGTCGATCTGTCGCGCTGCCGCCGAGCGATAGGGCCCAACACCACTCGCGAGTAGCGTCATGGGGCGCTCCAAGGCTGTCCTGGCCACTCGCAAGTCCCGCAAAGGCGGTTCGGGGCTGATGATCGATTGTGTCTTTTGCGACCGGTAGACTCTGCGCCAAGCCGACGTCTATTTCGAGAACGAGTACTGCGTGTATGCGTCGACTCGCGATCCTCGTGACCCTCCCGACGTGCTGCCCGGCTCGGGTGGTGCCGTTCCGATCGCTGATCGTGCGTCTCCCTTTGACTTCTCCCCAGAGGAGTGGGTCGCGCTCGGCGACGTGCTCGCGAAGGCGAAAGCTATTTGGGACGACCGTCTCGCGCCCGACGGCTACTTCCTGTCATGGGCATGCTTTCCCGACACAAACGAGGACGTGGAGACCATGCATGCCCACCTTCACGTAGTGCCTCGCTTCGACGATGAGCCCCTCTGGGACCGGGGAGGGCGGACCGCGATCAAGGATCCCGAGAACCGCCGACCCGACCCGCTAGGACCAGGAACGGGTAGGGCGCGCCTGTTCGGCGCCCCGTATTCCAAACCCTGATTCGTGACATAGGTCGCCGCCCCGACACTCCACCGGCCGCGCGAAGCTCGGCGTTCGCGTCAGTCTCGATCGAGCATTCTGGCGCGACCGACGAGTGAGCTCATCCGTCGATCGGTACGGCTCGCGATCACCCCGTCGGCCGCGACGCGTCGTGGCCGTGGGTGAGCAGCGTGTGCCACAGGTACTTGAGTTGCTGTAGTTCGGAGTTGGGTGCGTCCCCCGCCGCGGTTGGCTCGCCGAAGGTGATCTCGGCGGCGACGCAGCCGATGGCATGCGCGTCGACCTGGCCATCTGCGCGGGCGACTCGTCTTGCGAGGGTCGGCATTGTCGGGCCGCGGAAGTCATCAGGAACCTCGTCGGCAGGCAGCTCAGATCCGTCATGCCAGGCCAGTGAGAACCCGTACCGTGCCGCGGCAGCGTCCAGGTCAGCTTCGACGGGTGTGTTGCGGAAAGAGGGGTCGCAGACGATCGCCTCGACATCTCTCTCGAGCCAGACGCCGCCGTGAAGTTGGGCTTCGACATAGCCGTCGAGGTCTCTGCTCGGGCGAGTGGACAGGTAGGAGCCACCGCAGGCCTCCAGGAAATGGTTGAGGCCGAGGCCGCGGTTGAGCAGCTCATTCCGTGCCGCTTGTTCCGCCAGCCCTGCCAGGATGCTGCCCGGCTCGTCCATGGTTCCCACATCGGTCGGGCCCATGTGGCTGTCCCCGACACAGAGAGTCGTTCGCTCCAGAACATGGCGATGCAGGATGACGAAACTCGACCCGAACCGGGGCGAGCCGCCGTGGGGGTCAAACACCAGGTCGAAAGAGCCGTACACGGGAAAGTCGGTGACCGTCGGATCCGCGCCGTCGTAGGCGCCCGCATACAGCAGACGCTCCCAGCCCTCCCGCTCGCCTCCCGCGACCGCCGACCGGCTCCCGGCCGAGAGCCCGGTTACCCACTGGCTCTGGTAGCGGCCGCTCTGCAAGAGCCCGCCTGCGACGCTCAATCCCTGCCTCCCGATGCGGTCAGGATGGAAGTTCAGCGTGAGACGGCCGGCGTCGCGAAACTTCTCTGCCCACCGATCGAACGGTTCGCCTGCCACCCTCCCCACCGCGGCATTCCACCGTTGCTCAGCGGTCGCCCGCGCTGCCGCAGCCCGCTCGCGCACCATTCCGATCGCCGCCTCTGCCGACACGGACCAAGTTCATCACGCCGCCGCAGAGTCGCGCCTCGCTCTTATCGGCGATCTCTCCACCGGGATCCGCGCAATCGGTCGCGCCAAGTCACCACGCCGCTCACTTGTGTCGGATATGAAGAAGCGAGGAACCTGCTGGTCGTCGACGGGCGGTTGAGCGCGGTGATCGACTTCGGATGTTCCGGTGTAGCCGATCCTGCCTTCGACCTCGAGGCGGCCTGGGACATGTTCTCCGAAGAAGGTCGGGCGATCTTCCGAGAACGCTTGGCACTGGACGAAGCGACCTGGGCGCGAGGCCGTGGCTGGAAGCTCTGGGCAGCGAGCCGAGCGCTCGTGGAAGGTCTCGAGGCCAACGCGGAGTGGGCCGACTGGCCGCGCCGAGTCATCGCCGAGTTGGTGTCAGACCATCGACGGTCGCCGCAGTAGGGACACTGAGAGCGGCAGCGCGGACCCGCCTGTCGAACAATCGGTTCCGGCCTGCAGCGCGACCAGGCCCGTCGACACCCGGCGCGACGACGATTCAATTCCTTCCGGCTGGCTTGGCGCTGTCGGTAGCCTCGGCGAGGGGGTCCGCGTGTTAGCGGGGCGCAAGCCTCGGAGGAGCTTCGGGCTGGGATCTATTGGGACTTATAGTGATTAGCGGTCCGATCGCGGCCGGCAAGTCCACCTTGGCGGACGCTGTTGTCCGGTCCGTGGCCGCCGAAGGACGTACCGCCGCGATGATCGAGTTCGATCACGTCGTCGACATGATCCGATACTCGCTCGGTAGCGACCCGATGCTCGGCTACCGCGCCGCCCGGCGGGCCGCGGCAGGGCTGGTCGCCGGGTTCTGTGGTGCGGGCGTCGATGCGGTCATCATCGAGGGCGACTTCTGGAATCGATGGGCGCGGTCTGAGTTCGATCCATATCTCGGAGCGAGCTCGCCTCGGTACGTGACTCTGACCGTGTCCTATGCCACTGCGCTCGCGCGAGTTGGCCAAGACCCCCTGCGACGCCCTGAAGCGGCGTCACGGGATCCGGAATTCCTGCGTCTCAACAACGATGACTTCCATGCCAGGCTCGCGGACCAGCCCGCGTCCGACCTCGTTCTCGATGGCGAGCTACCGACGGCCGAACTCCTTGGAGAGCTGATGCCTCTCCTCGTTACCGACGCTTTGTGAGGCCGGCATCCGTCGCCCGGACCACGTCGCGGTTGGCGGTTGCGCCCGGGCTCCCTGCTCGCCGGGAGCTGACGGGATCTCGTCGAGGACCTGGCCAACGCGCGCACGGGTGCCATTGAGGCCGGTGCGATCGAAGCCGTCAGGCCACGGGAAAGTCAAGGCATACCACGGAGCTCTGCAGTCAAGGACCGCGGCGGCAACCTGATCTGGCGGTCGAGCTGCGGGGCATCGAGCGCGATATGGCGCGCCAGAATCGCATGCAGGACCGTCGATCCGGTCGCTGCTGATAGCCCCTCTACGCTATGACGTCGCGCTCGTCCAGGGCACTGAGAGCGCGGGCGAGGACTGCTTCGCGGTTTCCCGTCGCGTCGATGCGAACGAGTTCGACGCCCGCGGCCGCCCAGATCCGCTGGATGCGCTCACCTGAGGCGGTGACCAGTGTGAGGGCGTCGGCGTCACGCCACGGCCGCAGCGCCGGCAGGTTCCGCATGTAGTCCAGCCATCTGGCGAAGACCCGCCAGGAGGGGTCTGGACCGACGAGCGGCTGGTTGTCAGATAGTCGCCGATCGAGGGCCGAGGCTCGGTGACCGGACCCGTCGATCTGTCGCGCCACCAACAGGAAGTGTCCGCCGCCGCGGTGCACCACACTGTCGGTCGCGGAGCGCTCAGTCGCCCTCGATCACTTCGAGGTCACGTGTCGCAAATTGGTGGTGCCACCACTCCTCGCGGAAGACGACACGGAAGCAGTCGATCACGCGAGCGCGACGTTCAAGTGGA
Organism: uncultured Acidimicrobiales bacterium; assembly: GCA_964632885.1. Taxonomy (GTDB): domain Bacteria; phylum Actinomycetota; class Acidimicrobiia; order Acidimicrobiales; family CAZWDB01; genus CAZWDB01. Next base: position 6,118 of record CAZWDB010000040.1, on the reverse strand, counting down.
AGATCTGGCGGATCCCAAGGGCCACCTACGCGGACGCGAAGGTCCTCCTCCGACAAGGTTGCGAGATGGCCGCGGACACGCATCGCCCGCTCCTCGCGCACAGGCAACACCTCCTCCAACGATGGCCCGTTGTCAGGCGGCGCGTCGGCGGGCAGGTCAGGTGGGACGCCCCACTCGTGGAACGGATCCGGCACACGCAATACCATGCGTTGGAGCCAGGCGTCCCCCGCGAACAACAGGTGTCGCAGCGTCTCGACGAACGAGTACTCGCCGTCCACCCGCGCGTGCAGCATCTCCCTCTGCAAACACTGCGCACGGGCCAGCGTGGGCGCCCACATCTCGTCGACGAGGTCCATCGCCTCTCTGATCTCAGCGAGGTTCCGTGGGCGCAGCCGAACCCGCTCGGGGTGCGCCCGATCAAGCTCGCCGCGGAGCTCTGCGTCGCTCAGTTCCGCCCGCCAGGTCGGCTCACTCACCGGCTCGTTCCTTCCAGCCCTCTACGGCGACAATGCTGAAGCGTCGCGCGTCACTCGGCCCTCGCGCATCCCCAGAGTGCGTTCAACGCTCGGCGACGCCTCCGCTCACCGCGGCCTGGCCGGGCCGGTAAGACGAGCAACCGCGGCGTGAGCAATCTGGCGCCACGCACCACGCCGAGCCGTCGTTCCGTACTGCTGGTAGGCGATGGCCCGAGCGGACCCTGCGGTTTCGCGCGCTACTCGCCGTGCAGAAATAGGCAGAGCGGGTGACCGGCGGGGTCGAGCATCACTCGCAGCCGTTCGCGGTTGCGATTCGGGGGTTGCCACGGCGCCTCGCTGCCCCCGAGCTCCAACGCGCGGGTGATCGCAGCCTCAAGGTCGTCGACCTGGACCTCGAAGTGCATCATCTTCGTTTGCTTCTCGGGCTGCTCCGGCCAAGTCGGCCGCTCGTACCCGGGATCGCCCGCGATGTTGATGTGTACGCCACCGTCCGGGTCGTGCAGCTGCGCCCACCGTCCGCCCGGCCCGAGGTCGCCGACCTCGAATCCGAGCATGCCCTCATAGAACCGCGCCATCGGTCCGGCCCACTCACAGTCGATCGTCACGCCTACCCATCGGATCCCCATACTCCGAGCCTTCCACCTCGGCACTTTCGGCGGTCCAGCGTGACAAGCAGGCTTGACACGAACGGCGCTGACAAGCATGCTTGACAGCGATGCAGAACCGAGTGAGAGAACTGCGCGAAGCCAGCGGCCTGTCGCAGGGCGAGCTCGCGGAGCGGCTCGGCGTGTCTCGTCAGACGATCAATTCGATCGAGGTCGGCCGGTACACGCCTTCCCTACCGCTCGCACTGCGCGCGGCTCGGTTCTTCGGAACGACCGTGGAGGAGATGTTCGATGACGAAGCGTGAGCCGAGATGGTGGTTCGTGGCCTACTCGCTTGGACTGGGCGCCGTCGTCGGCGGAGCGGCGCTCGCCGGTGGCAACACAGCTCTCGCGGTGGTCTCGCTTCCTCTCTTTGCCGTCTTCGGCGTCATAATGGCGGTCACGCCGTGGGGAACTCTTCGCGCTCGGTCACAGGACGAGCGAGAGCAGACCATCGGCAAGGAGGCGGCGCTGGTGTCGTACTACGCCGTCGTTCTCACAGTGACTCTCAGCTTCTTGGTGGAACTCGCTCGCGGTGAGGACGGTCAACCCTGGTCCTTCATCGGCCTTGTTGGCGGCTTCTCGTTTCTGCTGGCGCTCACTGTTCTCTCCCGACGTAGGTAGATGACGACTCGGACCAAACCACCCGCAGGAGCGGTGGAGCGCGGCGAGGGAACCGGCGTGTTAGGCATCGCGAACGCGCGATACGGCACGCGCGAACGGCATGCACCGCCGCCGAGCGGGCGCGGGCGGTGATACAGGGAGCTCGGCAACGGACGCGCTCTCTGACCCACCGCGGCGAGACTTAGCCACTTCCCGTCGACCAGCTGTTCGGGCCATCACGACCAATATGTCGCGTCGTGAGAGAACACGTCACCGTCGATACGTTGCAGTCATGGTTGCGCAGGCGCTGCTCGTCCTCATGCCGGGCGTTGGGCTCCGCCCAACTGCTCGTCGTAGAACCCGCTGCGAGCGTGCCGCAGCATCGCCTGAGCTCCGGCTCGTGCCTCTTCCTTGCTGTTGAACCTCCGTTCGTCGAGAGTGCGCGTCATTACGGACCGAAACCTGCCCGCTGTACAGGCCCGGACGGTCCAGGTTTGGTCTCCGATTTGCCAGCGCAGCCTTATGAACAGCCACACAGGCAGCAACAAGAGCCAGCCGCCGGCCGGGTATACGCCCGTGCGACCAAAGGCGATCGTGACGGGTCCACCCGCGCGCTTGACCAGGGCCGGTTGCCACTTCCCCTTCAACATCTGCCTCTCGGCGAGCCGACTACGCCATCCCGGTTGCTTGACCGCATCATCCGCCTGGCTCATGAACAGGGGCCAGACGAGTCTCGGATCGATTCAGCCACGTTCGACATCGGCCGCGTCGGCCAGGTGCATGGAATGGACGGACACAACACTTGCCTACAACGCCTGGCTCCGGCCGCAACTGGGTTTCGGTCCGCTGTTATGGCGCGAGCTCGGCGAACACGTCACCGTCGTTCGGGTCGGGTTCACGACCGCCATGGACCTGCGGTGCCGATGTCACCCATCGGCGCGTGCAACGAGGCGTTCCACGGCGGTGTGGGCTTCAGTTGCTCGGGTGAGCATTTCGCGGCCGTCGAAGGGGATGCGACGTTGGGCCCAGCTTCCGACCTGGACTGACTTGCGCCGTGGAGCGAGAGTTTGGAAGGCCAGTACTTGGTCGCGCAGGTTCTGGTCCCAGGTGACGGCTTCCCCGATGGTGCTTCTTGCTTCGAAGGCGAGTTCTACTCGTAGCTGTAGCAAGGGTGGAAGGTCGGTGGCGCGCTCGCAGACTTCCCCGGGAGACGAACCAGCGACGAGGGCGAGGTCCGCATGGCCGCGAGCAGCTGCGATCCTCTCGAAACGGGTCGCGAAGCGGGCCATTCCGCCTTCGCGCTCGCCCCATGACTCAAGCAGAGCGACGGCAAGGGAGCCGATCGCCGCGGCGCGTTCGGCGGCTCGAACATCGTCGCCCGCTGCAAGTGCCTCCTGTGCATCGTTGATGGCGGTTGTCGCGCGGGCCATCCAGAACTCCCGACGTACTTCACGGACCTCGGGCCAGAACCGCGTCTCGGTGGCCAACGCCGCAAGGTCGCTGCCGACGCCGTCCGATAGAGCGCCGTGGCCGCCGGCGAGCTTGTCAGTTCCATGGAGCCATCGGGCCTCCGCGAGAGCAGCGAGGAGTCCGTCGGATCCCGCGTCCACAACCGACTGTGCTTCGGTGGCGGTGAAGCAGATCCAGCCGATGTCGAGGGACTGGGCGCGGCCCGAACTGGCCCACCAGCCGATCAACTCGTCTCGCACCGGAACGATCGTCTCGAGCGCGCCCTGGACGTCGCCGCGGACGATCCCGATGAGATCGATATCAGAGAGCGGCCATGGGTCGCCTCGCCCGAGGCTGCCGCCAACCACAACGTCCTCGACACAATCGAGTGCCAACAGCGCCGCCACGGCCTCGTCGGCCCGCGCGTCCAGCAATTCGCGCCAGTACTTGGTTATCACCGCACCACCCCCGCGACGAGAGTACGCGGGCCCGACCAATTCCGCCGCCGAAGAGGCTGACATTCGGGCGCCCAGAGAAGCACATGGTGCCGTCGTTCGGTATGAGAGGTGGGCTAGCTTTCGCCTTTCATCATCCGCGCTCTATGTTCCTTCGATGGTCACGGCGCACGGTCGGTGGTGGGAGAGGCTGCCTCGTACCGAATGGGAGGACCACAAGCGGTGGAACACCACGGCGGCGAACGCTGCGAAGGTCCGGTCACCCAACGGGCTCATCGTTTCTGCCGTGCACCGCGCGACTGGCCAGTCGATTCGTTCCGCGGTCCGGCGTGACGTGGCGTTGTTCAACGACATCATCATGGTGACAACCGACCGAGGCGACGAGATTGTCATCCGGATCCGCAAAGACGAGCCCGGTCATTTCATGGCGGAAGCCTGGGCACTGCCAGTCGCCAACGCAGCAGGGCTGCCGGTACCAGAAGTGCTCGTTGCGTTCGATGAAGAGATCGACGGAGTGCTGTGGGCGGTTTCCGTGGAGAAGAAGATGCCTGGTGAGTGCCTCGAAGCATTGCTTGCCGCATGTCCGAAGCCTGACGAGGAGCTCTGCGCCGTCGTCCGCCAACTCGGTTCCATGATGGCGCAGCTGCATGCGATCAAACCCCCCGGCCTCGGTGACATCGGCCCGGATGCGACCGCGCCGCACGCCACCTGGGGCGAACACCTCACGCTCGAGCCTCCACCAACCCTTGGTGACGTCTGCCGCATCTCACGCACCGATATCGACGACGTCCTGCGAGCGGCGCGCCTATTAGATGAGGCTCACGACGAGTGGGAAGGTGTAACGCCGAGCTTGCTGCACGGGGACTTCGTTTCAGACCAGGTCCTTGTCGAGGCTGGACACGTGTCGGCAATTCTCGACTTCGAACATCCAAAGGGCGGCGATGCCGCATGGGAGTTCGCTTACTGGTCATTCAACAACCGCCACCCTTGGACGATCGACGCAATGGCCGAGGGCTACAACGACGGACGCGGCTTCTCGCCCGAGATGCGGCGTCGCATCAGGCTCAACCGCCTGCAGCTTGGCCTCAGCTGGATCTACCGCGCGACGCGTGGCCTAGAAGGAGTTTGGGGAGCGTTCATCCTGCAGCGCTTCTACGAGGACCTCGATGCCCTCTCGGCGTGAAAGCCCCGCCCGCACGCGGAACGATGCTTGAGACGCAGGATGACCTACATAAATCACGTTTAGGTCGACCACCACGTACTGCCTTAGACGTGCGGTGCCAGTGCACTGCTCTGCCGAGCGCGCACCGCCACGAACATTCGGTGCCGGCAACGGGACGCAGGATGCCGTCGATAGGGTCGATCCTGGACAAGGACTCAGAGCAGGTCCAAAGACGACCGCGCGTCGGTTGGGGGAACCCCTCACTCCTTTAGGACGCGGCAGAGGCGATTACCCCATGTGCGTGCTGCTCCTCGCCGTTTGGAGTCGCGGCACCGCGGCTTCCGCCTCGGGGAGATCGGGGCCATAGAACCAGGCCGTCGCCGGCTCGGCCGCGCCAGAGAGGTAGGCGATGGCAGGATCCCGCATCTGCGGCGGCAGCGTCGCAAGGTGTTCGGCCATCGCGTTATCGATCCTCACAAACGATGCGGTATCGACATTGCGCTCACCCTCGCTGGGCGCGGGATCACCGCCGGGATCGGGCACTTCGAAGACGAAGGCAGCCCCTTCGGCCCACGTCTCGCCGTCACGCCACGACCTGTGAGCCACCCACGCGAGGCGCTTGCAGTCGCCCGCGACCAGACCGGTCTCCTCTGCGACCTCCCGCCGTAGCGCGTCTTGTGGCAGCTCGCCTGCCTTCACCTTTCCACCTGGGAGCATCCAAACTCTCTCGCCCGTCACCGGATCGAGGCCGCTCACCAACAGCACCGCGTCGCCGCGCAACACAACAGCAGAGACAATCATTAGCCTCCCGTTCTCTCGTCGGTCGACGGGGCAGCCGACGCATTCTTCGACATGTGAATCGTTACGCCAGCCGAACCCAGGCCACCCGCCACTGACAGCCGTCCTGCTGGCAGTCATCAGCCCACTCGTACTCAACAACCTGACCCTCGGAGAGCATGCGATAACCCTCGACGCCCTCGATGTTCGAGAAGTGGACGAAGCCGAGACCCGCACGATCAGCGGCAACTACAGCGCCCCACCCCTCTTCTGGCTTCCAGAACTTGACGGCGGCGCGGGCCATGGCGGAACGGTACTTCGGCGCGACGCCGCGCGATTGCTGGATCTCGGGCGGGTCCGCTCGCCTGCCCCGCGAGCCGCATCGCTCCGAACACCTCTTAGCGACGAGCGCTAGGGCGCGGCCTCGCCGAGCGCGAACCCGTCGTTCTGGCCGCTCGCGATTACCTGATGCTCCGCGCTCCCTCGACGGCTCCGATCGCGCCGGCGACCTTGCGCTACTCCGGTCTGCGTGGTCCGCGTGGTCTGCGTTCG
>CAZWDB010000039.1:0-38914 GCA_964632885.1 uncultured Acidimicrobiales bacterium | reverse complement strand
GATAGCGCTTTCGGGCGTGCTGCAGGCGTTCGGGATGGGGCTGCTCGTCGTCGGCCTCAGTCAGGGTCTGGCCGTGAGCCGCATGGCCATCGAGGGAACCACGGACTCGGTTCCCAATCGAGACGTCATCTTGTTGATGGCCTCGGGACTCTTGTCGAGCGCGCCCGCGGTGCCGGCCTACGTCGTGCTCGCGCTCCTCCTCATCTGGGTGCACCAGGTCGTCGCCAACGGGGTGGCCCTCGGCCACCGCGGGCCGGGGGACGCGATAGTCGCCGTGATCTCGTTCTTCGTCCTCGTCGTCGGCTGGTGGTGGCCCTACCAGTTGCTCCGCGACGCGGTGCCGGAGTCGGCGACGGCGGCGCGGCGAGCCCTGCTGCGGTGGTGCCATGGGTCGGGGCGCTCATCGTCGCGGTCGCTCTGGGCCGGCGAGCGATCGACCTGGTACGAGGCGGAGGGCAGCACACTCATCCAGGTGGTCGACGCCACCAACGCGGTAGCGCCGATCGTCTTCGTGTGAATCATCGGCAACGCGCGCCACCTCATGTCGCAGCCTCCAGCTACGGTCGTCCTGCCGTCGGAGGCGCGGTTGTCCCCCTCCCTGAGCCGTCCGATCAGGGAGGGACTGCGTGCGTAGCGGCCGGTTTGGGCGGAAGATCCCGTGGACGGCGGCGCGTCCGAGGTTCACGATTGATGGCAACGGACAAGGGTGGGAGGAGACATGCACGCACGAGTGAGCACCTACCAGGGTCGCCCGGTGACCGAGGAGCAGATGGCGGAGATCCTCCAGCAGCAGCAGGACACCCTTCTGCCAAAGATCCGGTCGATGGCGGGCTTCAAGGGCGTCCTCAGCCTGGTCGACCATGAGGCAGGCAAGGCGATCTCGGTGACCCTGTGGGAGTCCGCCGAGGCAATGGCTGCCAGCGAAGCCGACGCCAACACCATCCGGGACCAAGCCGCCGACATCGCCGCCGAAGAGGTGCGCGGCGTGGAGCGCTACGCCGTAGGCTTCCTGGAGCTGCCGTAGGCCGTAGAAGGCTGGGTCAGCGGGCCCCTCGGTAGCCCCTGCTGACCGCCCGAGGCGAGGAAGGTAGGCGGCCTTGGGGCGTGGAACGCGGAGGGTGTGACCGGTGCGCGTTGCGGACCGCCTGCTCCCGGGCTCAGTCGGCGGCGTAGGCAGTGTGGGAACGGATGACGGCCGTCGACGCCGTCGAGAAGCTGGCGCCGACGAACGTGAGGTCGTTGAACATGATCGTGCACGGCGTGGCGTCGGCGTCGGCGAGCGCTCGCGCCGCCTGGGCGCAGTTGGCGTAGTGGTGGTGGGCGCCGAGCAGGTGGCCGAGCTCATGGGCGGCGATGCGAGCGGTTGCGTCCCGCGCTAGGCCCAGCGCGAAGAAGCGGCGGTTCTCGAACTCGAAGTCCTCGCCGATGGCGAAGGCGCGGTGGCCGTAACGCACCCCGCCGATGCAGTCGGCCAGGCCGGCGACCCCTGTGTTCCCGTTGAAGGTCAGGTCCTTGTTCGTCAACACGTAGACCAGATCGACACGACGGGGGCGGATGCCGCCGATCCGTTCCTTCGTCTGGGCGAGGAGCTTGTAGGGATCCGTGCCCTTCAGTGACACGCGTCCGTATGAGAGACGAAGGCCGATCCCGATGTCGTTGTAGTACTCGCGGACCACTCGGAAGACCGCCCCGGCTCGCTTTCGGGACACGCCATCGACGACCACGAGCACGCGGACGTCCTCAGGCTCTACCAGGGCGGCCGCGGTGCCCTCAGGAACGGGCTCCAGGCAGGGGATCTCTTCGTCGAAGGCCGTGGACGTGGCCGGGCTGCGCGGTCCGGCGACCGTAGCCGTGCCCCGGTAGCCATACCTCGCCGACGACGCAGGTTGAACCGCAATGCGGTAGGTAGCGCCGCGTGATGTCTCGAAGACCAGCTTTGTGGACCCGCGCCGCTCTGGCACGGCCGAGGCGACGAGCGCGTGGTCGCGGAAGACGAACACCTCATAGGTGTCGCGGCGGTTGTACGCGAGAGAGACGGCCACCGGAGTGCGGTTGGCCAGCCTGGTGCGGAGCGTGAAGTAGTCGCAGGCCGGGCTGTTGCCGCCGGCACACGCGGTGTATGTCCGGGGGAGGGGGACCCCGGGTCGGCCCTTCCACGACACGGACCGCCGTGATCGCGACAGCTCGCCGCCGCCCGGCGTGGCGGCGTCGGCCACCGGGAGGCTGGCGGCGGCAAGCGCGAGCGCCAGCAGCACGACCGGCCCGGCCCGCCGTAGCCATCCCGGCCGCTTCCGCACCTCGAATTATTCCGCTTCGGCGGCGCGATCTCCTGCCGTGTCGTCGAGTGAAGCCTTCGGCGCTCTGAAGCCGGTGATCTGCGGATCTGAGCGGGTTCCTCCAGGTTTGGGGCAATCTCACCGATGGTCCTCTATATGGCGACACGTTCGCGCCGCCCCGAAGCGCGGCCCGGGGAACCACTCGCGGGCGAGGAACGGCAGTGGGCGTCGCGGCCGTTCGCCGCCGGTGTCATCAACGGCATCGTCCTGCTCGTGCCGCTCGCGGCGTCGGTCGGAGCCGGCGCGGCGGCGAGCCGGCTCCTTCCCGCCCCGTCCGGATGGGGGATCGTGCCCTGGAGTCTCGCGGTGCTCTCCGTCTCCGTGATCGCCTGCCTCCTGGCGGGCAAGGTCGCCCGGAGGCTCCTGCCCCTTGCCGCCCTTCTCCGTCTGTCGTTGGTGTTCCCCGACCGCGTGCCGTCGCGGTTCGCGATCGCGTTGCGAGCGGGCACGACGCGTCGCCTCCAGGACCGGATCGCTGCAGCGGCGCGCGACGGCGTCGACGAAGAGCCGGCCCGCGCCGCTGGCGCCATCCTCACCCTCGTCGCCGCGCTGGCGACCCACGAGCCGAGGACCCGCGGACACTCCGAACGAGTCCGGGCCTTCACCGATCTGATCGGGGAGGAGATGGGGCTCTCCGCTGCCGACAGAGACCGGCTGCGGTGGGCTGCCCTCGTGCACGACATCGGCAAGCTGGAAGTTCCCGCCGACGTGCTCACGAAGCCGGGCCGTCTCGACGACGACGAGTTCGCCATCGTGCAGCGACATCCCGTGGACGGTGCCCGCATCGCCGCTCCCCTCCAGGCGTGGCTGGGCCCGTGGGCGGCCGCCATCGAACACCACCACGAGCGGTGGGACGGAGCCGGTTACCCGCACGGGCTCGCCGGCTCGGCCATCTCCCTCGGCGGCCGCATCGTCGCGGTGGCCGATGCCTTCGAGGTGATGACGGCGGGACGTACGTATCAGGCGGCCACCGACTTCCGGACCGCCCGTGCCGAGATGGCGCGCTGCGCCGGCAGCCAGTTCGACCCCGCGGTCGTGCGCGCCCTGCTTGCTGTGTCGCTGCCGCGTATGCGGGGTGCCATGGGCGTGTTGTCCGGGCTCGGCCAGCTGCCGGTGCTCTTGCACCAGCTCCCTCGCCTCGCGCTGGGCGGCCGCGTGGGCCAGACCGCCGGCGCCGCAGCTCTATCCGCCGGCGTTGCCTTCAGCGGCGTGGCGGTGCCGACGACGTTCCCCCCGCCGCCTGGCGCGCAGGCGCCGATCACTGCGCCCGCCGATGCCGGGAGCGACGATGGCGCGGATGGCGCGGAGCCGGCGGTGGGCGCACCGGGCGGAGTGGCCCCGGATGTCTCGCAACCGGCGACCACGACGACAACGACCACTCCTCCCGACGCCGCGACGGCGTCGGCCACGACCACCACCACCACCACGACGACGACGACGACCTCACCGCCCACCACCACGACTACGACGGACCCATCGACCACCACGACCACGACCACCACGACGACTACGACCTCACCGCCCACGACCACGACGACCGTGCCGCCCCCGCCGTCCGACGACACGATCTGCATCCTCTTCATCTGTCTGTGAGGCAGTGGCTCGTGGCCTGGACCTGACGGCGCCGGCGCTGGCCTCGTCACCCGACACTGCCGGGATGGCGATCGCCGAGGGCCTCGATATCGGCGCCACCTACTACTTCCAGATCGAGGACCGCATTGGCGGCGAGCGGTCCGCCGTTCAGTCCTTCACCGCCGGCAACGCCTGGAAAGCATGGGACGACACCGAGGACACCTACACGATCGACATGGTCGTCCAGCTCGACTCCCAGTCGCTGCCGGAGGACGTGGCCGGCGACCTGGCGCTGTCGGAGCTGTCTCAGGGCATGAGCGTCTTCGCCGAGCGGGTGTACGACGCGACGGACGGCTATGTACGCACTTCGCCTCGACCGACCGGAAGTCGTCGGTCACCGTCGCCGTCCTCGACAACGACGTCGACGGCGACGGCGACAGCCTCACTATCACCGATGTCACCGCGCCCAACGACGGCACCGTTCGGATCAACTCCGACGGCACGATCACCTACACGCCCCGCCGCGGCTTCCACGGGACCGACACCTTCTTCTACCGGATGGCCGACGGCAACGGCGGCGAAGACAGGGCCCAAGTGACCATCACCGTCACCAAGCGCTAGCGCCTACCGCGCGTCCGTTCTGGCAGCGGAATCCCGCCCTGGATCTGGCGGGATTCCGGTGCCAGTTCGCTCGGCGGCGAGACTCCGATGACGACCGCGAAGAAATCCGCAAGAGGGGCAACCTTTCGACCGCGCTCACGCATCTATGCGGTGGTCGGCATGGGCGGGCGATGCCTGGTGCTGGCAGCATGGTTCGCGAGAACGGGGTGGGGTCGATGCTGGGCACGCAGAACACCAAGACCGTGGTCGTGGCTCTTCTGGGGGTCGTGGCCCTTGTGGTCGCGGCAGTCCCGGCCGCAGGCCACGAAGCATCGCCGGATGAACACTCGGGCGGCGGCCCGCAGATGTCGGGCTACGCAATCCACCCCGGTGCCGACAACCAGACTGATGCGCTGGTGGCGATCCAGCTTGACGAATGGGGGCACGTCTCTGAACGAAGGATCGGCGCAGTCCGCCAGTCGCGGTCAACCCCGCGTGAAGCGTGCACTGCCGCAATGTGGTGCACGGAACCGACCGAGGGTGGCGTTGGCGGCCTTGCCTTCGGGCCTGACGGGACCCTCTTCGGGATTCAAGGGGGTGACTTGGTCACGATCAGCACGGTGAGCGGTAGGCCAACGACGATCGGCTCACTCGGCGAGACGGTTCCCGGCGGCCCGCTCACCTTTGACTGTTCCGGGGACCTCTGGATGATCTCGCGGACGACGACGAACAACCAGGACCGTTCCTCGACGGTGTACAACGTCGATCCCGACACCGGGGCAGCGACTGAGGTCGGGCAGCTCGGACACCCGGTGATCGGCCTGGCCGCCAGAGGTGGCACGGTGTTCGGGCTCGGCCCCTATTACAACAACGCCCCGTGGAATGTCTCAGGATCCCGCGACGCCGACCTCCTCACGGTCGACTTCTCAACTTCGTCCGCCGCCCAGGTTGGCGCACTCAACACGAGGGTTGACGCGGGCGAGCTCGCGTTCGCTCCCGATGGCACGCTCTGGGGAGTCGGCACCGACTCCGCCGAGTTCAGACAGCTCCTCTTCGCCGTGGACACCGACAGCGGCGCGGCCACCGTCTTGGCGCAGACCGAATCGAACTACCGCACTCTTGCCATCCGCGGCGAGCCCGTATGCGGACAGGTCGTCGCCGCACCGGCCTCGTCGGGCGGGACCACCGCCGCTGGTGGCGGACCGGTCGGCGGGGAGGCGCCGGGGCCCACAGCTGGACGGACCGCGACCCGCGAAGGCGGCAACGACAGCGGGCAGCCGGTTGCGCCGTCCGGCGGGTCGGATGGTTGGCGCGTGGCGGATCGTTCACCGACCGGCACTGGCGTCGCGGCCGGCGAGCCGGATGGGCCCGAGGAGGCCGATGCTGGGACCGAGATCGCCGCTGCGGGAAGCGGCGCCGCAGACGCGGGCGATCGCGCCGGTTCCGGCGCGGGCTGGATCGCCCTTGTCGTCGCGTTCGTCGTTGCCGGTTTGGCGGCATTGGGCTTCGGGGGTTGGTCGAGGCTTGGCGTGGGCCGGTAGTGACGCCGGGTCAGCCCGCTCGGCCCGAGTGTTCACTGACGGGTGAACGCATGGTTCGCCGATTGAACGCCTTATAAGCGACATCGAAAGCGAACGAACTGGGGGCAGCATCGTGTGGAACAGGCGGGACATCGTAGGGCCGACAGCGAGGAAGCGCCACGGCCGGAACGCTGCTGTAGCGACGGTGGGGTGGGCAGTGGCGGTGGCGTTGATCGCTGCCCCGCTCGCGACCGCGGCCCCCGAGACGTCGCCAGCGGCATCCGGCCACGACTTCGAGCTCAGCGACTGCGACGAGCAGTACGGAGCCTTCACGGTCCCGGCGGGCGAGGCCGAGCCGTATCTACCGGAGGGCTTCCGGTTTGCCGGGGTGGGAGGGGAACCGCTCCCAGACGGCCAAGCAACATTGATCGTGCTCGTTGTGCGCTGCGACGGCCCGGGCGACGATGAGGAGAGCTACCAGCTCTGGACCGAGCTGCCGGTGGTCCCGACGGAGCGGTACCGCAGCGACGGGGTGCTCCTCTACTACATCCATGTGGTCGGCCTCACGACGAGCCCGACCATCGCGGACGCCTACCGGGCATGGAACATCCCGAGGTTCTGCATGGGGGACATCAGCCTCGACATGGGCAACACCACCGACGGGGTCGCGGTCGAAGATGCCGCGGAGGTAAGGGTCGCGAACTGGGAGTCAGAGCTGGCGACGCGGCGCCCGGCGTGCGCGGGGACGCCCGCCAACGAGGAATCCGGGTTCCGGCTGACCACGAGCCTCGTTGGCACCCATCCGCCTCTCTTCGGTGGCAGCGTGCGGCTCCTCGGCGTCGAGGACCAGCACGTCCCGGGCATCGTCGACGTCACGGGCGACGAATGGAAGGAGGGCTTCGGTCAGGCTCAGCTCGTCGACAACGATCTGATCCCGTTCGAACTTGAGGGCCCCGCGATCGGTGGCCACGCCTGGGACTTCGACGCCTCGTATCGGCCGGGTTCGTGACCGTGACGGTTCGAGACAGCAAGGAGATATCGAAGGGGGGCAACCGTTTGCCCCCCTTCGTGCATCTAGTAGGCGATGTGGGCGCAGCGGAGCAAGGAAGGGGCGGACGGATGAGACACATGCACCGCGTTGAGGAATCGTCGTGGCGGAGGACGACCGGCTCGCTGGTAGTGGCGGCGCTCGGTGTCCTGGTTCTGCTGGCGACGGCGGCCCCGGGCCTCGCTCACGACCCCGACGAGCCCGCCGAGGATCCGCCGCAGGAGCACGTGCAAGGCCCCGACATGTCGGGCTACGCCGTCCGGATCAGCCGCGAATATGTGCGGCTCGGTGTGGGACAAAACGAAATCTCGACCGAGCTGTTCCGCATCTACTACGACGAGAGGGGTGTCGCGGAGGGGAAGATCGGCGACCTGGGAGCCGGATTCGAGAACGTAACCGGCCTCGCCTTCGCTCCCGACGGGACGCTCTATGCCGTTGACAGCCTCGGAGGCGAGGAGTATAGACACGGAGGCAACCCGGGCCGGCTCATCACCATCGATCCCGCCACAGGCGTGGGCACCGCGGTTGGCCCGCTCGGCGTCGTGGTCTCGGACGTTGGTCTCACCTTCGACTGCGACGGAAACCTCTGGATGGCGACGGGCTCGGACGCAAGCAACCCCAACGACCCGAGCTTCTACCGCGTCGACCGCGCGAGCGGAGCGGCGACCGAAGTCGGTCCTCAAGGCCGACCTGTGAGTGGCTTGGCCGCCAATCGGAACCTTGTGTTCGGAGTGGGCGACGGCAGCCTTGTCACCATCGATACCTCAACCGGTGCCGCTACCCAAGTGGGTTCTCTGGCAGACGAGGCCGGCTCCGCAGGACTCGCCTTCAGCCCTGACGGCGCGCTCTGGGGGATCGGCGACGGGCACATTTTCACCGTCGACACGAATACCGGCTCGGCCCGCCTCCACGCAGCGGTTGAGACATACGGGTACGCGAACCGGGAATACTCGAGTCTCGCCATCCCCCGCGGCCCGTTGTGTTCCGAGCCAACGAGGGCCATCGGGAGCGGTAGCACCGCTTCAACGAGCGGCGCCTCCGGTGGTCCGACCGCACCCTCCGACGGGCGAACGGTCGAGGGTCCGCCCGCGAATCAGGCCGGGACCGAGACCAACGATGGCGGGGCGACGGTCCCGTCGGGCGGGTCCGGTAGTTGGCGGGTTGCGGATCGCTCACCGACAGGCACCGGTGTAGCCGCGGGCGAACCGGGCGGTGGCGGAGAGGTCGAAGCAGCCGATCCGGGGGTCGAGATGGCCGCCTCGACAAGCGGAGCCGCAGACTCGGGTGACCCTCGTTCCGGAGCGCCGTGGGTGGCGCTTGTGCTGGCGTTTGTTCTTGCCGGTTTGGCGGCGTTGGGCGCCGGGGGGTGGTCCAGGCTTGGCCTCGGCCGATAGTGCTCGTCATGGCTGAGGCGGTCGAGTTGGCCGGTGAGGGGCGGATGGAGGAGCTCTACCGCGCCGAGTTCGCGTCGCTGGTGCGTTTCGGGGTCGCGGTCACCGGTGACCTCGACCGGGGAGAAGAGGTCGCCCAGGAAGCCTTCATCTCGGCGTGGGATCGCCTCGATGATCTCCGGAATCCCGATGCCGGCGGCGCCTATCTGCGCAAGACGTTGCTGAACGTGGTCCGGAGCCGCAGCCGGCGGCAGGTGACCGAGCGGCGGGTGCTGCGCCCGGTGCGCGACGTCGAGACCGAGACCCAACCCGACCACGGCTCGCGCTTGGCGATGGTGGACGCGCTCACGCGTCTGCCGCTGCGGCAGCGGGCTTGTGTGGTGTTGCGCTACTACGACGACCTCACCGAAGCCGAGACGGCCGACATCTTGGACGTCTCGGTCGGCACGGTGAAGAGCCAGACCCACAAGGCCCTACGACATCTACGGCGGATCATGGAGGACACCACTCAGTGACCGACACCGAAGCACGCGTCGCCGCCGCGCTCAAGGCCGAGCTCGACCAGATCGAACCGTCCCCATCCAGTTGGGACGTGATCCGGAACGCACCTCCGGCCATCGCCTCACACGAAGACCCGCCGTCGATCCTGCGCGCCGGACCGGCGCTCGCCGCCGCGGCGGTGGTCATGGTGCTCCTCGCCGCCACCGTCGCGGTGTTGACCGGCGGACGCGACAACGGGGGCGACACCGTCACCGCCGGCGACCGGTTGGATCAGCCCGCGGGGTCTGGTGTCGACGGCCGCGTCGTCGACGAGACCGGCGACGCCCGGAAGCCGCATCTCGACCTCGTCGTCACCGAGGTGCGTCGGGGCGCGGTCGGGGATCTCCGCATCGCATGGACTCTCGCCGGGCCGGTTCCCACACGAGGGCCGGTCGGATACCGCGTCACCTTCATCGCCCCTGACACCGCCGACCGTGTCGTGGTGCGCGTCCGTCTCGACGGCGACACACCGGCCGCGGCGATCGCCCACTGCCGCGCCGATGCGACCGGAGCGGCCGACTGCACCCGCGAGTCCTTCAAACCTCTGCCACGACCATCGGTCCGAGACGTCACCGTCGCGATCACCGTGCCCGCTGCACAGATCCCGATCTCGCTCGACGCCGCCTCCTGGACCGCCGAGGTCCTCGAGTCCCGCTAGTCCACCTCACCGCCGGCACCGGCCGCGGCCCCGGCGTCGCGGGCCAGTGCCTCAAGGTTGTGTTGGATGAGCTCGGCGCCCATCTCGGTGGCGGTGGCGAGGGCGGCGGCCAGTTCGGCGGCGGCCTCATCTCGGTCGCCGGCGGCGAGGAGCGCCTCGCCCCGGCGGTAGTGCGCGTAGAGACGCCAGTAGGCCATGAACGCATGGTCCTGGGCTCGGCGCCAGGCGTCGGGATCGGGTCCGGTGGCGCGGGTCAGCTCGGCTTCGGCTAGGTGCAGGTAACTGCGGGGTGACTCGTACTGGAGGGTAGGACCGATCTGGAGCTCGTGCAGCTTGCGCATCGTCTCGAGAGCATCCCGCGCCGAGCGCAGGTGATCGTCTCGCTCCAGGCCAGGTGAGGCGAGGGCGGCGTCGACCTCGGCGTGGATCACCGGCCGGAGCACGCCGACCTTCTGGATCTGCTCCTCCGGTCCGAGTTCCATGCCCACGTATTCACCGGCGACGGTGTGGACACGATCGAGGTGGCGCTGGAAGGCGGCGATCTCCGCCTCGAGCGGGAGGACGTCGTGGCACGACCGGGTCGACAGGCCCTCCCGGCGAGCCTTGTCGATCTCGGCGGCGGCCTCGTCGAGCCGGCCCCGCATGAACAGCAGAGTGGCCTGGTCGAAGAGCAGCCACGATACGGCATGTCCTTCGAGGTGTGTACTTCGCCTCCTCTCGATGGTGTCGTTCATGTCGTCGAACTGACCCAACGCGCCGAACGTCTCGGTGATCCACCCCCACGGCGTCCTGCTCCGCACAGGCGGATGCTGCTCCACCAGGTCGAACACCTCGTCGATCGTCGTTCGGAGACGGTCGTGGTCCTTGTCCGCCACAAAGGCCAGCGTCAGCTGCTGGTGAAGAGCTCCCATCCTCAGCGCGGGGGAATCGAGGCGCCGGGCGACGGCGTGGAGCGCGTCGACGTTGCGTCGGGCTTCCTCCTGCTGGCCTGTGTCCAAGAGGGGCCCGATGAGCGTCTGCCGCGCTCGGAACTCGGCGTGGGCGTTGCCGAGCGCGCGGGCGATCTCGAGTGCTTCCTGGGCGGGGGCGATGGCTTGGTCGTGGGCAAGTCGCACGTCGCTCGCCAGGCGGGTCGCGTAGACCTGGAGGACCCAGAGCTTGGCTGGGCACGCGTCGTCGCCGGCGACCAGCTCATGGGCCCGGCTTGCTTCCTCGAGGGCGGTGTCGTCACGGCCGAGCGCGGCGGAGAAGACGGCCAACGAGGCGCGCAAAGCGGCCTCGAACCGGGGCCGGTGAGTGAGGTCGCTTTGGGTGAGGACGTCGGTGGCGATGTCGGCGGCGAGGCGGTGCTGGCCGGTGGCGTGCCAGTAGTCGAGCAGGGGATCGGCGAGGACCGCCGCCTCCTCGGTGTCACCGCGGGCGAGGGACCATTGATAGGCCGCTTGGAAGTTGTCGTGATCAGCGGCGAGCTCCTCGTCCGAGAGCGCGCGGTCTTCGCCGTACACCTGCTCCTCAGGCATGCCGACGCGCTCGAGGAACCAGTCGCGGTGGCGGCGGCGGAACGTCTCGGAAGCTCCCGCGGCGACGAGCTGGTCTCGGGCGTATTGGCGCAGCGGCTCGAGCAGCCGGTAACGGCCGTCGGTGTCGTGGTCGAGAAGGACCAGCGACTTGTCGACGAGATCCGACAGGAGCGGGAGCACCTCGGCGTCGTCGATGCCGTCGCTCGAGCACACAGCTTCGGCGGCAGCGAGGGTGAATCCTCCCGCGAACACCGACAGGCGCGCGAACAGCGCCTGTTCCGCGGCGGTGAGCATGTCGTGGCTCCAGTCGATGGCGGCTTGGAGCGTTTGCTGGCGGGGCAGGGCGGTGCGGGCGCCGCCGGTGAGGAGCCGGAACGACTCCCCGAGGCGCGCGGCCAGCTGGTCGACGGGCAGCACTCGCACCCGGGCGGCGGCGAGCTCGATGGCGAGGGGCAGACCGTCGAGGCGGCGGCAGATCTCGGCGACCGCAGGGCGAGTCTTCTCGTCGACGTTGAACCGGGCCGACGCGGCTCGGGCCCGTTCGGCGAACAGCTGCTCGGCGTCGCTGAGTTCATCGGTTTCGGCTGCTTCCGATCTTTCGCCTGCCCGGTCGGTGCCCTGAGGCGTGGCGAGTGAGGGGACCTGCCACAGCGCCTCGCCCGCGACACCGAGACCCTCCCGGCTGGTGGTCAGGATCGTGACGCCCTCACATGCACGGATCAGCAGGTCGCAGAGGCGGGCGGTGGGGTCGAGGACGTGCTCGCAGTTGTCCAACACCACCAAGAGGTTCCGGTTGGCGAGGTGATCCACCAGCGCCCGGTCGATCGCGGCGGCGGGGCGCTCCTCGTCCTGCTCGTGGCGGAGGCCCAGGACGCGGGCCACCTCGTGGATCACCGCGTTGGGGTCAGTGATCGGTGCCAGCTCCACGAGCCACACGCCGTCGGCCATCTCGGCCACCATCTCGGTGGCGACCTCGATGGCGAGCCGGGTCTTGCCCGTGCCCCCCACACCGGTGAGGGTCACGAGGCGGTGCTCGCGCACCAGACCCGCGACCTCCGACTGCTCGCGCTGGCGGCCCACGAAGCTGGTGGGCTGGTGGGGCAGGTTGTTGGGCACCGTGGTGAGGCTCCGCAGCGGCGGGAACCCGTCGCCCAGCCGGGGCGCCACCACCTGGTGGAGCCGCTCGGGGCGGGGCAGGTCCTTCAGCTCGTGCTCGCCCAGATCGCGCAGCTCCACCTGGTCCTTGCCGAGCGCGTCGAGGGCCAGGGACCGCACCGCGTCAGAGACCACCACCTGGCCGCCCCACGCCACCCCCGCGATCCGTGCCGCTCGATGGATCTCCAAACCCACCCACTGATCAGCCGACCGGTGCGCCTCGCCGGCATGGATGCCCATCCGCGCCCGCACTTCCGCATCGCCAGGCCAGGTCCGCTCCGCCAGCTCGCGCTGGGCGACGACCATCGCCTCCACCGCCCCCGCCGCCGTCGGGAACATCAAGAACAGGCCGTCACCCTCCTGGCCCGCTATCTCCCCGCGATGCGCCGAGGCCGCCTTGGCCAGCACCTCCCCGTAGCCGTCCAACAGGTCGCCGAACAGCTTCGGGCCCAACGACGACACCAACTTCGTAGACCCCTCCAGGTCCGCGAACACCATGGCCACCGTCCCCGCAGCCGCCTTGGGCGTCAGGTCACCGTTCACGAACCACCCTCCCACCCACTTCCCCGTCGCGGGCTCAACAGCTTCGGTAAACGATGATCGCGTCCCGTCCCGCCGCTGTCACGCGCGCACGTTACCGGCGGCGGGGCCTTGGCCAGCCGCTCGTCGACTGGCGGGCTGGACAGGCGATGCCGGGCTTATGGCGCGTGTGTGTCTGTGGTCGTGATCCGCCAACTCTTGGGCTCGGATCACGGCCATAGGTACACAACGGTCGTCGATTGCATGGGAACACTTGTCGCCGATACGGAGGCGGTCCGGGTCGGGTCTGAGGGTTCGGCTTTGTGGCAGTAGCATAGATATGCCATCGTTATGGCATGGCTCGTGTTCGAGTGAGTACAACCGTTGATGGTGATCTGCTCGAGAACGCTCGAAGGTCCCGTCGTGGCCTGAACGACGCTGCACTACTCGATGCCGCCCTCGAGGCCCTGCTCGCCCGCGAGCGCGCTGCCGAACTCGATGCCAGCTACCAGGCCTATGACGAGACCCCGCTCGACACCGCTGATGAGTGGGGTGATCTGGCGTCGTTCCGTGAGGCGGCCGCGAGCTCGTGAGTCTGCCGAGTCGCGGGGAGGTGTGGTGGTGCGAACTCCCCGACGTCGGTCGGCGGCCTGTGGTGGTGCTCTCCCGGGACGTCGCGATTCCCCGTCTCCGGCGGGCGCTCATCGCGCCATGCACGACGACGATCCGTGGTCTGGCTAGTGAGGTCCTTCTCGAGCCGGGCGAAGACCCGGTGCCCCGGCGATGTGTCGCCAACCTCGACTCAGTTGAGAGTGTGGCGGCGGCCGTGCTCGTCGAACGTATCGGCCGCATGAGCGACAACCGTCTCCGGCAACTCTGCAGCGCCCTTGGCGTCGCGACCGACTGCACATAATCGACGACCGAGGGAGCCACTGCGTCGCGGGTCGGCCTGGCACATGACTGTGCGGCGCATCACGCTCGCTGGTGTGCGGCGAGCTGGCTGCGCGAGGAGACGCCTACCTTCGAATACACCCGTGTGAGGTGGGTCTTCACCGTCGCGACCGACATGAACAGCTTGTCGGCCACCTCTCTATTGGTGGCGCCGGCCGCGACCAGCTCGGCGACCTGGCGTTCGGTCGGTGTCAGGGCGTCCCACCCGTCTACGGGTCGGTCACGCGGACCCCACCCACGCAGCGCGTACGCCAGCGCGTCGTCCCACGACATGGCCGCGCCCTCATCCCACACTTGCGCGAACCGCTCTTCGCCGAGCGCCTCTCGGCAGGCGTCGACCTGCCCAGCCTCGGCGGCTTGGATCAGGGCGTTGTCGTCCCAGCTGAGGCCTTTGCCTTCACCGTCGGCACGAGTCGCGGCGAACAGCCGCACCGCGTCGTCGCGACGTCCCTGACCTGCCCACACGCTGGCCAGCACGACCACCACGATGTGGTACATCAGCGCGGATAGCGACCGGACTTGCAGCTCGGCCACTGCCCGCCGCGCCGCCTCCTCGGCGTGAGACCAGTCTCCGGTGTCGCGCGCGCAGATGGCGGGCGCCAGGTCGGCCGGAAACTCAGAGATTGGTATGCCGAGGTTCGGACCCTTGATACGGAGCGACTCGTGGTTGTGCCGCTCGGCTTCGGCATGATCGCCGGCCAGCGCCTCCACGACTGCCCTCACGCGCATCGGCACGACCTCATTGTCGGCGGCGTCGATCCACTCGTCGAGGAAGCTGATGGAACTGGCCCACTCTCCACGCGCCGCCGCCACGAATGCCCGGCCCATCGCTAGTGGTGCCCAGTAGCGCTGACTCGGCACCTGGATCTCATCGTCGAGCGTTTCCAGCTCCTGGATAACGACGTCGGCGCCACGGCGGTCACCTGTCATCTGCCGCATCATGGCCGTGAAGCTCAGGGCCGGCCCCAGCGTGCCGGCATCGCCGGCGCTCCGGATCGACTCCACGCACTCCTCCATGGCGACCAGGGCCGGCCGCAAGTCTCCTGTCCACCCACCGAACGCGAGCCACAACTGAGCCTGGCGGTCGAGCCACGAGTCACCGACGCGTTGGGCGATCCGGCGGGCCGCCTCGCAATGGCCGGCTGCGGCACGAGGGTCGGTGCCCAGCAGCCACCGGCCTCGCGAGAACTCGGCCCAACCACGCAACCACTCGTGGTCTAGGTCGTCGGCGAGGGCGGCGAGCTCATCGGCCGCCTCGCTCGACACCGTGGCAGCCGCGGCCACGAGCGCCTCTTGGAGCGCGGCGCGGTCGCCTGACTGGCGCAGGAGGTCGAGTCCTTCATCCATCACGTCATGCCCTTGCGTCCCCGACCCGGCCAGAAACAGCAACACGCTCAGCCGGCTCATGGCCCTGCCCTTGGCGGCGTCATCCTGTTCCCGCTGCACCACTGCTTCGTGCCAGCGGGCGCCGTCGTTCAGCCGTTTGCCAGTGGCCCAGTAGCGGTACAGGCGGCTGGCGAGCTTGCCCAACAACGTGTGATCGTCCTGGCCGGCTGCCCACTGGAGCGCGCGGCGGATGTTCTCGTATTCGCCGCTGATAACGCGCCGGTAGGTGGCTTCACTCGCACCGAACGGCTGGTGAGTGCGGGCAAGCTCGGCGAAGGAGTGATAGTGCCGCGCCCGAGTGGCGGCGGCGTCGCCTGCGTCGACGAGCTGGCTGGCGGCGTACTGCCGGACGGTCTCGAGCAGATGGAAGCGGTCGCCGTCGGCATTGACGAGCGACTTGTCGACGAGTTGGAGGACGATGTCGAACACATGATGGGACGCGACTGCTCCGTGGGCGCACACGGCTTCCGCGGCCTCCATGGTGAAGCCGCCGGCGAACACTGAGAGCCGGTTCAGCACCGTTCGTTCGACGTCGAGGAGCAGGCCGTAGCTCCAGTCGACGGACGCGAGCAGCGTCTGCTGGCGGGCCGTCGTCGTGCGGGCGCCGCCCGTCAGCAGGCGGAACCGGTCGTGGAGGCCTTCGAGGATCTGGGCCGGTGTGAGGGCGCGCAGACGGGCGGCGGCGAGTTCGACGGCCAGGGGAAGCCCGTCCAGGCGGTGGCAGATCTCGGCGATTACCGGTGAGCTGCTTTCGTCGAGCGCGAAATTGGGCCTCGCCCGCCGAGCTCGGTCGACAAACAGCGTCATAGCGTCGCTCTCGGCGAGCGAAGGCACGCGGAACGTCACCTCGCCTGCCACTCCCAGCGGCTCGCGGCTCGTCGCCAGGATCGTGATGTTGGGGCAGCGCCGCAGGAGCACATCGGCGGCGCTCGCCGCGAAGGCGATGAGGTGCTCGCAGTTGTCGAGGACGACCAATGCGGAACGGTCGCCGAGATGACCCGCGATGTCGTCGACAGAGGCCGCCTTTGCTCTCCGGTAGCCGACCGACTCGGCGATCCCTGCCAGAGCCGCCTCGGTCTCGTTGTAGCGGCTGAGGTCCACGAACCATGCTCCGTCGGGGTGGTTCGCGGCGCGTTGCTTTGCCACTTCGATGGCGAGGCGGGTCTTGCCGGCGCCGCCGGACCCCGTCAAGGTAACCCCACGTGCGCCGTCGAGAAGGCTCCCCACCCCGGCGATGTCGTCGACACGTCCGACGAAGGAGGTGAGCTGCACCGGCAGGTTCGCGCTGTCGCGGTCAGACGCTCGCAGCGGCGGGAACTCGGATTGCAGCTCCGGGTGTTCGAGTTGCCACACCCTCTCGGGCACCTCGAAGCCGCGCAGCTCGAGCACTCCGAGATCGCGGAGGCTCGCCCCGTCAGGAAGCGCCTCCCGAGCGACTTCGGCGGCGGTCTGGGAGAGCAGGATCTGGCCGCCGTAGCCGGCGTCGCGGATACGGGCTGCCCGGTTGATGGTACGGCCCATGTAGTTGCGTTCGTCGCGCAACTCCACCTCGCCGGTGTGCACCCCCATGCGCAGGCGGAGAAAGCCACCTGCCGTGGCGCGTTGGAGGTCGAGCCCGCACGCGACCGCGTCGGATGCCCGGGCGAAGCCGGCGACGAAGCTGTCGCCCTCACCCTGCTCGACCGGGCGGGCGCCGTCGTGGGCGGCCACAGCCTTGGTGATCAGCTCATCGAGCTCTGCCACCGCAGTACGCATGTCGTCGGGCCGTCGCTCCCAGAGCACGGTCGAGTCCTCGACGTCGCCCAGCAGGAGCGTGACCGTGCCCGCCGGCAGTTCGGTCATGGCACCCGGGCGGCGAGCTGACCGCGGGTCGACACACCCACCTTCGCATAGACCCGCGTGAGGTGGGTCTTGACCGTTGCCACGGACATGAACAGCTTCTCGGCCACCTCCTTGTTGGTCGCACCCGCAACAACGAGCTCGGCGACCTGCCGCTCTGTCGGCGTCAGCGCGTCCCACCCGACATCGGGCCGCTGCCGGGGGCCGCGACCCCGCTGGGCGAACGCCACAACGTCGTCCCACGCCATCTGGCCTTCGCTCCACACCTCGGCAAACCTCTCGCCGCCCAGCGCCTCCCGGCATCGCTCGTGGGCGTCGCCCCGCATTGCGGTAAAGAGCGGCGTTTCCCACACGACGCCCTTGCGGTCGGTCTCGGCCCGCACGCCCGCCAAGAGTCGGATGGCGTCCTCGTGCCGTCCGCGGCGCGACCAAATGTCGGCAAGAAGGAGGACGGTGACAACGGGCCAATGCGCCCATATCAACCTTGCATGGGTCTCACCGATCGCCACCTGGGCCAGCTCCTCGGCGCGGTTCCACTCCCCGTTCGCTCGCGCCGAGATGGCACCGGCGAGATCACGCGGCACGAAGCCCATGAAAGCCACTTCATCACCGGCGTCGAGCGCGTCCGACTCCACCACATGGCCGGCCGCCTCGGCGTGCCGCCCGGTGACGGCCTCGACCACTGCCATCAATCGGAGCGCACCGGCACGGTCGCCCGCTCGAAGCGGCGCCGCGAGTTGCTGTGTGAGGAACTCGAGTGCTTCGTCCCACTCGGCGCGGAGCATTGCGACCAGCGAGCGGCAGTTCGTCTCGGGAAAGTACGGCATTGGTGCGACGATGACCGCCTCGCCGAGCGCCTCGATCTCCGCCAGGGCCGCATCGCACTTTGGGCGCTCACCCGTTAACTCATAGAGCAGCGCTGCGTCCGTCAGCCCGGTGACGAGTAGGAGCCCTTCGCCGCGATCCCTTGCTTCGGCGACCATCGACTCGACGTCCGAGATGGCGGCGGCGACTTCCCCCAAGAACACCGGGGCCACGGCGAGGAGGGACCGTGCACTCAGCTCGATCCAATCCATGCCCGCCTGTCGAGACAGCGGGGCGATGTCCACGGCCATGGCCGCCGCGGCGGCAGGGTCGGTCTGCATCGTCACGAACGCGCGCCAGAATGCGGCAGCAACCTTGAGTTGGGGGGTGCCGAGCTCCGCCGCGAGCGCCTCCAACTCAGCGAGGCTATTAGGTGTCGGTATCGAGATGGAGAGCGCCGCGGCGAGCAGGGCCCGGTCTCCCGACTCTCTCAGCAAAGCCAGACCCTTGTCCCGCGCGGCCGTGTCGCTGCTGTAGTCGCCAGACCGAGTGAGGAGCGTGCCAAGCCGAGCCAACGCCAAACCCTTGCGCGCAGGGTCGGCCTCTCTTTCGATTACCTCGCGCATCCACCGCACGCCATCCACCATGCACGTGGACGTGAGCCAGTAGGGGGCCAATCGTGACGCAAACCGGGCGAGCACGATCGGTTCAGTTTGCTCCGCGGCCCACTGCAGCGCGCGGCGGATGTTCTCGTAGTCGGATTCGATGACCGCCCGGTAGCCATCCTCGGCCTCGCCCACTGCCTGACGGAGCCGGACGGCGCGATAGAAGTAGTCGTAGTGGCGGGCGCGAACAGCGTCGGCCTCGCCTGAATCGGCGAGGCGGGCAGCGGCGTACTGGCGGACCGTCTCGAGCAGGTCGAAGCGGTCGCCGTCGGCGTTGACGAGAGACTTGTCGACAAGGTGGAGCACGATGTCGAGGATGTGGTGCGCCTCGACAACACCGCCGGCGCAGACCGCTTCGGCGGCGTCGAGGTCGAAGCCGCCAGCGAAGACGGACAGCCGGTTGAGCACTGTGCGCTCGACGTCGAGCAGTAGGCCGTAGCTCCAGTCGACCGAAGCCTGGAGGGTCTGCTGGCGGGCGATGGTGGTGCGCGCCCCGCCCGTCAGCAGACGGAAGCGATTGTGGAGGCCCTCAAGGATCTGCTGAGGCGTCAGGGCGCGCATGCGGGCGGCGGCCAGTTCGATGGCGAGTGGAAGTCCTTCCAGCCGGTGACAGATCTCCACCACCGCCTGCGCAGTGGAGCCGTCCAAGCGGAAGTCGGGCTTGGCCCGCGTCGCCCGTTCGAGGAACAGCCGAACGGCGTCGAACTCCGCCACCTCGACGGCGGGCAGATCTTCCGCGTGGGGCGCGGCGAGGGATGGCACACGGAACGTGGCTTCTCCGGCTACGCCTAGCGGCTCGCGGCTCGTCGCGAGGATCGTCAGGTTCGGGCACGCTCGCAGCAACCCGTCCGCCAAGGAGGCGGCGAAGGCGATGAGGTGCTCGCAGTTGTCGAGAACGATGAGCCGCTCCGAGTCCCTTATGAACCGGGCGACGACGTCGACAGAGAGCCCCGTCGTTCGAGCGCAACCTATTGCTTCGGCGACTCCGGCAAGCGCAGCGTCCGTCTCGTTGTAGCGGCTGAGGTCGACGAACCACACGCCAGCGCGGTGCCGTCCGAGGCGGCCCTCAGCGACGTGGATGGCCAGCCGGGTCTTGCCCGCGCCGCCCGCGCCGGTGAGGGTGACCACGCGGACATCATGGAGGAGACGGTCGACGTGGAGGGTGTCGTCGACGCGCCCGACGAACGAAGTGAGCTGGGCCGGAAGGTTCGTGCGAACGGCGCCCGGCGCCTGCCGAGGTGCGGCTTCTGTTGGTAGCTCCGGATGTCGGAGCTGGAAGATGGGCGCGGGTTGGTCCAAGCCGCGCAGCTCGACAGAGCCGAGGTCGAACAGGCTGCACTCCGCAGGCAGATGCGCCCCAGCCAACGCGGCGGTGGTCGAGGAGAGGAGGATCTGCCCGCCGTGCGCGACGTCGCGGATGCGTGCCGCTCGGTTGACGTCCGGTCCCATGTAGTTGCTGCCATCCCGCAACTGCACCTCCCCGGTGTGCAGGCCCATCCGGAGGCGGAGGAAACCGGAAGAGAGCGTCGCCGCTTGCAGCGAAAAGGCGCACGCCACCGCATCGGACGCCCGGGCGAAGCCGGCGACGAAGCTGTCGCCCTCGCCCTGTTCGACGGGACGGGCGCCGTCGTGGCCGGCGACTGTCTCGTCGATCACGGCGTTCAACTCCGCAAGCGCGGCCGGCATCTCGTCGTCACGCTGCTCCCAGAGGAACGTCGAGTCTTCGATGTCTCCTAGAAGCAGCGTGACGGTTCCTACCGGGAGCGCCCCCACCGTTCCCACCACCTGACCATGTTCCCACGGACCGAGATCTGCCGTCACCTGGAATCGCTAACTCGCGGTGGCATTGCGTCACTTCCTCCCGTCGCTATCTCGGCCGAGCGGTGACCGGCAGATGGGCGAACGTGCCCAACATGCGGGGTAGCTGACGCTCGGGTTCGCCCGCCCGTTGCAGGGTCGCGACTCGCTCGGACAGCACGCTGAAGACAGCGTCGGCCTCGACACGGGCGAGCATGGCCCCAAGGCAATGGTGGACGCCGCCGCCTAAAGCCACGTGTGGATTCGGAGTGCGGCCGATGTCGAGTCCTTCAGGGTCGTCGAACACGTCAGGGTCGTGGTTGGCGGACTGGAGCATCAGGGCCAGCACGCGCCCCGGCTTGATTACGTGACCGCCGACCTCGACCGGCTCCGTCGTGAGGGCGAGCACGAACGGCGCCGGGCCGTCGTACCGCAGGAACTCCTCGACCGCCGTCTTCGACAGCGCGGGATCGGCCCCGAGCCGATCCATCTGTTGGGGGAAGTCGAGGAGGGCATCGCAGCCCGAGGCGATGAGGTGCTTGGTCGTCTCGAAGCCGGCGACGAACAAGAGCACGGCGTTGTCAACGATCTCGTCGTGGGTCAGGGCGTCGTCGCCCTCCTCGGCGGCGAGCATGCGTTGGAGCAGGTCGCCGTCCGGATCCGGCCGTCGATCGGACAGCACGGCGCTGAGGTACTCGCGCATCCACATCATGGCGGCGTCGGCAGCGTCCTGGTCGCCTTGGCCGAAGGCCGCGGCCCGCACGCGCACCGTGTCCCGGTCGACATGCTCGATGCCGAGCAGCTCGCAGATCACCTGCGAAGGGAGCGGGTAGGCGAACTGGTCGACGAGGTCGAAGGTCTCGCCGTCGAGCAGCGGCTCGAGGAGGTAGGTGGCGATGTCGACGATGTGCTCGCGCATCTTGCGCACCAGCGGCGCGCTGAACGCCTTGCCCATGAGGGTGCGTAGGCGGGTGTGGTCAGAGCCGTCGCGGTTGATCAGGATGCGCTCACGGAAGTCCGACACTGCGCCCGGTCCAGAGCCCACCTCGATCGCAGCGCGCGGCATCTCGTGGGCCAGCCGGCGATCGCGGAGCAGCGGCGCCACGTCGGCGTGCCGGGTAACGATCCACAGTCCCGGGCCCCCTCTGATCACCCGACCTGCTTGTCGCCACTCCCGGTACAGCCCATAGCGGTCGTCCACTTCGTTGAAGCTCATGAAGTCGAACTCCGAGAGCTTCGTGTCCGTCGTTGTCATCGTGTTGGTCACTCACCGAGCATCTGCTGAACGGCGCGCGAGAACATCCTCCAGAGGTCGTATATCGCACCGTCGGGCGGGTCGTATGACCGATGTCACGGCTGTCCGGCAGCGTGACTGTCCGGGTGTTGCCCCGCTCGAGTTCGACGTGGAGTTAGCGGTCGCCGGCCTCGATGACCTCTAGGAACCCGGCCGGTGAGTACACCGGCAGGTCTTCTCCGAGATCGAGGAGGTGCGAGTCACCCGACACGATGACTGCCCGCGACGCGGCTGCCAAAGAGATGAGGTAGTCGTCACCTGCGTCGGGCGATCGAACGGGAGGCTCGCCGGCCGGGTCGTCGCGAAGGTCGGCGCCCTCGCGAAACAACTCGACGACCTCTTCAGCCTCTGCTGCCGTTATGCGGCGGCGAATCTTCGGATAGGCCAGAGCTCGCGCAAGCTCATCGAGCAGCAACGGTGAGACGACTGCGTCGTAGGCTCCGTCGAGCCACGCGCGCAACACCTTCGCGGGCGAACCATACGGCGAGAGAAGCGCAGAGATGATGACGTTCGGGTCAAGAACCGCCCGCACGACTCAACGCCGGCGCTGCCGCCTGGTGGCGTGCTGGGCCTCGACCGCCAGATCGACGGCCTCCTGTTCGTCGAGGTCGCTCTTCGCCCAAAGCCGGTCGAGGAGGTCGAGCCCGAGGTGCCGCCGAACGGCTTCCTCGATCACCTCGCTGTCGCCCTTACCCGTGCGGGCGGCACGAACCTTGACGGCGCGCAGAACCTCTTCGTCCATCGTCAGCGTGGTGCGCGTCTTCGCCACAGGCGCATCATAGCATCATGATGCGGGTGTGCCTCCGTGCCTCCGGGGTCGGTCAACAACCCTCGATGAGAAGATCGGCTGAGCCGATCGCTTCGACGTTCTCGGCGAGTGGGTAGCGATCGCTCCCGGCGTGGGCGACGATGACCCGCGACAGTTCGAGGTCGTCCATGGCGTTGCGGATCGAAGGGGTCATGCGCGGCGCGTCGGTGAGCTTGACCTCGATGCCGATTCGCTCGCCCGACTGCTCGATCAAGAGGTCGATCTCGGCGCCGGCGTGGGTTCCCCAGAACCACGCGTTCCGTGTGCCGGTGCGAGCGAGGAGTTGTTCGATGACGAAGCCTTCCCAGCTCGCGCCGACCTTGGGATGGCCGCCTAGCGCGTGGTGGTCGTCGAGTCCGAGGAGGCGGTGGAGCAGCCCGCTGTCGCGGACATATACCTTCGGCGACCGGATCTGGCGCTTGCCGACGTTGCTGTGCCATGGCTGGAGTTGGCGGATGACAAGAGCGTCGGTCAGGGCGTCGAGATAGCGGCGCACGGTGGGTTCGGACACGGCGAGGCTGCGCGCGATCTCGGCCCCGTTCCAGGTCTGGCCGTGGTAGTGGGCAACCATCGTCCAGAAGCGGCGCATCGTCGTCGACGGGATGCGGACGCCGAGGTTGGCGAGGTCGCGCTCGAGGAAGGTGCGGACGTAGTCCTCGCGCCACGCCGCCGACGCCGCGTCGGTGGCGGCGGTGTAGGCCGGCGGCAACCCGCCGCGGAGCCACAGGCGGTTGAGTTCGTCAGCGCCGACGTCAACCAACTGCAGGCTGGCGAGCTCGACGAGTGCGACTCGGCCGGCGAGGCTCTCCGAAGCGAGGCCGACGAGGTCAGGCGACGCCGATCCGAGCACCAGGAACCTCCCGTTCCGTCTGTCCTCATCGACGAGAACTCGGAGGATCGGGAACAAGTCGTTCCGTCGCTGCGCTTCGTCGACGACGACGGTGCCGTTGAGTGCGGACAGCGCCAGCGTGGGGTCGGCCAATCGGGCGTCGTCGCGGGGGTCCTCGAGGTCGAAGAAGTTCCGCTCCGGCGCGTCCACGATCGTCCTGGCGAGGGTGGTCTTGCCCGCCTGGCGTGGCCCGGTGAGGACCACGACGGGGGCACGGTCGAGCGCTTCGATGAGGTGGTGCCTGGCTTGCGGACGTTCCAGCATATCTTGAAATCCTAACGCAAGTCGTTAGATTTGCTATGTCGGGCTGGCTCGTTGACTTGCGTGCGGTTCCGGATCGAAGGCGTGAATCGGATGGCGGCGTGTTGGGACTCGCGTAGTATCGCGACTAGTGCTGGGGCTCGGTCATACGCAGGTGGTGGCGCATCGGGTCGCGGCCCACCACCTTGACCGCCGGCGGTCGTCGGCCGACTGGCGGACCGTCGCCGGTGTCGCCGGTGTGCGCCGGACGAAGCAGACTCCGGTCGCCTTTGCCGCTCGAATGGCCGAGGCCAGCGGCGCGCGTCTGGCCGAGGCCGTCGACGACGGCACCCTCGTGGCGATCTTCGGTCCGCGGGGCGCCGTCCACCTGGTGCCGCCGGACGACTTCGAGGTCTTCACCCTCGGAGCGTTCCCCAGCGGCGAGGCCAGCCTCGAAGGCGCGGTCAAGCCCTTCATGGGCGCGTTGCGGGCTGGTGGGATGGCTGCGATCGATGCCCTCCAGCACGTGGTCGACGGCGCCGTCGACGTGCTGACCGAGGCGGGCGGTGGACCGATGCCGAAGGGGGAGTTCGTCCAGGCGATCACGGCGCGCGTGCCCGCCGTGCTCCGCCCCCCGTGCCGGGGACGGTGTTCCGATCCACACGTGGAAGACCTCCTCTTCCGCCTTGCAGGGGTGGCGGGCGCCTTCTGCTTCGCCGGCGCGTCGGAAGATCTGATGCTCACCGAGAAGGCCATCGGGCGTGCGCCCGACCACCGCGACGCGGTCGCTTCCGCCGCGGCGCGGGCGGAGCTGGTGCGGCGCTATCTGCGGGCCTTCGGCCCGGGCACCGCGAACGGGTTCGCCGGGTGGCTCAACGTCCCGCCGGCCGACGCCCGCCAGTCCTTCGCCGCCCTCGACGGCGAGCTTGTCGAGGTCGCCGTCGCCGGCGACAACAAGACCAAGAAGAAGACCAATAAGAAGAGTGTCGTCGTCCTCGGGGCCGACGCCGACGGCTTCACGGGTGGCGGCGGCCCAGTCGCAGGGGTGCGCTTCCTTCCTCCCTACGACCCGTTCCTCGAGAGCCGGGAACGGGCTTCGCTGTTGGCGGATCGGGACCAGCAGAAGCGGGTGTGGAAGTCGAGTGGCGTGCCCGGCGCCGTTCTCGTCGACGGCGAGTTGGTGGCGACATGGCGCACGAAAACGGTGCGCAGGCGCGTCGACGTCGTCGTCGAACCTCTCGGACCCACGCTGCCGGCAGAGGACGAGTTGGTCGCCGAGGCGGAGGCCGCGGTCGCCGCCCTCGATAGAGACGGGACGCGCGAGGTGCACGTGAAGGTGACGGGATGACCGAGACGTTCCGCCTGCGCTGGGCGTTGGTGCGGCTGCTGCCGTCGGTGAACTGGCGGCTCGCGGTCACGCTCGTTGTCATCAATGCCCTGCGCAGCGTCGCTCCGGTCGGATTCACGATCGCGAGCGGCACCCTCGTCGGAGCGGTGCCGGCTGCGGTGGACGGCGGGCTGGGTTCGCCGGCGGGCCAGCGGCTGACGATGGCGTTGATCGTTGCCGCAACGCTCTTCGTGCTGCGGCAAGTGCTCGATCCGCTCCATGCCATCGTGGGCGAGACGTTGAGCCGGCGCGTCAACGGCGACCTGCGCCGCCGCGCCATGCAGGCGACCATGGCACCGCACGGCCTGGCCCACCTCGAGGATCCCGAGACCCTCAACAAGGTGTCGCTCTCCGTCGGCGCCCTCGACGGCCAGTGGACTCCCGGTCAGGCATTGCTCGGGCTGATGGGCAACACCGCCTTCCTCGTGCAGTCGGCCGGCCAGGCCGTGCTCGTGGCTACATTCAACGTGCCGCTCGGCATCCTGCTCTTCGTCGCGTTCCGGGTGCTGCGGTCGCTGATCCTGAAGCACTTCACCCAGCAGGTGAACGTGATGGCCGGGCAGACGCAGGCGCTGCGGCGGTCCACCTACCTGCGCGACCTGGCCCTCACGCCGCCGGCGGCGAAGGAGACGCGCGTCTTCGGGCTCGACGCGTGGGTGCGTAACCGCTTCACCCGCTACTGGAACGAGGGCATGCAGCAGGTGTGGGAGGAGCGCAAGGGCGGGCAGGTGCAGGTCGTCCTCAGCGTGACCGCGCTGGCATTGATCACGGCGTTCTCGTTCTGGACGATCGGACGGGCCGGCCTGAACGGCACCATCGACCTCGAGCGTCTGGCGATCCTGCTCCAGGCGGCCCTCGGCATCGGCGCGTTCTCGATCGGCGACAACGACCTGCACATCGCCTACGGCCTGGCTGCCCTGCCCGCGCTGGAAGAGCTCGAGCAGCTCGTGCAGGAACGGTCGGGCACCATACGCAGCGGCACCCGATCGCCCGCAGAGTCTCCCAAGGATCGGATCGCCTTCGACGGCGTGCGCTTCAGCTACCCCGGCCGCGACGACGAAGTGTTCGCCGGCCTCGACCTTGAGATCCAAGCGGGCCGGTCGCTCGCGATCGTCGGCGACAACGGCGCCGGCAAGACGACACTCGTCAAGCTTCTCGCACGGTTGTACGAACCGACGGCGGGGTCGATCAGCGTCGACGGCATCGACGTCGGTGAGCTCGACACGGCGGCGTGGCAGCGCCGCATCGGCGCCATCTTCCAGGACTTCATCCGGTTCGAGATGACCGCGGCGGCCAACGTCGGCTACGGCGCCATCGACGTGTCGTCGCCCGAGAGGCTGCAGCAGGCGGCTGAGCGGGCCGGTGCGGGCGCGATCCTCGACCGCCTGCCGAAGGGATGGGACACGCCGCTCTCCCGGAGGTTGACCGACGGTATCGACCTCAGTGGCGGTGAGTGGCAGCGAATCGCGCTGGCCCGCGCCATCTACGCCGTCGACGCGGGCGCCGGCGTCCTCGTGCTCGACGAGCCCACCGCGAACCTCGACGTGCGGGCCGAAGCTGAGATCTACGACCGGTTCCTAGAGCTCACGCGCGGCATCACGACCATCGTCATCTCGCACCGTTTCTCCACTGTCCGGCGCGCCGACCGGATCGTGGTTCTCGACGCCGGCCGCATCGTGGAGGACGGCAGCCACGACGAGTTGGTCGCGGCCGGCGGCCGCTACGCGCGGATGTTCTCCCTCCAGGCCGCCCGGTTCAGCGAGGTCGGCGACGGTGCTGAAGACGAGGAGCGGGCCGGTGCGTAGAGGAATACGGGGTATCGCCACGATCATCGCTACCGCTTGGCGCGCCGACCGCTGGCGCCTCGTGGCGGTGGCGTTCCTCACCGTCTTCGGCCAGCTGAGCATGAGCATCGACGCTCTCTTCCTTAAGTTCATGGTCGACGCCGTGCTCGCCGGCGACCGCACCCAGGTGGTGCTCACCGCCATCGCGCTGAGCCTCACGTTCGCCGTCGGGCTGCTGGCGATCTACACCGGCTTCACCATGGGAGTCACTCTCGAAGAGAAGAGCAGCCGGCTCCTCGACGAGCGGACGATCGCCCTCGCGGCCGGCGTCCCCGGCATCGAGCACCACGAGCGACCGGACTACCTCGACGAGATCGAGATGCTGCGAACCGAGCGGGGCGTGCTCACCGCCGCGCCGCGTTCCCTCGTAGGCGCGGTTGCCATGGTGGGACAAGTCGCCCTGAGCGCGCTGTTGCTCGCGAGCGTGCACCCCGTCCTTCTTCTCCTGCCGCTCGCCGCCCTGCCGTCACTCGCGGCGACGGCCGCCTCGGAGCGGTGGCGGCAGAAGGCGATGGAGGAGACCACGGAGGGGATCCGTCACTGCCGCCATCTCTACGAACTGGCGACCCAGGCGTCACCCGGGAAGGAACTCCGCATCTTCGGGCTGCGCGGCGCCCTGAAGAACCGCCACGAAGAGGTGTGGGGTGACGTCGACGCCGTACGCATGCGCGCCCGCACCAAGGGTGCGCTCCTCGTGACAGGTGGCTGGCTGGTGTTCGCGCTCGGTTATGTCGCCGCGATGGCCTTCGTCATCCAGCTGGCCGCGGCCGGACAGGCGACACCGGGGCAGGTGATCCTCGCCCTCAGCCTGAGCGCCCAGGTCAACGCGCAGGTGACGGGCGTCGCCGGCACCATCCTCTTCTTCGCCATGGTGCTCAAGACGGTGGGCCGCTACCTGTGGCTCGTCGATTACGGGACAGGCGCCAGCAAGCCCGTCGACGATCCCGCGCCGGTGCCGGCGCGCCTCGAGCGCGGCATCGACGTCGAAGGGGTGTCGTTCCGCTATCCCGGCACCGACGATGAGGTGCTGGCCGGTGTCGACCTTCACATCCCCGCCGGATCGACGGTGGCCATCGTCGGCGAGAACGGCGCTGGAAAGACGACGCTCGTCAAGTTGTTGTGCCGGTTCTACGAGCCCACCGAGGGCCAGATCCTCGTCGACGGAGTGTCGCTGGGGAGGTTCGGACATGAGGAGTGGCGCAGTCGCCTGTCGGGAGGCTTCCAGGACTTCGCCAAGCTCGAGTTGATCGCGCGCGAGTCGGTCGGCGTCGGATTGCTCGACCGCATCGACAGCGTCGACGACGTGATCGCCGCGCTCGACCGCGCCAGCGCGGGCGACGTGCCCGATGGCCTCCCCGAAGGACTCGACACCCAGCTCGGGAGGAACTTCGCCGACGGGGTCGAGCTGTCGACGGGGCAGTGGCAGAAGCTGGCGCTCGGCCGCGCCATGATGCGCGCCGCGCCGTTGTTGCTCGTGCTCGACGAGCCGACGGCCAGCCTCGACCCGCAGACCGAGCACGCCCTCTTTGTCCGTTACGCCGGCGCCGCCAACGAGGCCGCCCGCGCGGCCGGGGGCATCACGATCCTGGTCAGCCACCGGTTCTCGACGGTCCGGATGGCCGACCTGATCATCGTCGTCGACGGCGGGCGCATCGTCGAGAGCGGCAGCCACGCTGAGCTCGTCGCCCGCGGTGGCCTCTACGCCGAGCTCTACGAACTCCAGGCACGCGCGTACCGCTGAGGAGGTCGCCGCGGGCCGGGTGGTTCTACTGTGCTCGGTCGATGGATGGATTCTTCGAGCCGGTCGACGACGAGTTGGTTCCCGCTTCGCACGCGAGGAGCCCCTGGTCGGACGGCATGATGCATGGCCGCCTCCTCGCCGGACTGCTCGCCGATGCGATGGAGCGAGCGCACGGCGAGCCCGACTTCCAGTTCGCGCGATTGACGGTCGACCTGTTCCGGGCGCCGCCGATGTCGCCGGTGGCAGTGGCGACCAAGGTGGTGCGCGATGGGCGGCGGATCCGCAGCGTCGACGGGACCGTCACGTGTGACGGCACGGAGGTGGCTCGCGGTTCCGCGGTGCTCCTTCGCCGCGCCGAGGTGCCGGCTGGAACGGTGTGGAGTCCGCCGGCGTGGACCGCGCCCCACCCCGATGACATCGAGCCTGTCGAAGGGCGCGGCGGCATGGCGATCTGGGAGACGAGGCCGATCTCGAGGGGCGGTTTTGGCTCGGTCGCGCAGAAGCGCACGTGGCTGCGGGAGTTGCGCCCACTCGTGTCGGGACAACCGCTGTCGCCGTTCGTGCGAGCCGCGGTGGCCGCTGACTTCGCCAACCCGTTCGCCAACTCGGGCGACGCCGGGCTCCAGTACATCAACGCCGACATCACGCTCTATCTGCATCGACTTCCCCAGAGCGACTGGCTGGGCTTCGAGGTGACGAGTCACCAGGCGGCGGAAGGTGTCGCCGTCGGACACTGTGCGATGTACGACACGACGGGCCCGATCGGCCAGAGCACCGTCTGCGCGGTCGCGAACCCCCGGCCGCGTCGACGCTGAGCTGGTTGGGTTTGTCAGCGGCGGGTGATGAGGGACCGCGTGTTGCCTGAGGGCTGATACGGGCCCGCGACCACGAGGAGCGGAGCGTCGGTGACGGGGACGCCGTCGATATAGGCGACGAGGCGGCGGGGCCCAAGGGCGTCACGGGGCATGACGAGCACCGAGCGCTCGAGTTCGCCGTCGACGTCGGCGCCCACGATCACCTCACCCAGCCCCGGCTCCCACCGCAACGTGACCAGGGCCAGCGCCGGGAAGTCGACACCGGAGGCCACCACGACGGTGCCGGTGCGGGCCACAGGACGGTCGAGGGCGAGTGCGGGCGCACCGTCTTCCGGGGTCGGTGTCGGCAACGTCGGGTTGGTTGCAGACCGCCCGAAGACTCGTGTGGCCCGCGTGGTCGTCGTCGTGTCATCGACCGTCGTTGTGGTCGGTTCTGTCGTCGGCTCGGGCGGTGGTCGTACCGCCTGCCAGTTGAGGTCGAAGATGTCGGCGTTGGACTCGATGATCGGCTCGCTCACGGTCCTGTCGAGCGTCATCGTCCGGATCTCTCGGTGGGCCTGTCCGCGCCCCGTGACGAAGGCGATGTGCTCTCCATCCGGTGACCAGGCCGGCTGGCCGTCGAAGATGTCGTTCTCGGTGAGGCGGTGCGAGACCTCGGTGCTCACGTTTAACGCGACCAACTCGGCCGCCTCGCCGGTGCCTTCCTCGTACACGATGACCCTGCCGTCGGGTGACCAGTCGAGTTGGCCTTTGGGGGTCTGCCTCTCGGTGACTTGACGGGGGTCGCCGCCCGAGGACCGAACCGCCCAGATCTCCGGCACGCCAGTACGGTCCGATACGAAGGCGATGACGCTTCCGTCCGGTGACCACACCGGCTCCTCGTTGCGTTCCATTGAATTGTCGGCATCGACGAGCACTGTCGTCGTGCGGCTCTCCAGGTCGAGCACGGCGATGGACGACGAGGTGTAGCCGTAGTCGGAGTAGTACGCGGCGAACGCGAGCTTGCGACCGTCCGGCGACCACGCCGGGTTCGCCTGCCATCCCGAGCTGTAGCCGTAGGAGTCGCCGTACGGTGAGGTCACCTGCTCCGGCGACTTCGCCCCGGCATCGCTCACCCAGATGGCTTGTCCGTTGTCGGCGCGGTCGTCGTAGGCGACGCGTTTGCCGTCGGGTGACCAGGCCGCGTTCATCGCGCGGGTCGAGTCCGTGAAGGGCGAGGGTTGGGGGTCGGCCGGATCGACGGTCCGGAGCGCTGTCCGGTACGAGTCGATGGAGTCGATCACCTCGGTGTAGATCAGGAGGCCACTGTCTCCCGGGAAGGCTGCGCCGCTCGTCCCTGCGCTCACCAGGAGCGCGGCCACCACGATGCCGGCCGCGACCACGACGACTCCCGCCCGTCCCCGCACAAACCGAACGATAGCCCCATTCCCGACGGTCTCGCCGTCTGGTTTGTCGCCCCCGCCGACCGGCGGACGGCTGCGGCTCGGACCGTCAGGACCGTCAGGTGGTTACGACAGCGCGCTGAGGTCAGGGCGTTCGCCGGCCACCACTCGCGCGATCGCAGTGCGTGCCGGCTCGAGGTACTGCGGCGCGATGCGGCCGAGGTAGACGAAGGCCACGAGCGCCCACCGCATCACGTAGTGGGCCATGCGGTCGGCGGCGTCTTGGCCGAGTTGGCCGCCTTGGGCGGCGTAACCCTCGACGAAGGCGGCGAAGCCCGGGGTGGTCCAGTCGAGGCCGAGCACGTTGAAGTCCTCGGCGGGGTCACCTCCGGCGGACGACTCGAAGTCGATCAGGCCGCACAGCTCACCGGCGGCGACGAGAGTGTTCCTGGGCTGGACGTCGCGGTGGGCGAGAACGGGTGTCGACGGTGCCGATTCCATCGCCAGCCGGGTCCTCTCCATGAGCGCGAGGAGCGCATCGAGTTCTTCGTCCGGCACGATCCGAGCCTCCCGTCCCATCTCTTCGAACACGCCGATACGGCGCTTCTCCTCTTCTATAAGAGTCGTATCGGTGCCGCGGTCCCACGTTCCGAAGCCGGGGGGCTGCACCGCCTGATGAAGGCGAGCGATCTGCTCGCCCATCTGGCGAGCGAGCGCGGGGCTAACGTCGTGGGCGGGGATGAGGGCGTCGGGGGGCGGCTCGCCGGCGAGCTTGGTGATCGCACACCAGCGGCGCCCGTCGGGAAGGTCGCCCGCGGCGACGAGCTGCGGGACGGGGAGGTCGGTGCCCCGCAGCAGTTCGAGTGCGCTGCGCTCCCGGACCATCGAGCCCGAGTGATGGCGACCGTCGAACTTCACGACGACGTCGTCGAACACGTAGACGTGCATGCGACCGTCGGAGCCGAGGTCGGGCGGGACCGGGTCGGGGACCGGACGCTCGAGGGCGGTGAGCACCCGTCGCAGGTCGGCTACAGGGTCGATCACGCCTTCATCCTCGCCCATCGGACTCGTCGCCGCCTGAGACATTCCGCGTCACTGTCGTCACGATCCCCTTCGCTCGCGGAACCACTCGGGTTCGGCCGCGAGGATCAGGCACCAAGAGGCGAGGCCGTGTTCACACCAGCCGTCCGGTGTGACCATGCAGTCGTCGGGCGAGCGGCACACGCCGTCGGCCACCCAGTCGGCGACCGTGTCGGGGTCGGGCGGCGCCCAGCCGCTGTTGACCTCGAACCACGCGTGCGCGTTGCGGATCGCCTCGTCGGCCGTCACCTCGTGATGCTCCCACGGCATCGCTCGCCTTCGCGGCGGTCCCGTCGGCCGAACTTGAGGCAATAACGAACGGAATCCGTTCGTTATTGCCTCAAGTTGCTACTCGTCGAGGTCGGGGTGGTCGGTGGAGCGGTCGAAGGGGGAGGAGCTGGTGCGGGCGGCGCCCTCGAGGTTGGCGACCACTCGCTTGAGGTAGCGGGCGAGCATGGCGCGGGGCACCGCGTAATGGCCGGGCTCGTCGCTGTGGAGGAGCGTGTTCACCCGGCCGTCGAAGGAGGCCATCAGCGTCTCGGCTTGGTCTATGTAAGTGCGGACGGCGGTGCCGTCGCGGGACGACAGCACTTCGACCGCTTCGCCGAACAGCTGGGAGACGGTGCGGCGATCGTGTTCGAAGACGTCGCGGTCGGGCGCGTCGTTGAAGCGCACGCCCTCGGCGGCGAGGTCGAAGATGTTCTTGGTCTGGTCGCCCACTCGCTCGAGCTTCTTCACGACGAGCAGCGTCGTGAGCACGAGGGCGATGTCGGCGGTGCCCTGGACGGCGGCGTGGACGACGAGCTCGCGGCGCACTGCCTCCTCGAGGTGGTTCACCTCGCGGTCGGTGGCGCGCACGTCGTCACCGATGGCCTCGATGTCGTCGCCGGCCATGAGCGCGCCCATGGCCAGGTCGAAGCCGTGCCGCGACGCTCCGACCATCTCGGTGACCTGACGGTCGACCTTGTCGAACACTCTGTCGTTGCCGCGGAAGAAGCTGAGGACCATGGCACATCACCTCAAGATGATGACCCCGAGGGCCGGGATCAGGATAAAGACCACCACGACGTAGACGAACACGGCCGAAGACCGTTCGATCGCTATGGCGGCCGTCCGTCGGGCCATCCGAATTGGGATGTTCCGTAGGAACGGTACGGGATAGAAGAGCAGGATGCCGCTCAGATTGAAGATGCTGTGGATGAGTGCCACCGTGAGCGCTTCTGGGCGGTTGGTCGCCAGCGACGCCAGCAGGGCGGTGACCGTGGTGCCGACGTTGGCACCCAGCGTGACCGGATAGACGTTGGCGAGGGTCACCACTCCGGAGGCGGCGAGCGGGATCATCACCGCAGTCGTGATGCTCGAGGACTGCACCGAGACCGTGATGATGAGTCCGAGCACCATGGCGGTGACGCCGCCGCCGCTGCCGAGGAAGGCGTTGATCGACCGCTCGACCCGGCTGGCGACGAGCTGGCGCATGTTCTTCGTGATGTAGGCGAGCGCGACGAATATGCATGCCAGCCCGCTCACCAGTAGCAGCACCCCGAGGAAGTTGCCCCCCAAGCCGAGGGCCTCCCAGAACGACTTCACCCATGAGGCGGGCTCCTTCACCACCGCCTTGATCGGGCTCTCGTACTCCGCGCCGGTACCGCCGATCAGTAGGCGCGTAAGGGCTTCGGCAAGCGACGACAGCGCGCCGGTGATCAACTCGAACGGCAGGAGGACGGCAACCGACAGCACGTTGAAGAAGTCGTGCACTGTCGCCGCCGCGAGGGCCTCGCGGAACTCATGGGCCCGGCGCAAGTGGCCCATCGACGCGAGGGTGTTCGTGACGGTTGTGCCGATGTTGGCGCCCATGATCATGGGTACGGCTTCGTCGGTGCCGAGCAGTCCGGCGCCGACCAGCCCGACGATCGTGGAGGTGGTCACCGACGAGGACTGGGCGAGGACGGTCGCGAGGATGCCTACACACAAACCCGCGATCGGGTTGGCGACGCTCGAGAACAGCTCGTCCTGGACGTCGCTGCCCAAGGCGCTGATGCCGCTCTCGAGCAGGGCCACCCCCACGAGGAACAGATAGAGCAGCGCCACGACCAAGGTGGCGCGCAGCGGCGCGGGGATCGTACGAACTGGATCGTCGGGAGCGGCCGGGTGCGCCACGGCGGAGAGTCTGTCTTATCCCGAGACAGCGCTCCGCACCGCTCGGTTAGCATCGGTTAGGTGGCGTTTGTCCGAGCACCTGCGAAGGCCAAGCTGATCGCCGGTGCCGCGGCCCTCGTGGCGGCGGTCGCATGCGGCGGAGGGGACGACGAAGCGGAGACGACGACCACGACGTCGACCACGATCGCGTCGGACACGACCACGACGACGGCCGCCAGCGCAACCTACACCGTGCAACCGGGCGACACGCTCACCGAGATCGGCCGCCGGTTCGGCACGAGCGTCGAGGCGCTGGTCGAGGCGAACGACATCGAGAACCCCGACGTGCTCGAGGTCGGCCAGGTCCTTGAAGTCCCCGGAGCCCCACCGCCGTAGCGGTCACGTCCGGAGGGGGCGGCGGCGCGCCTGGTCGACGATGCGGATGAGACGACGGGCCGTGGCACGCGGGTTGTAGTTGACCTCGGTCCAGTTGAAGCGTCCGCAGAGCCAACCGGTCGCGGCGACGACGGCGGTTTCGCGGTTGGCGTCATAGACGGGTTGGTCCTTGTGGTGCTGTCCGTCGAGCTCGAGGAACAGGCCGAGGTCTGGCCACGACAGGTCGACGCGCGCGACGAACTGGCCGTGCTCGTCGAACACGTCGAACTGCCGGACGGGTGTTGGCACTCCGGCGGTGCGGGCGAGCTGCACCATGAGCGTCTCGAGCAGGCTCTCGGTGGGTGGCGCGCCGGCGGGGCGGGCTTGGAGCACTCGCCGGATGCGGCCTGCGCCGTCCACGCCCGGTAGCGCCGCCTCGAGGGCGGCGACTGTGGTCAAGCGCTTTCGGAGGACCGACTCGAGCGCGTGTTCCCACACGTCGTCGTCGAGGCTCGGGGCGAGGTCGAGCAGCGTCTGGAGTCCGTCGGTGCACGGGATCCCGTGCCTGGAGATGACTCGCGCTGGGTCGAGGTCTCGGCGGCGCGCTCCGGGGCGGCGTCCGTTCCCTCCGAGCGGTATTGCCACCTCGGGACCCCGGAGCTCGATGCTGTCGAGCCCGAGCAGCGCACCCCCGCGAGGTGGCCGGTCGCCACTCCGCCGGCCGCGAGCACAGCCGCCCGTGCCCGGTCGAGCGGGCTCGGCTCCTTGGGGCCGGCTCCGTAGACGCCCCGCTCGATCCGGCGCCACCGCCCCGTCTTGGCACCCCACCGGAGGGTTTCTGGGCTCAGCCCTGCTGTGAGGGCTTTCTCGGTCGTGAACAGCCGCCGCACGCGCTTCCCCCGCGGTCGTGATTGCCAGGGGGAAGCGGCTCGCCTTCGATCCTAATTCGCCAGACGGTGACGGTCGACTGTGCTCGAAGCGGGGTGATCGGGGCCGAAATGGCGGCAATCACCCCGCTAGGAGCACAGTCGAGCG
Source organism: uncultured Acidimicrobiales bacterium (assembly GCA_964632885.1). Taxonomy (GTDB): domain Bacteria; phylum Actinomycetota; class Acidimicrobiia; order Acidimicrobiales; family CAZWDB01; genus CAZWDB01. The sequence goes on along the minus strand of CAZWDB010000039.1, from coordinate 3,587 downwards.
CGGGTCGGGGGCCGGTGGGGGCAGGATGGGGGCATGGCTACCCCGGTTGAGTCTTCTGAGTTGTTCGATCTCCGCATGAGCGAGGAAGCCCGTCCGCTGCTCAAGCGCGTCACCCAGTTCCTCGAGGAGGTGGTGGCGCCGATGCAGGAGGAGTACTTCCGCCTCGGCGAAGGCCGCGCCGACCGGTGGAGCTACGCGCCCGGGCAGCTCGACGTGCTGCAGGAGGCCAAGGCGAAGGCCAAGGACGCCGGGCTCTGGAACTTCTTCCTCCCCAACTCCGAGGTCGGCGGACTCAGCAACCTCGACTACGCCTACATCGCCGTCGAGCTCGGCAAGTACCCGCTCGGATCGGAGAGCCTCAACTGCTCGGCCCCCGACACCGGGAACATGGAGGTGCTCGAGCGCGTGGGCACGGACGAGCAGAAGGAGCGCTGGCTCAAGCCGCTGCTCGACGGCGAGATCCGCTCCGCGTTCGCGATGACTGAGCCCGACCGGGCCAGCTCCGACGCCAAGAACGTGTCGTTGTCGGCGATGCGGGATGGCGACGAGTACGTGCTCAACGGCGAGAAGTACTACATCTCGGGCGCAGGGGATCCTCGCTGCAAGGTGATGATCGTGATGTGCAAGACGAGCCCGGAGGCCGACACCTACCGGCAGCAGTCCCAGATCCTCGTCCCAATGGACACGCCTGGCGTCGAGATCGTGGGACCCATGACGGTCTTCGGCCACGACGACGCGCCCCACGGGCACATGCACCTCCGGTTCACCGACGTGCGGGTGCCGGCGTCGAACATGCTGCTGGGCGAGGGACGGGGATTCGAGATCAGCCAGATGCGCCTCGGACCGGGCCGCATCCACCACTGCATGCGGGGCATCGGGCAGGGCGAGAAGGCGCTCGAGATGATGATCCGCCGAGGCAAGTTCCGGGAGGCGTTCGGCAAGCCGATCCTCAGCCTCGGCAAGAACATGGAACTCGTCTCACGGGCGCGGATCGAGCTCGACGCCTGCCGGTTGATGGTGCTGAAGGCGGCCAAAGCCATGGACGTCCTCGGCAACGCGGAGGCCCGGATCTACGTGAGCATGGTGAAGGCGATGGTGCCGGAGAAGATCTGTCAGATCATCGACCAGGCCATCCAGGTGCACGGCGCAACCGGCGTGTCGCAGTGGACCCCGCTCGCCGGGATGTACACCAGCCAGCGAACGCTCCGCCTCGCCGACGGCCCCGACGAGGTCCACCACTTCGTAGTGGCGCGCAACGAGGCCGCCCGTTACGACGCGCCGACACCGCCCCGCTCGGAGGCCGGCAGCGAGGGGATCTTCACCGGTCCCTGAGAACCGCTGGCGGCGACCGGTGCGCTGAAGCGGTTGGACGCCAGGTGTGCGCTTTTGGTAGTGATTCGGCGCGTCTCGGCTTGGATCACAGCCCGGGGCGCACAAGCTCGGGTCTCGAGAAGGGACCGTCGAGTGGACCCGGTGTAGGGTCTGGCCGGTATCGGTCTGGGGGTCCAATATGCGCACCCGTCGTCACGTCATCGCCGTGGTGGCTGGCCTCACCGCGGCGGCTCTGGTGTCGCCGGTCGGGCCGGGTCCGGCTCTCGCGGCACGCGACAGCGGGTGGAGTGCCCCGCCGACGGCCATCTCGGGAGCGGGCCGGTACGTTGCGGGCGAGTGGGTGTGGCAGGACTTCGTCTACGACGACGGGGGCCAGCTCAACAACGAGGCCGACATTGTCGAGGTGCGCGCCCGCGCTCAGGGCGCCGACCTCCGCCTGCAGGTCACGATCAACTCGTTGCTCGAGGAGTCCGACTTCGTCGTCGGTGTGGCGGTCGAGGACCGCGCCGCCGACCTCCGCGAGTGGCCGTCCGGTGCCGGTGTCCAGTCGCGCTGGGCCTCATTCGTCACCGCGACTGCCGACACCGCGGTGGTGGACCGCGGGGAGAACACCGTCGAGTTCACCGTGCCGAGTGCGGCGAGCTCGCCCGCGACCAGGCTCGTTGTGGGCGCGGGCCGCTGGGACGCCGAGGCGGATGCCTGGGAAGGTCTGCCTGCCGACCTCGCCTTCAACCTCCAGGGAAGCGGCGAGCCTTACGCGGCGAACGAGGAGGAACGGGGCCGCAACTTCCGGAACGCCAAGCAGCAGGCCGCGATCGAGTCGGGTGACGTGAGCGCGTTCGTGCAGACCGTCGACGTGACCGCGCTGCGGGCGGGGACCACCGAGGCAGAGCCAGTCGAGCCAGGCAGCGCGAACCGCGTCTACCGCACTCGCCAAGATCTCGGCGAGGGCTACAGCGACGACTTCCCGCGCCACCGCGGCCTCTACCAGCCGTACGCGATCTACGTGCCCGCCGGCTACTCGTCGACCACGCCCGCGCCGCTCGCGATCGTGATGCACTCGCTCAACAACATCCACAACGAATACGACACCGAGGCGGTCTACGAGCAGATCGCCGAGACCCGCGGGGCGATCGCCGTGACACCGCTCGCTCTCGGGGTGAACGGCTGGTATTGGGACCGCGCCCTCGTTGACACCCTCGACGTGTGGGCCGACGTCCGCCGCAACTACGCCATCGACGACAGCCAGACGACCGTGAGCGGCTATTCGATGGGTGGCTACGGCAGCTGGCGGCTCAGCACGCTGCTGCCCGATCGCATCGCGGCCGGGGCTGTGTGGGCCGGCGTGCCCGCCTACCAGATCTGGGCGTTCCCCGCGCCTCCCGTCGGCTCGCCGATGGCGCGCACCGGACCGGGCAACACCTTCGACCAACTCGAGAACACCCGGTATGTCCCCTTCATGGTGAGCCACGGCACCAACGACGAGCTCGTGCCGGTTGCAGGCGTCACATGGCAGACCGACCGGCTCCACCAACTCCGCCACACCTACCGCTACCAGCTGCATCCCGGCTACGGGCACTTCAGCTTCCGCTCCCTCGATGACTACACCCGGGAGGGCGGCTGGCTCGCCGGTCGGGAGCGCATCGACAACCCGGGGCGCGTCACGTTCAAGGTCCGGCCCGATTCGTGGGTCACGCCGGGAACCGAGCAGTCCGAGCGCGACTCGATCCTCGGGCTGCTCGACGAGCTGGCCGCCGAGCTGGGCGGCGACCTCCGCTCCGCCTACTGGGTCCGCGACGTCAACGTGGCCGGCGGTGAGTCCGACGGCGACGGCGCCATCGGGAGCGTCGACCTCGTATCCCATGGTCGGCCCGAGGTGTCGTCGACCGTGGAGCACTCCGGGGTCGAGACCGAGCCGTCGAGCCACTTCCTGCGTGGGCTGGACCGCACCGACAGTGAGGCGGAGGAAACCGAGACGCCCAACCGCCTCAGCGGAACGCTGGAAGGTGTCACGGAGCTGACCGTCGACGTCACTCGTGCCAACCTCACCCTGGACGGCCTCGACGTCGACGTCACCTCAGACCGCAAGACCACGCTGCACCTGCGGGAGGGCTCGAAGACCGACACCGTGGTGCTTGAGGCCTCTAGCGAGGGCTGAGCGTCCGTTCTGGCACCGTAATCCCGCCCTGGCCGATCTGGTGGGATTCCGGTGCCAGTTCGCTGGCGGGTTAGGACCCGACGCGCTCCTTCAGCAG